>JAICJG010000120.1 GCA_025928585.1 Rhodanobacteraceae bacterium
AAGCTCGCGCACTTCCATCTCGACCAGCTCCAGGAGCTCCGGGTCATCGACCATGTCGGCCTTGTTCATGTACACCACGATGTAGGGCACCCCCACCTGGCGACCCCGGAGGATGGGCTCGCGCGTCTGCGGCATCGGACCGTCCGCCGCCGACACCACCAGGATCGCACCGTCCATCTGCGCCGCACCCGTGATCATGTTCTTCACGTAGTCCGCGTGACCCGGGCAGTCCACGTGCGCGTAGTGGCGCTTCGGGGACTCGTATTCCACGTGCGAAGTCGAAATCGTGATCCCGCGCGCCTTCTCTTCCGGCGCCATGTCGATCGCGTCGTAAGCCTTGAACTCACCCCCAAAACGCTCGGCCCCCACCTTCGTCAGCGCCGCCGTCAAGGTCGTCTTGCCGTGGTCCACGTGACCAATCGTCCCCACGTTCACGTGCGGCTTGCTGCGCTGGAATTTCTCTTTGGACATGACGTTCTACCTGTTTTTTTGCAATCTGCGAGTTTGAGGTCAGTTGAGTTCTACGACTTCATGAATCTGGAATTCGGGAGCAGGGAGCACGGGAAAAACAAGAGCCCGTTGCTGCCGCCATTGCTCTTCCCTGCTCCTTCTACCCTGCTCCCTGCTGGTCTGGTGCTCACGACAGGAATCGAACCTGTGACCTCTTCCTTACCAAGGAAGTGCTCTACCGACTGAGCTACGTGAGCGGATTGTTCATTGAGAAAATCTTTGGGGCATCCTGCACCCATGCGTGCGGCGGGCCGCGCCGACCGGCCAGCTTCAGCGCTTTGCGCCTCGGGTCGGCAGTTCCCGCCCCGAATGGAGTTCCTCGGGCAGATCCAATGGAGCGGGAGACGGGAATCGAACCCGCACCATCAGCTTGGAAGGCTGAGGTTCTACCATTGAACTACTCCCGCGTCGGCGGCGTTCTCTGGCGGAGCCGTGGCTCCGTTGCATGCATTGTCTGAAAGCTGGTGGAGGGGGGTGGATTCGAACCACCGAAGGCGTGAGCCAGCAGATTTACAGTCTGCCCCCGTTGGCCGCTTGGGTACCCCTCCGATTTTTGTTCCGTAGCTCTGCCTGAAAGGCCCACCGAAGGATCCTGAAAGCCCATCGAAGGCGTGAGCCAGCAGGTCAAACTTGCTGCGTGCCCACGTTGGGCGCTTGGGTACCCTCCAAATTCTTTCGTCCTGCACCGCTGGCAACGCAGCGACGCGAACAACCCGGCATGCGCAATGACACCCGGGCTCGAGCAGTTTGCATCACAAAGACCGCGTATTTTCGCGTCTCAGAGGCCGCAAGTCAACCTCTGGGAGGGGTCGCAGCACCTGGGCCACCGTGACCTTGCCGCTGCCGCGGGGACACTTTCGGGTGAGCCGGCACCCGCCGCGCGACGCCGCGGAAACCATGCCCGGGCGCTCCAGGCGCGCCACCGGCTTGCCCCGCGTCCAGCAGCGCCAACCCGCCACCCCGCCAATCCACTCTCGACACGCGCGGAAAGGCGTCGAAGCTCCGGGTGCCCGACCTCCAACGCGCCCCTCGGCGCCACCACGCCATCCCGGTCGATATGACCTGGCTGAACGAACGCTGGACATCGCCAGGGCCCACCATGGTCCGCCCGCCCTTCAGCCGGGCCGACTTCGGCGCTCAGATCGGCTGCCCTGCCGGACGGATTGGCGTCATGTACGGGGCGCCCGGAAGGCCTCTGCCAGGCCGGCATCCATGGCCGGGATCGTTTCGGATTTCCGTGATGAATGGCTTCGTGAGGCTTCGAGTATTCACACGTTGAAGCGGAAGTGCAGCACGTCGCCTTCCTGCACGCGGTATTCCTTGCCTTCCAGGCGCAGCCGGCCAGCATCGCGCGCGCCGGCTTCGCCACGGTACTTCACGTAATCATCGAATGACACGGTTTCCGCGCGGATGAAGCCTTTCTCGAAGTCGGTGTGGATCGCGCCTGCAGCTTGCGGCGCGGTGGCGCCGCGCTTCACCGTCCACGCACGCACCTCCTTTTCGCCGGCGGTGAAATAGGTCTGCAGGCCGAGCAGTGTGTAGGCCGCGCGGATCACGCGGTCGAGGCCCGCTTCGCTCAGGCCCATCGAGGCCAGGAACTCGCCGCGATCGGCTTCGTCCAGCTGCGCGAGTTCTTCCTCGATCGCAGCGCACACCGGCACCACCACCGCGCCTTCGGTTTCCGCGTGCTGGCGTACCGCGTCGAGATGGGGGTTGTTTTCGAAACCATCCTCGCGCACGTTGGCGACATACATCAGCGGCTTCATCGTCAGCAGGAACAGGTCGCGGATCGCGGCGCGTTCCTCGTCATCCAGCGCCACCGAACGCGCGGGCTTGCCGTCGTTCAAGGCGGCCCGCAATTTTTCCAGCACCGGGCGCTTGGCCAGTGCCTCCTTGTCGTTGGCCTTGGCGGCGCGCTCGACGCGCTGCATGGCCTTGTCCACGGATTCGAGGTCGGCCAACGCAAGTTCGGTGTCGATGGTTTCGATGTCGGCGATCGGGTCGATCCTGCCGGCGACGTGCACGATGTCCGGGTGTTCGAAACAACGCACCACGTGCGCGATCGCGTCGACCTCGCGGATGTGCGCAAGGAACTGGTTGCCGAGTCCCTCCCCCTTCGATGCGCCGGCGACCAGCCCCGCGATGTCCACGAATTCGACCGAGGCCGGGATGATCTTCTGCGGGTGCGCGATGTCCGCGAGTTGCTGCAGGCGCGGGTCGGGTACCGGCACCACGCCTGCTGTCGGGTCGATGGTGCAGAACGGGAAATTCTCGGCGCGGACTCGTGAATTGGTCAGCGCATTGAAGAGCGTGGACTTGCCGACATTGGGCAGGCCGACGATGCCGCATTGGATGGCCATGGGAACTCCAGGGAGCAGGGGTCAAGGGAGCAGGGTGCAGGGAAAAAGCCGGTCGGGGTCCCTGCTCCCTACTCCCTGCTCCCTGCTGTATGCAACCGCTTCATCGCTTCATTGAATTCGCCGGCGACGGTGAGCGGCAGCACGTCGAGCGCACGGGCAATCGCATCCAGCATCGCGTCCTCGTCGGCCGGCGAAGGATTGCCGAGCACCCAGGGCGTCACGCGATTGCGATCACCCGGATGGCCGATGCCGATGCGCAAGCGATGGAATCGCCCGTGCCCCAGCCGCGCCATGATGTCCCGGAGACCGTTCTGGCCGCCGTGGCCGCCATCGCACTTCAAGCGCGCGGTACCCGGCGGAAGATCCAGATCGTCGTGCACGACCAGCAGTTCCTCCGGCGCGGCTTTCCAGTAGTTGAGCGCCGCGACCACCGCACGGCCACTTTCGTTCATGAAAGTATTCGGTTTGATCACCCGCACCTGCTCGTCGTCGATTCGGATGCGACAGGTCGCGGCATGCAGGCGACTCTCGAAACCGAAACGCTCGCCTGCCCCGCTCGCCAAGGCATCCGCGAACCAGAAGCCGGCGTTGTGGCGGTTGCGAAGGTATTCGGGACCGGGGTTGCCGAGGCCCGCGATGACACGGATGCCGGTCATTTCAATGGCCCCCTGCCCCCATCCGTGCACGCCCCGGGACGGTCATTGCCCGTCCCGGGAGGCCGCGTGAATGAAACGACCCATCGCTCGGCTGCCCTTGGCGGAATCGGAAAACAGGGACGCGGGCGAAGACTTGCCTGCCCGCTCCCTGCCTCGTGCCGGCTCTACTTCTTCTCCGCCGACCCGTCGGGCTTCGCGGCCGCCGCGGCTTCGCCCGCAGCCGGTGCCGCTGCGCCTTCTCCGGCCGCCTCGCCTTCCGCGGCCTCGGGGGCCGCCTCGGCTTCCTCGCGGACCGCCTGCGCGGAAACCACGGTGTGGTCGTATTCCTTGCCGAGTTTCAGCTCGGGGATTTCAACGCCCGCCGGGAGCTTCAGGTCGGAGAGGTGCACGATGTCGCCAAGCGCCAGTTCGGTGAGATCGAGATCGATGTGCTCGGGCAGGTCTTTCGGCAGGCACGATACTTCGACTTCGGTCTGGTTATGCGAGATCACCACGCCGGAAGTCTTGGCCGCCGGCGACTTTTCCTGGTTCAAAAAGCGGATCGACACGTACACCCGGATCGGCTTCGCTTCGTCGATGCGCAGGAAGTCCAAGTGCAGCAGTTGGGGCTTGACCGGATGCTTCTGCAGATCCCGCAGCAGGACCTTCTGGCGCTTGCCCTCCACCAGCAGGTCGAGGATCGACGACGCGAACCAGTCGTTGCGGGCGGCGAGCGCCAGCGACTCGTGGTCGAACTGGACAGCTTCCGCCGGTACACCTGCGCCGTACACGATGGCCGGAACCTTGCCGGCGCGACGCAGGCGGCGGCTCGCACCTTTGCCCTGGTCGGCACGGGATTCGGCCGTGATTTCATGAATGGTTGCCATTTGCTTGTTACCTCGTGTTGCATGAATCCACCTCACGGCGGACGAAAACTCCCCCGCGACCAGGAGAGTGGGGTCAGGGAGCAGGGAGCAGGGAGCAGGGGAAAAGCGCAAGCCTTCTTCCCTGCTCCCTTTGCCCTGCTCCCTGCTGTCAATCCACGTACAACGAACTCACCGATTCGCCGAACGCCATCCGGCGCACGGTTTCGGCGAGCAACTGGGCCACCGACAACTGGCGGATCTTGCCGCAGGCGGCGCCTTCTGCGCTCAGCGGAATGGTGTCGGTCACCACCAGCTCGTCCATCTGCGATTGTTCGATGTTGCGTACCGCCGGCCCCGACAGCACCGCGTGGGTACAGTACGCGACCACTTGCCTGGCGCCGCGGTCCTTGAGCGCCTTGGCGGCAGCGCACAGGGTGCCGGCGGTGTCGACGATGTCGTCGACCAGCACGCAGGTCTTGCCGACCACGTCACCGATGATGTTCATCACGGTCGCCTCGTTCGCGCGCGGCCGGCGCTTGTCGATGATCGCGAGGTCGGCATCGTCCAGGCGCTTGGCGACCGCGCGGGCGCGCACCACGCCGCCGACGTCCGGACTCACCACCGTGACCCCCTCGGTGCCGTGCTTGCGCCAGATGTCGGCCAGCAGCACCGGCGAGGCGTATACGTTGTCGAACGGAATGTCGAAGAAGCCCTGGATCTGGTCGGCGTGGATATCGACCGTCAATACGGTGTCGGTCCCGACCGCCGTGATCAACTTCGCGGCGACCTTGGCCGTGATCGGAACCCGCGCGGCGCGGAGGCGCCGGTCCTGGCGCGCATAGCCGAAGTACGGGATCACCGCGGTGACGCTGGCAGCCGAGGCCCGCTTCAGCGCGTCGACCAGCACCAGCAATTCCATCAGGGTTTCCGCAACCGGCGCGCAGGTCGACTGCATCACGAAGACGTCCTGGTTGCGCACGTTTTCGTCGATCTCGACCTGCACCTCGCCATCGGAAAACGTGCCGACTACCGCCTTGCCCAAGGGCTCGCCGAGCGTGCGAGCAACATCCTCCGCCAGCTTGCGGTTGGCGTTGCCGCTGAACAACAACAGGCTGGATTGCGCGTTGTGCATGTCTGGTGCCGTACTCGTTGCCACGGGTGTTCGCAGGCCGGTCCATGGGGATCTGGGGCGGCAGGATTCGAACCTGCGAATGCCGGGATCAAAACCCGGTGCCTTACCACTTGGCTACGCCCCATCATTGATCGCGACCGGGCATCGTGCCCGGCGCGATGAACACGGTCGCGGCAAAACCGCGCCACGTGTTCCGCAGCGGCGCCAGGCGCCTCTGCACCGGCACATCCATGTGCCGAAATCCTGCACACTGCTGTTTTCGATTGATCGTGACCGGGCAGCGTGCCCGGCGCGATCGACACGGTCGCGGCAAAGCCGCGCCACGTGTTCCGCCGCGGGGCCAAGCAGCACCGCACTGGCGGTCCATCTGCCAAAATCCTGCGAGACTGGTTTCATCCGGCATCCTGCCGCGCCGCGCGCGGACCGGCGGACCTCGCAAAGGCCGCGCAGAAAAGCCGCCTATTGTCGCCGACCGCCCCAGTCCCGTCAATTCAGCAACGGCATCGGGGGTACCTCGTTCCAGGCAGCGAACCCGGCGGCAGCCTGCGCTGTCACGGCAACCCGGCGCCCTCCCATTGCTCGATCGACAACCGGACGCTGTAGGGATCGCGGCTGGCGTACACCTTGCGCGGCAGCGGCAGGCTGCGCTCGGCATACCAGTCGCGATATTCGACATGCCAGCCATCCTGGTCAAGGGTCGCGGGCAGCCCGTTCGCTCCGAAGGTGAGGATCGCGGACGTGCCCGGCGCCCGCAGGCCCCGCACCCACCACGCGAGGTCCGCCACCGGGACGCTCCAACCGAACTCCGCGCGCAGTACCTCGCCGGCATTGCGGCCGGCGAGTGGCCCGCGCCCTGCACCGGTCAGCACCGCGCCATTCGGACCCCCATCGAGCTGCACACTTTTGCCGGTGATCGGCGCCCGCAGCGTGAACTGGAATCTTTCGCCGTGCTGGCTCCAGTCCAGGCTGCCGCTGCCGCCGTGCCGTCCGTCCGAAGCGGCGAAGCGGGCGTGCAGGCCCCAATCGACCTGCGCGCCGAGAGTCCCTTCGCGCGTGGCCTGCGCAGCGAGTTGCGCAGTCGTACCCGGATGTCGTACCGGCACCGGCGCGCACGCCGCCAGCAACAGGCCTGCGAGCACCACGGCCGGCGCGAGACGTATCCGTCCCCTCATGGATGCAACCGCCGCTCGGCATGCCGCAATGACGGATTGTGCGGATCGAGCTTGCGCACGCGCGCGAACACCTCGCGCGCGTGCTCTTGCTGCCCGAGTTTCCAGAGCACCTCG
>JAICJG010000111.1 GCA_025928585.1 Rhodanobacteraceae bacterium
CGCGAGCGTTTGCCGGGACGGCAAATGGCGCGAAGTGCCGCGCCGCACGCTGGTCCCGGGCGACGTGATTCGCCTCGCCGCCGGGGATCGCGTCCCCGCGGATGCACGGCTGCTGGCAGCGCGCGATCTGCACGTGCAGCAGGCCGCCCTGACGGGCGAATCTGCGCCGGTCGAAAAGGATGCCTGTGAGCAGCCGATGGGCACTACCGGAGCCGATGCGCGCCACCTGGTGTTTCTCGGCACTTCGGTCGTCGCCGGTACCGCCACGGCCATCGTGACCGAGACGGGCCGCGATACCGCGTTCGGCGACGTCGCAGCGCGCCTGTCCGAGCGGCCGCCTCCCACCGAATTCGAACGCGGTCTGGCAGGGTTCGCCCGGCTGATCATGCGTACCGTGATCGGCCTGGTGCTGCTGGTCGTGCTGGCCGGAATCCTGTTCCATCGACCGTTGCTGGAAACCCTGCTGTTTGCACTCGCGCTGGCGGTCGGGCTGACGCCGGAATTCATGCCGATGATCACCACCGTCACGCTGGCGCGCGGGGCGAAGCAGATGGCACGCCACGGCGTGGTGGTGAAGCATCTGGCCGCGATCGAGGATTTCGGCAGCATGACCGTGCTGCTCAGCGACAAGACCGGCACGCTGACGCGCAACGAGACCGATGTCTTCGCGGCGGTGGACCTGTACGGCGATCCTTCGGCCCGCACCGCAGGGCTCGCGCACCTCAACAGTTCCATCCAGACCGGTATCCGCAGCCCGCTGGACGAAGCCATCGTGCGCGGGTGCACGCCGCTGCAGGGCGGCTTTTGCAAACTCGACGAGATCCCCTTCGATTTCGAGCGCCGCCGCCTCAGCGTCGTCGCGACCTCTCCTGGCGACAAGGACCTGCTGGTCACCAAGGGCGCACCCGAGTCCGTGATGCCGCTTTGCTCGCAATACGCGGTGGACGGCACGATCCATGCGCTGGATTCGGCAGCACAGGCCGCGGCGCGGCGCGTTTGCGATGCCTACGGCCGCCAGGGCCTGCGGGTGCTGGCGATCGCCTGGCGCGAGGTCGACCGCAAGGCGCGCTACGCAGCTTCCGATGAAACCGGGCTGGTCCTCGCGGGCTTCGTGTCGTTCGCGGACCCGGTGCTGCCGGATGCTGCCGGTGTTCTGCGCACGCTGGCCCGCGACGGCGTGGTGGTGAAGATCCTGTCCGGCGACAACGAGTTCGTGGTGCGCCATGTGTGCGAACAGGTCGGGCTCGACACGCGCGAGGTCATGACCGGCGCCGAGGTCGAAAAGCTGGCCCCGGACGCGCTCGGCGTCGTGGCCGAGCGCGTCAGCGTGTTCGCACGCGTAAGTCCCGCGCAGAAGCATCGCATCGTGCTCGCGCTGAAAGCCCGCCACGCCGTGGTGGGTTTCCTCGGTGACGGGATCAACGACGCACCGTCGCTGCACGCGGCGGACGTCGGGATCTCCGTGGTGAACGCGGTGGACGTGGCGCGCGACGCCGCCGACATCGTGCTGGGCGAGCGCGACCTGGCCGCACTGCACGCCGGCGTGATCGAGGGCCGCAAGGCATTCGCCAACGTCACCAAGTACTTGCTGATGGGCACGAGTTCCAATTTCGGGAATGTCTTCAGCATGGCGGCGGCATCGCTGATGCTGCCGTTCCTGCCGATGCTGCCGACCCAGATCCTGCTCAACAATTTCCTGTACGACATGGCGCAGGTCACCATTCCCGGCGACAACGTCGATGCCGGGCAACTGACCGCGCCCCGCCGCTGGGACATTGGGCTGATCCGCCGCTTCATGCTGGGCGTCGGACCGATCAGCTCGCTCTACGACTTCCTGACGTTCTATGTGTTGCTGGCGTGGCTGCACGCCGGCGAGCAGGAATTCCACACCGGCTGGTTCGTCGAGTCGCTGGCGTCGCAGACCCTGGTGCTGTTCGTGATCCGCACCGCCGGCAATCCGCTGAAAAGCCGGCCCAGCGCAGCCCTGATCGTGAGCGTCATCGTCTCGGTGGCCATCGGCATCGTGCTGCCGATGACGCCGCTGGGCGCCGACTTCGGATTCGTGCGCCTGCCACCCGCATTCTTCGCGTTCCTTGCGGTCGCCACCGCGACCTACCTGCTGCTGGTGGAACTCATGAAACGCCGGTTCATGGGCTCGCGCGGCCTGGTCCGGGGTCCACCGCGGCGGGTGGAAACCCGTGCATGAAGGCCTGCACGGTTCGACGACGGTCTCCTTGCCGCATCCATTCCCGACGCGGCAAATGTTGACGCGGATCAATACCTCCACCCGCAGCCCGCGTGAAATGGAACCCCGATTTCCGGAACGGAGCAATCCACCATGAGCGACAAGCAACTGCGCCAGCTCGTCATTGACGAACTGGAATTCGAACCCAGCATCGACGCCGCCGACATCGGGGTGTCGGCCGAAAACGGCGTGGTGACGTTGAGCGGGTACGTTACGGACTATGTGCAGAAGACGGCCGCGGAACGTGCCGCGTGGCGGGTGAAGGGCGTCAAGGGCATCGCGCAGAAGATCGAAGTCCGTCTGCCCGGCGACAAGAAGCAGAACGACGACGAGATCGCGCAGCGGGCCCTCAACATCCTGGCCTGGAACGCGGTGGTGCCGCGCGACCGCGTGCGGGTCCGGGTCTCCGAGGGCTGGGTGACCCTGACGGGCACCGTGAACTGGAACTACCAGCGCCTGGCCGCCGAAAGCGAGGTCCGCAAGCTCAGCGGTGTCAAGGGAGTCATCAACGACATCACGCTCGCGTCGATCGCGCAGTTCGGCGACGTGCGCCGTCGCATCGAGGACGCGCTGAAGCGGCACGCGGAGGTCGCGGCCGACGCGGTTCGCGTGGACATCCGCGACGACGGTACGGTGCGGATCGACGGCCGGGTGGACAACTGGAGCGAGATGCAGGCCGTCGAGCGTGCGGTCTGGTCGGCGCCGGGCGTGCGCAAAGTCGAAGACCACCTCACGTTCAGTTGATGCCGCCGTGCCGGACACCTGGATCCTCGTTGCCGATACCGCACGCGCACGCCTGTTTTCGCTCGGCGACGGCGCGGACCAGCTCGAGGAAATCGGTGATTACATCAACGCGGCGGCGCGAACCCCGGGGCATGAACTGGAGCACGGGCCGCCTTCCCGGGTCCACGACCGCTTCGGCGACAGCCGGCACGCGATCGACTCGTCCACGCCGCCGCGCGAGAAGATCGCCGCAAAGTTTGCGGGCGTACTCGCATCGAAGTTGGAGCACGGCAGCACCTCGCACCGCTGCGGAAAGCTGGTGCTGATCGCGCCGCCGCGGTTTCTCGGAGCGCTCCACACCGCTCTGGGCGAGCGTTTGCGCAAGACGGTTGTTCTCGAGGTACCCAAGAACCTTACGCGCCGCAACACGGCCGCGATCCGCGCGGAAATTCCGGAACGGCTGGTGCGGCACACCGGCCGCGCGGTGTGGTGAATATGACCCGGGGCGAGGCCAAGCGGATGCGGTCGCGCCGGCTGTTTGCCGTGAAACCGGGAAGCTCTTGGTGCATCCGCACTCCACGAAGATGAGGAGCCATTCATGGAAGCCCTATACCAGATGGGAAAGGATCTCGGTGCGCTCGAGGCGCGGGTCAGCACCCTCGAGAGCCATCGCTGCAAGTGCCGCGGTGGGAAAGGCGGCGCCGGAAAGCCCGTGCCGGAAGAGCAAAAGGCGATCCTTGCCGAGGTTCGCAAGAGGCACGCGGACATCGTCGCCGGGTTCGGTGACGTCCTGAGGAAGCTCGGCCTGTCCGACAAGGTCAAGGTCGCAGGCATCAATCTCGTGGACCTCGGCGTGCAACTGGACGATGAGGACCAGTGCTGCATGTGCTGCCAGCTCGATGGCCAGAGCGGCTGGCAATACTGCTGCGACTACAGGAGCTGCAGCACCTGCTGCTGAGGGCGTGCCTCGCCACAGCGCCGGACGCCGCCGTCCATCGACAGGTCCCGGAATGAAACGACTCGAGGGCAAGGCCGCCGTGATCACCGGCGGTGCCGTGGGCATCGGCGCGGCGTGCGCGCGCCGGATGGTAGGCGAAGGCGCGCGCGCGGCGATCCTGGACATCCACGATGAAGCCGGCGCCGCGCTGGCACGTGGCCTCGCGGGAAACACGGAAGCCGCGATCTACCTGCACGCCGATGTCGCCTCGGAGCGGCAGGTCGCCGCGGCAATCGATGCGGCCGCCGGGAAATTCGGGCGTCTCGACGTGCTGGTCAACAACGCCGGCATCGCCGGCCCCGACAAGCCGACGCATGAACTGACCGAACAGGAATGGGACCGGGTGCAGGCCGTGAACGTCAAGGGCGTGTTCTTCTGCACCAAGCACGCGCTGCCGCACCTGCGAAGGAGCGGGGGCGGCAGCATCATCAACCTGTCGTCGATCTACGGGCTGGTCGGTGCGGCGGACGTGCCGCCCTACCACGCGTCCAAGGGCGCGGTGCGGCTGATGAGCAAGACCGACGCCCTGCTCTATGCAGGCGACGGCATCCGCGTCAATTCGATCCACCCCGGTTTCATCTGGACGCCGATGGTCGAGGGCCACCTCGCGAGCCATGGCGGCGACCTCGCGGAGCAACGCAGGAACACCGACGCACTGCACCCGCTCGGCCACATGGGTGAGCCCGACGACATCGCCTGGGGCGCGGTGTACCTGGCATCCGACGAAGCGAAGTTCGTGACCGGCAGCGAGCTCGTGATCGACGGCGGCTACACCTGCCGGTGAAGACGGCGACGCCCCGCGACGCAAGCTCCCCCCTCGCGTCGCCACGCCCGCAGTCCGCGCGCGAACCGGATGCGTGGCGCCGCGGCCTCGACCACGCCGAGGCACGCCGGCTGCTTGCCGAGCACGGCCCGAATGCCCTGCCCGGCAGCGGACCCGAACCGCTGCACCGGATCGTGCTGAAGGTCCTTGCCGAGCCGATGTTCCTGATGCTGCTGGTGGCCGGCGTGTTGTACCTGGCGCTCGGCGACCTCGCCGAAGCACTGTTCCTGCTGGGATCGATCTTCATCGTCATCGGCATCACGCTGTTCCAGGAGCGGCGGACCCAGCGCGCGCTGGAAGCGCTGCGCGATCTCTCGGCACCGCGCGCGCTGGTGATACGCGAGGGGCAACGGATCCGCATCGCCGGGCGCGACGTGGTGCCGGGCGACCTGCTGGCCCTGCACGAAGGCGACCGGATTGCCGCCGATGGCACCCTGCTGGAGGGCAGCCTCGAGGTCGACGAGTCCCTCCTGACCGGCGAGGCGGTCGCGGTGGCGCATCGCGCCGCACCCGGACACGAGCTCGTGTTTGCCAGCACGGTCGTGACTCGCGGCGAAGCGTTGGCGCGCGTTTCGTCGACCGGCAGTGCGACGCGCGTCGGCGAGATCGGCACGATGCTGGCGGCGACCCAGGAATCCGTCTCGGGCCTGCAGCAGGCGTCGCGGCGACTGGTCCGCACCCTCAGCGCGCTCGCGCTGGCGCTCGCCGCCGGCTACTGCCTGCTCAACTGGCTTTGGAACGCACAGACGTTCATCGCCAGCCTGCTCGCAGGCGTCGCGCTGAGCATGGCCATCCTGCCCGAGGAAATCCCGGTCGTGATGACCGTGTTCCTCGCGATGGGTGCCTGGCGGCTGTCGCGGCACCGCGTGCTGACGCGGCGCGTCTCGGCGGTGGAAGCGCTGGGCGCGATCACCGTGCTCGCCGCCGACAAGACCGGCACCCTGACCCAGAACCGCATGCGGGTCGCCGCGCTGGTCACCGCTGATGGATTGCACGCGGATCCGAACGACGAAGCCATGGGGCCGCTGCCCGAAGCCGCACTCGGACTCGCCGAATGCGGGCTGCTGGCGACGCCGCCCGAGCCGTTCGATCCGATGGAGAAAGCGATCCTCGAGCTCGCCAGCCGCCTCGACGCGGAACGTCGCGCGCGTCCTGGCTGGATGTTGGCGCGCGAGTACGCGCTCACCTCCGAGACCCTGGCAACGACGCGCGCCTATACCGTGGCCGGCCAACCCGGTTATCGGGTGGCCGTCAAGGGCGCACCCGAAACGATTGTGGAACTGTGCCGGTTGCCGGAGGCGGCTGGCGCCGACGTGTTGCGCGAAGCCGCCGGTCTCGCGGCCCGGGGCCTGCGCGTGCTGGGCGTTGCCAATGGGGTATGGCACCGTCCGGAATTGCCGGAACGGCAGCTCGAGTTCGCCTTGGGCTTCGCCGGCCTGCTCGGGTTCGGCGACCCGCCGCGAGCGGACGTGCCTGCGGCGATCGCCGAATGCAGGAGCGCCGGGGTGCGCGTCCTGATGCTCACCGGCGACCACCCGGTCACCGCGCGCGCGATCGCCGGCGCCATCGGCTTGTCCGGACGCGCGGGCGTGCTGACCGGCGGGGACATCAATCGGCTCGACGATGCGGCACTGGCCGAGCGGCTCCGGCAAATCGATATCTGCGCGCGCCTGCGACCGGAACAGAAGTTGCGGTTGGTGCGTCTGCTGCAGCAGTCCGGAGAAGTGGTCGCGATGACCGGCGACGGTGTCAACGACGCGCCGGCGCTGAAGGCGGCCGATGTCGGCATCGCGATGGGCGAGCGCGGCACCGACGTGGCCCGCGAGGCCGCGGCGCTGGTGCTGCTGGACGACAGCTTCGCCAGCATTGTGCGCGCCATTCGCCAGGGGCGCCGCATCTACGACAACATCGGCAAGGCGACCGGTTTCATATTCGCGGTGCACGTTCCGATCATCGCCCTCGCGCTGGTGCCGGCGCTCCTGCACTGGCCCGTGCTGCTGGCGCCGGTCCACATCGTGCTGCTGGAGCTCTTGATCGACCCGGCGTCCTCGATGGTATTCGAAGCCGGTCCGGAAAACCCGGACGTGATGCGACGACCGCCGCGGCCGCGGACCCACACACCGTTTGCGCCTGCACGGCTCGCTTTCGCAATGCTCCAGGGCGCGGGGCTGGCGGCGTTGCTGGTCGCGGGCTGTGCCCTGCTGCTGGCGCAGGGAGAGGGTGCGGCGCAGGTCCGCGCGACCGCCTTCGCGGGACTGCTGGCCGGCCTGTTCGGGCTTGCGCTGGCCAACCACGGTGGTGGCCTTTGGCGCCGGGGTCACCGCAACCCGTGGCTCATGTGGATGCTGGTCGGGGTCGCCGCGGTTCTCGCCGGCGTGCTCGGCATCCCGGCATTGCGCGCCCTCATGGGACTGGCGCTGCCGGACCCGTCGGCGGCGGCGACCCTCGGGATGATGCTCCTGCTGCTGTCCGCATGGCTCGTGTTGTTGCGGCTCGGCATCCAGGGGTCGCGCCGGCAACGCGCCGTTTCGCCGGTGGCGTGATGGCTATCGCACGACCAGCACCGGCACCTTCGAGTGCGAGAGCACTTTCATCACGACCGAGCCCAGCACGGCGCTCAGGAACGCGCCACGGCCATGCGAACCCATGGCGATGAGGTCGCAGCGCAGTCTCGCGGCGAGACCGATGATGCGGAGGGCCGGATCCCCGACTTCGTGCCTTTCCTCGAACGGCACGCCGGCCTTGCGCAATGCGTTGCGCGCCGGGCGCGCTGCGGCCTTCGCGCGATCCTCGTGGAAGCGGGCAAGATCCTCGGTGCTCAGGTATCGCGCCACCCGCTCGATCAGCGGCGGGTCCACGTGCAGCAGCACGAGCGACACCGTCCCTTCCGCAGCCCAGTGCCGGATCACATGGCGAACCGCGCGCGAACTGCTGGGACTGCCATCCACCGGCAACAGTATCTTCATGGGAATGTGCTCCGTCTCGTCCTCGTGCGCTGCTGCCCGCGGCATCGGCGGCGGAGCCAGCATGCGGGCTCGCGGCAAGCCGGCGGTTGATCCGGATCAAGACCGGGGCTGGCATCCGCGAGGCGGTCTGACTATGCTGCCGGTGCCCGCATCGATTGTGCGGTTCGCTCCGCGGTCGATGCGCGCTCCGTCACGATCAACCGGGTGAGGTCGGCAGATGGGCAAGGCATGGCGAGTGCTGGGCGTGAGTACGTTTGCATTCGTGGTGTGTTTTGCCGTCTGGATGGTATTCGGGGTCATCGGCATCCCGATCCGCAAGGCGCTGGGTCTCAACGCAACCGAGTTCGGCCTCCTCACCGCGACGCCGGTGCTGAGCGGCGCCGCCTTGCGCCTCCCGCTGGGAATCTGGACCGACCGCTTCGGCGGCCGTCCGGTCATGACCGCGCTGCTGCTGGCGTGCGTGATCCCGGCGTGGCTGGTGGGCTATGCCACGGCGCTGTGGGAATTCCTCCTGGTCGGCTTCACCCTGGGAGCGGTCGGTGCGTCGTTCGCAGTGGGCACACCCTATGTCGCGCGCTTCTTTCCCGCCGCGCGTCGCGGACTCGCGATGGGCGTATTCGGCGCCGGTACCACCGGCGCCGCGGTCAACCTGTTCGTTGCGCCCTGGCTCGTCGGCCGCTACGGCTGGCC
>JAICJG010000154.1 GCA_025928585.1 Rhodanobacteraceae bacterium
GTCCGGAACCTCGGCGAGCAGCTGGACACGGTCCCAACCTTCCCTGTCCGAAGGAAAGCGTTGCGTCTCCAGCCGCCCATCGATGTTGCCCGAGCGGAATAGACCACCTTGGCCAACGGGCACGGCATCGTCGATATGGATGCCGCGATCGTATTCAGCCTGCTCGGCCGCAATGACCGCGGCGCGCGTGGCGCCGACGCTGTACTTCAGGGTCTTGCCGTCGGCACTCAGCACGAAGTCGCGAACATCCGCCGGATCGTGTGTCACCGGCTCCGCACCGGAACCATCCGCGGCCGCACGCCAGACGGCCAGCTGGCCATCCACCAGCGCACGGTAGTAAATCCAACGCCCATCGGGTGACCAGACGGCATGGCCGGGCACCGAACCCCCGGCGCTGTCATGCAACAGCACGCCGCCATCCGCAACCCGGTGGGGAGGCGACTTGCCATCCATTGTTTGCACGTACCAGAAGACATCGAAGGTATTGCGCACGACCGACGCCTGCTCGAGCCTGAAGGCAACACTGCGCCCATCCGGCGAAATGGCAGGACCCGTGAGGTCTGCGACCTCCAAAAGGCGGCGCGACGAGATCGCTTCCGCATGCACGGAACCGGCGCAAACGAGCAATACGCCTGCCGATATCACCATTTTCTTGAAGCATATGAACATTCGGCTTTCCTTGAACTGTGTCGATCCGGCCGCGCACGCGATCGCGCATGCGTGTGGCGTTTCACATCGAAGGGGTGACGCTCGACGGTGCAGCGGACCTACCAACGTTTTGATATCGACAAGCTCAGGAAGCGGCCGATCACCGAATAGTTGGTCGAGTCATACGGGGCGTTCTCGAAGGACGTCGCCGCGTAAAGGGGAGGATCCCTGTCGAACAGGTTCTGCGCCGAAGCTTCGAACGCCATGTTGGAGAAAATTCCGTCCCTCGCGCTCGTGTCGTAGCGCAACGTCAAATCGAACGTGGTGAAAGAACCTCCCTTGGTGCCGTCTGCGAGGTTCGTCACGCCGCTCTTGTAGTTTCCGAAGAGAGAAGCCGTCAGCCCACCCCGTGTCCAGACCGCCCCCGCACGGGCGCTGAGTTTGGCCGGATAGAACAAGATGCCCGACGCATCGGAAAACGCCGCCGTCTGGGTCAGCGCCCGTTCGCTGTCCAGCCAACTGGCCGAGCCGCGGAACGTCAGCCGGCTGTCTGCAAAATCGAAGCGATAGGAACCCGACAGGTCGATGCCTTTTACCCGTTGCCGCGACGCATTGATAAATAGATTGTCGACGATCGCCACGACATTGCCGGGATCATAAGGAGAGCCCGTGTAGTTGGTGAACTCGGTGCTGGCCAACACTTTCGCCAGTTCGCCGGCTGTCGGATCGTGAACGACGAAATCGGTGTAGATCGGGTTGGTCAGTACACCCGCGATATCGGTAATCGGCTGAACGATACGGTCGGTATAGTCGATGTGGAACGCGGTGAGCTCCGTCTCCAACCGAGGCAATGCCTCCGGGTGAAAAGCAATCGAGGCGCTCCATGTCGTCGCCCGCTCCGGCGTGAGGGCGAGATTGCCTCCGTTGAGATACAGCGCCGTGGCGTCGGGCGCATAACCGGTACCCCCGAAAACCGCCACCGGATAGAGGTAACTGAACTGCCCGAGATAGCCTTGGAAAAGCGTGGGTTCCTTGAATGACTTGCCCCAAGATCCTTTCAAGGTCCAGTCGGCGCCGGGCGAATAGACCACTCCTACTTTTGGCGTAGTCACCCGGCCATAGCTGTCATAGTCTTCGGTACGTATCGCACCGGTCAATTCAAGGCGGTGGATTCCTGCGACACCCTGGCTCGGACCCACCAGCGGCAAGTTCAACTCGGCATAGGCAAAGCGACTGCCTTCCTTGCCATCTGCCACCGGGCTGCTAATGTACAAATACCGGAAATCGTTGTGTCTGTAGCCCGCACCGACGGCGAGGCGAGCGTCGCCACCCGGCAGCGAAAACAGCGGGCCCTCGGCATCAGCTTCGTACGTGCGACTTCTGTTGCCGTAGCTGTACGCGCGATTCAAATATGTCTCGCCGGTTGCCCTCCTCACCCCCACGACATGGAATTGGGTCTTGTCCCTTCCCGCGGTTGCACTGACGTTGATCGTCCAATCGTCTGGCAACGAGAAGACAACGCTCGGAGATATCAGGAAGGTCGTCGTATAGGTCGGGATGCGCTGATAGGCTGTCGAATACCCTACCTCCCTTTGCATGTCACGCTTGGTCTGGAGTGCATCGAGGTGAAGTTCGACGGAGTCTCCGAAGGACTGATGCATGCTGAGGAGCCCGCTGCGAATATCCGCTCCTTGGTAGAGGGTCGCGGGGCCGTACATCTCCTGCGTGTAGTCGCGTTGGTCGGCGTAGATCGGATCGTTGGATTCCTTCTTCAAGGTCGCTATCAAGCCGCCCGTGGACCAGGTCGTGCCCGCGGTGACGTCATATTCGCGGGTGGACAGCCCGCCCTCCGTCGCTTTGCCATAGCGCGTTCCCACCGCCACTCCGTCGAAATCGCGCTTGAGCATCACGTTGACCACGCCACCGACCGCATCGGAGCCATAAATGGCGGAAGCGCCGTCTGTCACGATCTCGATTCGACTCACCGCCTCGACCGGGATCGCACTGATGTCAACCGCCTGGTCGTACCCGCCGTATGACATTCGCCGACCATTGAGCAAGGTCAAGGTGGCATCTTGGCCTATGCCACGCAAATTCACCGCGGAGCCCCCGGTGATGTTCGCATTGTAGACACCACCAGCTCCGGCATCGGGGGTCACCCCGGGATTCTGGCCGCCATTGAAGTTCTGCGGGATGCTGCGAATCAACTCGCCAAGGTCGGTAAAGCCTTCATCCTGGATCTGCTGCGCGGTAACGGTGACCGTCGGCGATGCCGTAACACCCCCGCGGATACGCGTGCCGGTGACGCTGACCGTATCCAACTGCGTCACTTTCTGCGCGGCAGCGGATGACGGTGCCTTGGACTTCACCGCCGGCTCGTGATGGGTGCGAGGCGGTTGCGGCGTCGGCGCCTTCTCGAGCGCATAGGTTTGCCCATTGACGCGTTTCCAAGTGAGTCCCGTTCCGGCGAGCAACTGCGTCAATGCCTGCTCGGCACCGTATTGGCCCGCAGCACCCCTGGTTTGTTTGCCGGCAACCAGATCGGGCGCGAAGACCACTTGCCTGTCGCTTTGCGCACCCCACGCGCCGAGCGCGCTGGACAATGCTCCGGCGGGAATCTCGTACTGACGAACCGATTCGCTTGACGCACCGGATTGCGCATAAGCGAACGGCACGGTCGCGTACAACGCCGCGCCGAGCGCCGCACACAAGATGTTCGCGACGACTCTATCGCGGCGCCGACTGTTCGCCTTGCTCATGTGCCCCCTCCTCTGATGGGCGGGCGCCAAGTTGGCGCCCTCTTGCATGGAGGTAACAATCGAACGCCGCGCAACCCTACCTGCGCGAAACCACACGCGGACACTCAGCGCGGCATCAGCACGATTTCGTGTGCGTCGTTGCGGGCCACGCGCACCGGAAAGACGGCGGAGAGAGCCGCGGCAATCGCGGCATTGTCACCTGCGCGGAAGCTGCCGCCCACCGGCATGTGGGCCAGATTCGGATCGCCCAGGCGCAGCTTGACCGCGGAATAGCGGTTGGCATCGGCGATCGCTTGGGCCAGCGGCATGCCGTTGAAATCCAGGCGGCCGCGCAGCCACGCGGTGACGGCAGCCGGATCCACCTTGCGCACGCTGATACCTGCGATGCGTGCGCCGTAACGAGCCTGTTCGCCCGGCGTCAGTTGCTTGCGTTCATCCCGAGCAGCGATCTCCACACGTCCCTGCAGCAGGGTGACGATGGCCGTGCCGCTGTCGTCGCGTATCGCGAACCTGGTACCGAGATCAGTGACGCTGCCATCGCCGGCGGTAACGACGAAGGGCTGCGCAGCGTCATGAACGACATCGAACATGGCTTCGCCGTGTTGCAACACGACTTCGCGTTGGCCGTGGCCGTAACGCACCTGCAAAGCGGTTTCAGTGTTGAGGGTCACCCGCGTGCCGTCAGGCAGTTGCTCGGTTCGCTGCTCGCCCAACGCGGTGCTGTATGTCACCGGCGGCGACGACAGCAGCCGGGGTAGCAGCCCGATGCCGCCGATTATCACA
>JAICJG010000090.1 GCA_025928585.1 Rhodanobacteraceae bacterium
CATCAGCCTGCTGATCCCGTTTGGCGCCTACCTGCTGAGCGAGGCGCTCCATGCGTCCGGGATCCTCGCGGCCGTCGCGGCCGGGATCACCATGAGCTATGTCGAGCGCACCGTTACCAGTATGGCCACCACCCGTCTGCAGCGGCACGCTGTGTGGAGCACCATCCAGTTCGCGTTGAACGGCACCGTGTTCGTGGTACTGGGTGAACAGCTGCCGGGCATCGTGCGTCGTGCCGTCGCCTCGACGTACACCAGTGGCGGCCACGGTCCGTGGTGGCTCGGTGTGTACGCAATCGGCGTCACCGCAGGCTTGGTGTTGCTGCGCCTGGTGTGGGTGTGGGTGTCGCTCAGGGTCAATCTGTATCGTCGCCGCCGTGCAGACATGGACGCGAAGAAAGTAAGTTGGCGTCTGGTTCTTGCAACCTCTCTTGCCGGTGTTCGCGGGGCGATTACGCTGGCAGGCATCCTCACTTTGCCTTTGCTGATGCCAAATGGCAGCCCGTTTCCCGCGCGGGACTTGGCAGTGTTTCTCGCCGCCGCCGTGATCGTGTTGTCGCTCATAAGCGCCAGCGTCAGCCTCCCGCCGCTCCTGCATGGGCTGGACGTGCCGCAGGAGCCTGCGGCCGAGCAAGAAGAAGACCGGGCCCGAGCAGCTGCAGCTCGGGCCGCGATCGAGTCGATCAAGACGGCCCAAAGTAGCCTTTTGGAAAACGCGGGCCTTGCCGATGTCGAGGTTTATGCGGACGCTGCCAGCCGTGTCATTGCGATTTACCAACCCCACATACACGAACGCACGCGTGACGAGACCGAAGCCCGACGATTGCGCAAGGCGGACGCCGCAGAACGGGCCCTCCGTATGGCGGCCCTGCGGGGCGAACGCACTGAAATCATCAACCTGCTGCGCAACCATGAGATAAGCGATGAAACGTCGCGCAAGCTGGTACACGAAATCGACTTGCTGGAGTCGCGGTACCGATGATGGAACCGGAACGGATCGGGTTGCCTCTCAAGCGAAAGCCGTGCTGCCGGTCGTTGGCCTGTGGTTTCAATCTGGTCGGCGCGGGGGCGGCACAGTTGCCATTCGTCGACCTGTCCCCTTGCTGCCGCTGAACAGAGAGCGCACGCTGGCGGACAGCATGTGCATGGTTGGTTGTGGCCAATTCTGTTGAAAAGCTCGGTTCTGGAAGCGCGCGCATCCCAGGCGTTCACGCGCCGAATGCCGATCAGGCGCCAGGAACTCGGGGTGCATGCGCCCCGGCGTCAGGCGGGAACCGGATTTCCCATTTCGCGTGTTTCGGCGCCAACCACATCGCCATTCTTCGTGCATTTTGCGCGGTGGCTGCCATCAGGAACTCATCGTGCGTGCCGCACGTCGGCCTTCTGCCTGGACTGCAACGCGCGGATCGCCCTGGCATCGAGGCGCTCGATGCGCATGATCTGGCAGTGATCGCCGCCGGCGATCACGGCGTCACGGGTCGAACTCACTTCGCCATCCTGGGAGGTAAGGCCGATGATCCCCGTGGTCTGGAGGCCAAGGCAGGGGCCCGCGAGCGCCAGGCGGTACGCTTCGATGGGGCTGGCCCAGACCACGACATAGCCGGGCTGGTTCGAATCCCAGCTGTACAACGAGGTGAAGTGGAACCACGGCACCGTCGAAAGCACGTACTTGCCGTAATCGATCGCATGATGGGTATGCGAGGCGGACCCGGGCCGGGCAGGCTGTTGCGCGCAGGCCGCGACGAAAACTGCCAGCAATAACGAAAGCCGTTTGACGCGACGCATGCCCGGGCACCCGGCTCCATGGGAACGCAGGCTCATCATCCACCCGCACAGGCGGATCCGCAACGTAGCCGCGTCACGGAAGCCGCCCGCATTCGAAAGCCGGCCGGCCAGCGCGCGCAAGACGCCAAAAGGAACTGCGCCGACGGGCGTGGCCCGATGCAGAGGGCCGGTTCGCCGCCGCTACTTCCAGGCGGGCGAGGATGGTGGCTGCGACAAGCTCCGGAAGTTGCGATCCCGCACGCCGGCGTGCGGGATCGCCACGGGCTCAACCCTTCAACAGCGCCGTCAGCTTGTCGAGCTGCGCACGGTAGCCGTCCAGCACCTTGGCCGTCACCGCCGCGTATTGGTCGGCACGGTTCCATTCGCGTGCATCCAGCGCCTCGTGCACGGCCGGGATGGTCTTCGGCGCGTACCCGGTCAACTCACCCGGTGCCTGGATCAGGTTCTTGTACCAGGGACGCCCCGGCAGCCCCTGCGCATCCAGCAGATGCTGCTCCATGGTGCCCAGCAACTCGTTCACCCTCGCGAGTTGGGGGGACGGAATATCCAGACCACGGGCGGCACGCGCTTCATATGCCTTTTCATAGGCTTGGGCGCTTTGCTTCAACCGTTTTGCAGCAGCATCCAGCGGCGCGAAATCGATCTTCGGCACATCGGACAGGCGCTCCGGGGGCGCCACCGGATGATCCGGATCGGCCGCCAGCCGATAGGCACCCGCATCCAGGAGCTTGTGCTCGGCCTGGGTTTGCTTGCGCGCTTCGTCCGCCTGCTTGTGCAAGGCACGGATGTAGCGGTCGATCGTGCTGCTGAAATCGCCGAAGCGCATCGGCAGCACTTTCGCATCGGCGGTGCGCAGCACGATGTGGCCCGCGACTTTGGCGAGTGCCACGCCATACCCGAAGGTCGGATCGCCGAAACGAATGTAATGATCGAATGAGTCGTAGCGCGAGTGGTACACGCCACCCTGGTCCGCCTCGCCGCTGAATCCGAGGTCGAGCGTGGCGATGCCGAGGTGCTGGAGGAATGCACTGTAGTCGGAGCCCGACCCCAGCGGCGCGATCGGGATGTCGCCGGTCGCACCCGCCAGCTTCGCGCTTTCCTTCATCGTCGGGCTGGACCCCTTGCCGTTCGCGCGGACATCCAGGAACGCCCGTTGCCGCTTCTGCACGCTGGCCCCGGTTTCCGGATCGGTTACGCCCGCGGCGACCTGGTTGACCAGATGCTGGTAGGTGTGGCTGCCGCCAGCGAACAGGATGCCGCGGCCGTTGGTATCGGAGTTGAGGTACAGCACGGCCTTTTGCCGGAGTTCCTTCGCGTGGGCCTCCGCCCATTCGGTCGAGCCGAGCAGGCCCGGTTCCTCACCGTCCCAGCTCGCGTACACGATGGTGCGCCGGGGGCGCCAGCCCTCGCGGTAGAGCTGCCCCATCGCCTTCGCCTCCCCGAGTTCCGCAATGGTGCCTGCCAGTGGGTCGAATGCCCCGAACACCCAGCCATCGTGGTGGTTGCCCCGCACCACCCACTGCCCGGCGTCGCTCGTACCCTTGAGCGTTGCGATCACGTCGTACACCGGTTGGCGGTTCCAGTCGGACTTCACCACCATGTGCACCTTGGCCGGCCCGGCGCCGACGTGGTAGGTGAACGGCAGCGCGCCGCGCCAGCTTTCCGGTGCGACCGGGCCGCCGATGGCCTCGAGAAGCGGGGTCGCGTCCGCGTAGGAAATCGGCAGCACCGGGATCTTCAGCACGCTCTTGGCCTCGGCGACCGGCACGTGTTTGGCATCGGGCGTGGAGGCATAGCCCGGCGTGGTCGGATCGCCCGGATAGAGTTGCATCTTCGCGACCGAGCCGCGTTGCACGCCTTCCGGCGGACGCGCCGGACCTTGCGGATACGGATCGCTGTGGAAGTAGCCGTCGTCGCGGGGATCGGAATAGATCAGGCAACCGATGGCGCCGTGTTCATGGGCCAATTCCGGCTTCAATCCGCGCCAGCCGCCGCCGTAGCGCACGATCACGATCTTGCCCTTGACGCTGACGCCCAGCCGCGCGAGCTCCTTGTAGTCGTCGGGCATGCCGTAGTTGACGTACACGAGCTCGCCCGTCACGTTACCGTCGGCACCGTACACGTTGTAGGGTGGCAGCACGCCCGACAAGTCGGACGTCCGATCGCCTTTCACAGGCGGCTCGTGCAGCGCCGCCTTGAATTTCGTCGGCGCGACGAGCTCCACCAGCTCCTGCTTGGGGGTCGGATATAACACGTCGAAGGTCTCGATGTGCGCGTCCCAACCCCACTGCTTGAACTGCGCCAGCATCCATTCGGCGTTGGCTTTGTCGTGCGGCGAACCGACCTGGTTCGGACCGGACGACAACCGCTTCAGCCACGCGCGCATGTCGGCCGCGCTCAACAGCGAATCGAAGCGTTGTTCGAGGCTGCTTTCTTGCGCGGCGCCCCGCGCCGCGAAGCCCAGCATGCCGGCGTCCGCCTGCGGGTTGCCGGAGGCGGGCGCCGCGCCCGCCGCGCACGTCAACGTCAGGCACGCCAGTGCCACCCCCACCCCGTGCAGCTTCGCTCGCTTCATGGCCAACCCTTTCCTTTCAGGACGTGAACGCCGGCGCGCAATCGATGGCCGGCCAGAGGTGAAACGCCCCTTTGTACGCCGAGCGGCGCCGGTTTGCATGGGGCAATCGTCATGGGCAGCGCCATCATGCGACCGGCCAAGGCTGGCCATCCATCGCCACGGGTTCGGTAGGTTGGGCTGCCCCCGGACTTGTTCCGGGAGCAGCCCGACCCTGAGGCCGCGCCGGGGTACGACATCCGTCGCGATCATCGTTGGGTTTCGCTGCGCTCAGCACCAACCTGCAGGAGCGCTCGGACGCCCGCCCGCCACGCATCCACCGGGTAGGCCGGCTCAAGCCGAACGGCGGATCCGGCCCGACCGGCACCGCCCTGCCGATGAGAAGATGGCAGCGGCGCACGCACCCGCGGGATCCGTCGCTACACTGCTCGAGTTGGTCTGCCCCTTGCGCCATCGACCTTGGAGGCGCGACGTTCCGCCCCGCGACCCGCATGCCCGGACTTCCGGTTCATTGCACAATGGTTTCGGTGGTCGCCCTCCGCGGCGAACCTGGCCGCGCGCAGGTATTACTGCTGCGGCGGGCGGGCGAATACCTGCATGGCGCCTGGAGCTATGTGGCGGGCCACGTGGAGCCGGGCGAGACCGGCTGGCAGACGGCCCGCCGCGAGCTGTTCGAGGAAACCGGGCTGGTTCCCGAACATCTGTATGCCACGAGTTTCTGTGAGCAGTTCTACTCGGTGGCCGGCGATGCGATCGAGGTCGTGCCGGCGTTCGTCGCGCGGGTCGCGGCGGGCGCCGAGGTGCGGCTGAACGGCGAGCATTGGGCAGCCCGCTGGGTCGCCATCTCGGCCGCGATGGATGCGCTTCCCTTCGGGAGCCAGCGCGACCTCCTCGCCTACGTGCAACGCGAATTCACCGACCGCACCCCCTGCGAGGCGCTGCGCATCGCCGCCGGCTGATTCGACGCGCGGCGCGCCGCTTGCTATCGTGCCGCATCCTTCGGCCTGCCCAGCGTGCCGTGCGGCCACGCGCTGATCGATCGCCACCATGCTGCCCAGCCAGACCAACCTCCTGCGCAACCGGCTCCAGCAACTCAACCGGCGCATCGGCGGCCGGCACTGGTTCCCGCACGTTCCGCTGGCGCTCCTGCTCGCACTCGGCGGGTTGTGGTTGCTGCAGGCGGACCTCGGCAGCCGCTGGCGGACGATCGTCGACCAGTTGCTGACCGGCGGCCATGGCCTCCAGCCCAGCCTGCTGCCGCCGCTCCTGATCGGAATCGGCATGCTGATCATGGGCGCCGGACTGCTGTTCCGCTCGCGCCTGGCCTGGACCATGGCGCTGGTGCTGGCGGCCACCGGCGCGGCCAGCATGCTGGTCGGCCACCATCCGCGCGCGCACTTGATGCTCGCCTACTTCCTGCTGGTGCTGGCGCTGCTGGTGTTCGCCTGGCGGCAGTTCGACCGCACCAGCGTCACCGCCAGCACGCTGTTCGCGTTGACCTCGGTGGTGCTGCTGGTCGTGTACTCGACGCTCGGCTCGTTCTACCTCGGCGCCGACTACAAGCCGCAGATCACGGATCTGGTGACCGCGCTGTATTACGCGATGGTGACGATGAGCACGGTCGGCTACGGCGACATCACCCCGCAGACCTCCGAGGCGAAGCTGTTCACGGTGTCGATCATCGTGCTCGGCGTGGCCGTGTTCGCGACCTCGCTGACCGCCGTGATCGCGCCGCTGGTCACCCGCAGCCTGCAACGCATCGTCAACCGAAAGGGCAATCGCATGAAGCGCGAAAATCATTTCGTCGTGATCGGCAATACGCCGCTCGCGCTCAATACCTGGCGCGAGCTTGCGCGGCGCGGACTTCCGGTGACCCGCATCCTGCGCCAGGAACCCGAAGCGGGGCTTTCCGGCGACACCGATGTCGTGATCGGCGAATCCAGCGACGCCGACGTGCTGCGCGAGGCCGGCGCGGACAAGGCGCAAGCGGTGCTCGCGATGCTCGAGGACGATTCGGAAAACGCCTTCATGGTGCTCGCGGTCAAGGAGCTGGGCGGGACCGCGCGCACCGTGGCCGCGGTCAACGACGCGCACCATCTTTCACGCGTGCGCCTGGTGCAACCGGACGTCGTGATCGCGCCGCAAATCCTCGGCGGCGAGTTGGCCGCGATGCTGCTGAGCGGCGAGGAGGTGACCGCCGACTTCGTGATGAAGCGCGTGTTCCAGCATGTCGCAGCCGAAAGCCCCGCGGCACCGAAAGCCGGCGCCTGACGAGACCGCTCCCGCAAAACGGAGGCAACGACCCGACCATGCAAGACTGGCTGTACCACACCGAATGGCTCGGCAATTCCACGCTGTCCTGGCTGATCGCGGCGGGCGGCGCATTGCTCGGATACACCGTGGCGCACAGCGCCGCTGCCATCCTTGCGGCGCGGCTCGGCGGCCTGGCCAGGCGCACCCACCGCCGCAGCCTCGCCGTGGCCGCCGAGGTCGCCGCAGCCACCCGCGGCTGGCTGCTGCTGCTGATCGCGATCGCCGTCGCGCTGGAGTTCCTGCACCTCGGCAGGACCGCGACCGACATCCGGGGGGCCCAGCATGCGCTGCAACTCGCGAGCTGGGCGCTGGTCGGAATCCAGGCCGCCTTCTGGCTGAGCACGCTGCTGGTGTCGTGGCTGCGCCGCTCCGCCGGACAGGACCAGGAACGCCCCGCGAACGCCGTGATGCTCGGCATCCTCATGTGGGGCGCGCAGTTCGTGGTGTGGATCACCCTGCTGCTCGCGCTGCTCGCCGGCGCCGGGGTCAACATCAGCGCGTTCGTCGCCAGCCTCGGGATCGGCGGCGTGGCCGTTGCGCTCGCGCTCCAGAATGTCCTCGGCGACCTGTTCGCTTCCGTCAGCGTCGGGCTGGACAAGCCATTCGAAGTCGGTGAATTCATCGCGTTCGGCAGCGAGCTCGGCACGGTGACCAAGGTCGGCATCAAGTCCACGCGGATCCAGTCCCTGTCGGGCGAAGAGCTGGCGATTTCCAACTCGGTGCTGCTCAAGAACCTGATCCACAATTTTTCCCGCAGGCAGGAGCGGCGCATCGTCTTCAACTTCCGGCTGCCCTTCGACACCCCGCGCCACAAGATTCCCGAGGCGGTCGAACGGGTCCGCGGCTTCATCGATGGCGAGAAGCTGACTCGTTTCGATCGCGGATATCTTTCCGGGTTCGGCGAGTACGGCCTCGACTTCGAGTTCGTCTATTACGTCCTCGAGCCCGCATACAACACGTTTGTCGAAATCCAGCAACGCATCAATCTCAAGATGCTGGACGCCTGGGATGACCTCGGCATCGAGTTCGCCGTTCCGGCGCGCAAGCTCCACGCCGTGCCCGGAGGCGGCGCTCCGATCATGCAGGTCTCGACCGACGGACGCTGATCGGCCGCCACCGCGGCGCCGTCGTGACCGTTTCTACACATGGCCCGTCGATAATCGGCCCCACGCGCGTCGCGCCCGCGGCACCATGGTTGCACGCGGGGCGCACGCGACGGAGGCCGGCATGAACAAATCCGCGAACTTTTCGGCGCTCGGGTATGGCGCATTCGCCGTGACCCTGTGGCTCACGAGCATGACCGCCGCCGACTGGTTCAGTCCCTCCGTGAACGCGCTCGTGCTACCGCCGTTGACGATCGTGCTGGGGGGCTGCGTGCTGGCGATCGCCGGGATCTTCGCGAGCCTGCGCGGCAGCACGCTCGATGCGATGCTGTTCCTCAGCTTCGCCGCCTACTGGTGGGTTCACGGCCTGGTCCAGGACAAGCTGGCCGCTGGCGCGGCTCCTGCCTCGCCCGGATGGCTGGGGTGGTACTACATCGTCTGGGCATTCCTGGTGTTCTGCATCTGGATCGCGGCCTGCAAGAATGGCGTCGCACGCATGCTGTTCACGCTGGGGCTGTGTCTTTCGCTGCTGGCGTACGCACTGGCGGGCTGGACGCAGATCGACGCGCTGACGGTGCTCGGCGGTTATCTCGGGCTGGTCACCGCGGTCGTGGGCATCTACATCGCAGCCGCCGAAATGATCAACGAAGCGTACGGCCACGTGGTGCTTCCGCTGGGTGACACCACCAGCGACCGCGCCCCGTAGCATCGAAGTGCCCGGGACGAGGTTGGGCTTCGCTGCGCTCAGCGCCAACCTACAGGAGCACCGGACATCTACCTGCGACCCGGCTTCGCTGGTGCGCCGCCGCACGACATGCCAGCTCCGTAGGTTGGGCTGATCCCGGATTTATTCCGGGAGAAGCCCAACAGCCGACACCGGCGGGGATGGGACATCCGTAACGAGAGGGATCTTCGCACTGTCGTTGGGCTTCGCGGCGCTCAGCACCAACCTGCACCGGGCATCTACCTGCGACCCGGCTTCGCTGGTGCGCCGCCGCACGGCGTGCTAGTTTTGCCGCATGGCATCACCGCGCGTCATCAAGAAATACCCGAACCGCCGCCTCTACGACACCCGCGTGTCCAGTTACATCACGCTGGAAGAGGTCCGCCAGCTCGTGCTTTCCGGCGAGTCCTTCGAGGTGCGCGATGCCAGGACCAACGAGGATTTGACCCGCGCGGTGCTGCTGCAGATCATCGCCGAGTACGAGCAGCACGGCCAGCCGATCTTTTCCACCACCCTGCTTTCGCAGATCATCCGCTTCTACGGCGATGCAATGCAGGGCTTCGTGGGCGGCTACCTCGAGAACAGCCTCAAGGTGTTCCTCGAACAGCAGGACAAGTTCCGCAGCCAGTTGAACAGCCTGCTCGGACAGACCCCGTGGTCGATGCTGAATGAAGTCGCCGAACGCAACATCGACCTGTGGAAGTCGCTGCAGGCAGGCCCGGCCCCCATGGGCGGGACCGGACCGGCGGAGCACGGTGGCGAGGACAAGCCGTCCCGCAAGCGTCGTTGACACCCCGCTCCCGGCTTCGTACCATCGCCGAATTGCTGCGGTGCAGCACATGCCGGCCTCGCGGCACGAAAGCTGCGGAGGGCGCGGTCATCAAGGGCCGCTTCTCCGATCCGCGCAATCAGCGTGTGCCGCAAGCCTTGCGAATCGTCAGGCGCGGACGACCGTACCGATCTTCCGATCATGGACGATTGCCAGAGCTTCGCGAAAAGTCCGGCGATGCGTGGCCGTCCCTGAACTTCGCGATCATGGATCGCACCCAATACGAGACACATTCATGAGCAAACGCGTAGCCATTGTCACCGGCGGCATCGGGGGACTGGGAACCGCCATCTGCAAGCGACTCGCAGAAGACGGCCGCCAGGTCATCGCCGCCGACCTCGGCAACCGCCAGGAACGCCTCGCGGCGTTCCGCGAGGAAACCCGTGAACACGACGGCAACATCGTGTTCGCTTCTGCCGACGTCGCGAGCTTCGAGGATTGCACGAACCTGGTGAACCACGTCACCGAGAAATACGGCAGCGTGGACGTCGTGGTCAACGCCGCCGGCATCACCCGCGATACCTCGCTCAAGAAGATGAGCCAGGAGCAATGGAGCGAGTTGATGCACGTCAACCTCGACGGCGTGTTCAACATGTGCCGCAACACCGTCGATGGCATGACCTCGCGCGGTTTCGGTCGTATCGTCAACATCAGTTCGGTCAACGGACAGACCGGCCAATTCGGCCAGACCAACTACTCCGCCGCCAAGGCCGGGATGCACGGTTTCACCATGGCGCTGGCGCGGGAGGTCGCGAAGAAGGGCATCACCGTCAACAGCGTGTCGCCCGGTTACTGCAAGACCGAAATGGTGATGAAGGTGCCGGAAGAGATCCGCGCGCAGATCGTCGCGCAGATCCCCGTCGGGCGCCTCGGCGAACCATCCGAAATCGCCCGTACGGTGGCGTTCCTCACCGCCGACGAGGCCGGCTTCATCACCGGCGCCAACATCCCG
>JAICJG010000106.1 GCA_025928585.1 Rhodanobacteraceae bacterium
ATGTCGCCGGCTTCCACCGCGTGCGTGAAAATCGTGTTGCCGTCCTGGTCGACGACGCGCACGGTCCCGTCGACGGGAATCTGGAAGGTCTTGTCGTGCGAACCGTATTCCTCGGCCTTGTTCGCCATCAGCCCGACGTTCGGCACGCTGCCCATGGTGGCCGGATCGAACGCGCCGTTGGCCTTGCAGTCCTCGATCATCACCTCGTAGATGCCGGCGTAGCTGCGGTCGGGGATCACGGCCTTGCAATCCTGGCGCTCGCCGTCGGCATTCCACATCTTGCCGGAATCGCGGATCATCGCCGGCATCGAGGCGTCGATGATGACGTCGGAGGGCACGTGCAGGTTGGTGATGCCTTTGTCCGAATCCACCATCGCGAGCCGCGGCCGTGCGGCGTACTGCGCCTTGATGTCGTCCCTGATCGCGGCCTGCTGGTCTTCGGGCATGTTCGCGAGGCAGGCGTAAAGATCGCCCAGCCCATTGTTGGGATGGAAGCCGGCCTGCTTCAGTGCATCGCCGTGGACCGCGAGCACGTCGTGGAAGAATTCCTCCACCACCACGCCGAACATGATCGGGTCCGAGACCTTCATCATGGTCGCCTTGAAGTGCACCGAGAACAGCACGCCCGACGCGCGCGCACTCGCCATCTGCGCGTCGATGAACGCGGCCAGCGCGCGCCGCGACATCACCGCGGCGTCGACGATCTCGCCGGCCTCGACCGCCACGGACTCCTTCAGCACGCGCTGCTGGCCGTCCGCGCCGTCCAACACGGTCTTCAATTTGCCGGCCTTGGCCAGCGTCGCCGATTTCTCGGTGCCGTAGAAGTCACCGGATTCCATGTGCGCGACGTGGGTGCTGGAATCGGCGCTCCACTTGCCCATCCGGTGCGGATGCTTGCGCGCATAGTCCTTCACCGAAGGCGGCGCGCGCCGGTCGGAATTGCCCTGGCGCAGCACCGGATTCACCGCGCTGCCCTTGACCTTGTCGTAGCGCGACTTGACGTCGCGCTCGGCGTCGCTCTCCGGTTCGTCCGGATAGTCCGGCAAGGCGTAGCCCTTGCCCTGCAGCTCGCGGATCGCGGCCTTCATCTGCGGGAGCGATGCCGAGATGTTCGGCAGCTTGATGATGTTGGCCGAAGGCTCGAGTGCCAGCCGGCCGAGCTCGGCCAAGTCGTCCGACACCTTCTGACTGTCCTTCAACGCATCCGGAAACTGCGACAGGATCCGCCCGGCCAGCGAAATGTCCCGCGTCTCGAGCTTCACCCCAGCTGATCGGGTGAACGCTTCGATCACCGGCAACAGGGAGGCCGTGGCGAGGAACGGCGCCTCGTCGGTGAGCGTGTAGATGATCCGGGGCGTGTCGGACATGGCGGATCCTCGATCGGACAAGACCTCCATTGTCGCGGGTCGCAGGCACGACGCCAAGCCGGGGTGTGGGAATGCTTCGGCTTCGATCCGTTCGCCCTGCCGTAGCCCCGCCGGGCCGGAGGCGAAGGGCAACGGGCGTTTCGACTCCGTTCGCTTGGCTCACTGCGCTCAACGCGAACGGCTACTCACCATGGACCCCTACCGACTACGTGCTCAGCCGCGGGCCGGCGCGCGCGCCAGCGCCCACGCATCGACGCGTTTCACCCCGGCACGCTTCAGCGCCCGCGCGCACTCGGCGAGGGTCGCGCCGGTGGTGCATACATCGTCGAGTACCGCGACGTGTTCCGGGACCGCGCCGCGGAAGCGCGCGCGGAAGGCGCCGCGCACGTTGCGGCGACGCCGGATCGCGTTCAATTCGGTCTGGGCGTCGGTGGCGCGGGTGCGCAGCAGGACATCCCGCAGTTGCACGCGCCGATGGTTCGCCACGGTCCGGGCGAGTTCCAGCACCTGGTTGTAGCCGCGCCGCCGGAGGCGCGAGCGATGCAGCGGCACCGGGATGATCACCGCCGGCAATTCGACGGGGCACGCCACCGCATTCCAGAGCAAGGCGAGGGTTCGCCCTGCCGCGAGGTCGCCGCCGAACTTGAAGCGGGATTCCAGCGGCGCCAGCGGCCATTCGTAGCGAAACGGCACCCATGCCGAGTCCCATGGCGGCGCGCGCTTCAGGCAGCGGCCACACAGCGGCGCGGCAGATGCCAACGGCAGCGCACAGCGCGCGCAACAGACCTCGTTGCGCGGAATTTCCGCTTCGCAGGCCGCACACAGGCTCAACGCGCCCTGGCCGCGTGCACCGCACAGCAGGCAGTGCGACGGCAACAGCGCGTCCAGCGCTCCGTCAACCATTCGTTGCAATTTCAGGTTGACAGGCATCTCCCCGGCCTCCGACACTTCTCCACCACTCGACCACTATAAGACGGAGCTGCCGCGATGGACGGAATGCAGGGCGAGGTGCCGGTTCGCCACGACTGGTCACGGTCCGAGATCGAAGCGTTGTTCGGGCTTCCCTTCATGGACCTGCTGGCCCGCGCCCACGCCGTGCACGTGGCGCACCACGATCCGAACGCCGTGCAGGTCTCGACGCTGCTGTCGATCAAGACCGGCGGCTGCCCGGAGGACTGCGCTTATTGTCCGCAGGCCCAGCGCTACCACACCGGCGTCGAGGCCCAGAAGTTGATGGATGCAGGCGACGTCCTCGAACGCGCGCGCGCGGCCAAGGCCGCGGGCGCCTCGCGCTTCTGCATGGGCGCCGCCTGGCGCGGGCCGAAGGACCGCGACATCCCCAAGGTCGCCGAAATCATCCGCGGCGTGAAGGCGCTCGGCATGGAAACCTGCGCGACGCTCGGACTGCTCGGCGAAGGCCACGCAAAGGCACTGAAGGACGCCGGGCTCGACTACTACAACCACAACATCGACACCTCGCCGGACTACTACGGCGAGATCATCCACACCCGCGAATTCGAGGATCGCCTGGACACGCTGGGGGACATCCGCGCGGCGGGATTGAAAACCTGCTGCGGCGGCATCGTCGGCATGGGTGAAACCCGCGCGCAGCGGGCCGGACTCCTGCAGGCACTTGCCAACCTGCCCGAGCACCCGCAGTCGGTGCCGATCAACCAGCTCGTGCCGGTGCCGGGCACGCCGCTCGCGGACGCCGAGCCGCTCGACCCGTTCGAGTTCGTGCGCACGATCGCGGTGGCGCGGATCGTGATGCCGAAATCGATCGTGAGGCTGTCGGCCGGGCGCCAGCAGATGAGCGACGAGTTGCAGGCGCTGTGCTTCTTCGCCGGCGCCGGCTCGATCTTCATGGGCGAGAAACTCCTCACCACCGGCAACCCCGACGTCGCCCACGACCATGCGCTGTTCACGCGGCTCGACCTGCATCCGCTGCAGGTGGATGCGGACGCGCACGAGGCGGTGACCGCGCATTGCGAAATTGCCGATCGAGATGCGGCGGCCGCGTGAGCGCGCAGTGCGACCCGTCGCCGAGCGGCCGGGTAGCCCGGGTGAGGGTGCGCCGCGCCGCAATCCAGGGCCACCGCAATGATCCCGGATTCGGCTTCGCTGCGTCCGGGCTTCGCAGGTTCTGAACGGCGGCTCGATTCAATGCGACCCGACTTGCTGCAATCGCTCGCGGCACGCGTGGCGGAACGCGAACGTGCCGGACTGCTGCGCCGTGCGCGCACGCTGGAGGCCGCGCATGGGGTGCGCGTCACGCTGGAGGGCCGCGAGCTTCTGAACTTCTGCAGCAATGATTACCTCGGATTGGCGCAGCACCCGCGCATCGCCAAGGCCATCCAGGCCGCAGCCAACGAGTGCGGCGTCGGCGCGACCGCAGCGCACCTGGTGTGCGGCCACCGCCGCGAACACGCCCGGCTCGAGGAAGCCCTGTGCGAATGGACCGGCCGCGAAGCCGCGATCCTGTTCTCGTCCGGCTGGCTCGCGAACCTCGGGACCATGCAGGCGTTGCTCGATCGTGACGGCGTCTGCGTGCAGGACAAGCTCAACCACGCGAGCCTGCTGGATGCCGCGAGGCTCGCCGGCGCCGCGTTGAAGCGCTACCCGCACAACGACGTCGAAGCGGCCGGACGGCAACTCGCCGGCGTGGTCGGGCGACCGGCGCTGCTCGCGACCGACGGCGTTTTCAGCATGGACGGCGACGTGGCGCCGCTGCGCGAACTGGCCGGGTTGTGCGGACGCGACGGCGCCACGCTGATGGTCGACGATGCGCACGGGCTCGGTGTCATCGGCCCACACGGTGCAGGTAGCGTGAACGAGGCGGGTCTCCGGCAACACGAGGCGCCGGTCTTGATGGCGACGCTCGGCAAGGCGCTGGGTTGCACGGGCGCATTTGTGGCGGGGAGCGCTGCGCTGGTCGCGGGGCTGACGCAATTCGCACGCACGTTCATGTACACCACCGCGATGCCGCCTGCGCTGGCCGCTGCCGCATGCGAAGCGGTGCGGATCGCGCGCGGCGAGGATTGGCGACGCGAAAAACTGCGCGCGCTGATCGCGCGCTTTCGTGCGGGCGCGGCGCAGATCGGCCTGCCGCTCGGGGATTCCACGACCGCGATCCAGCCGATCGTGCTGGCCGACCCTGCGCGCACCGTCGCGGCATCGCGTGCGCTGGAAGCCGCCGGGGTGCTGGTCACCGCGATTCGTCCGCCGACGGTGCCCGCCGGAAGTGCGCGCTTGCGGGTGACGCTTTCCGCCGCACACGAAGAGCGCGATGTGGATCGACTGCTCGGCGCGCTGTTGCGCGTTGCAACCCCATCCCGACTCGCCGCTACGCGCGGCCCTCCCCTTGAGAAGGAGGGCTAACGGCGCCAGCTCGATCAGACCTGCGGTTTCCCTTTTTTACTCTTGCTCCTGCCTGCCCCCGTCCCCTATTGCCTGCTGCGCATGTCAGACCTCCACATCCACAGCGAAGGCCGCGGCGATGCCCACCTCGTGCTTCTGCACGGCTGGGCGATGCACAGCGGCGTGTTCGCCCCGCTGGTCGAAGCCCTCCGGGATCGTTGTACTTTGCACATGGTCGACCTGCCGGGGCACGGCCGCTCGTCGGATTCGCAAGTCCCGTTGCAGCCGGCGGCATGTGCGCGCGCGATCGCCGAGCGGGTGCCGCCGGCGGTCTGGCTGGGCTGGTCGATGGGCGGGCTGCACGCCTTGCAGGCCGCGCTGGATTTCCCGACGCAGGTGCGCGGACTGGCGATGCTGTGCGCGTCGCCGCGTTTCGTGCGCGACGACGATTGGCCGCACGCGGTGTCGCCGGAGATCCTCCGGGATTTCAGCCGCGACCTCGAAACCGATTACGAAGGCACGCTGGAGCGCTTTCTCGCACTCGAAGCCCTGGGCAGCGACTGCGCGCAGGCCGACCTTCGTGAGTTGCGCGCCGATACGTTCAACGCACACCCGCCAGACGTGCGGGCGCTGGTGGAAGGACTGGACCTGCTCGAACACATGGACTTGCGAAATCGCCTGCACGAATTGCAGGCCCCCAGCGCCTGGATCGCCGGACGCCGCGACCGCCTGATCCCGTGGCAGGCGATGAAGTGGGCGGCCGGCCAATGCGGCGGCACGTTCACGTGCATCGGGGGCGGCGGCCATGCACCCTTCATCGGCCACGTCGGCGAAGTCGTCGCGGCGCTCGAACCGCTGCTGCGAGGCGGGCCGGCATGACGGATGCGCGGCTGGATCTTCGCCAGGTGCGGCGGGCGTTCGCCCGTTCGGCGCGCGGCTACGAACACCACGACGCGCTGCAGCGCGAGGTCGAGGCGCGGCTGTTCGAAAGCCTCGATTACTACGAAGGGCATCCCGCCCGGGTGCTCGATGTCGGCAGCGGCACCGCCCGTGGAACCGCGCGCCTCGGGAAACGCTGGCGCGGCGCCGAAGTGATTGCGCTCGACGTGTCGCTGCCGATGCTCCGCGAGGCGCGCCGGAACGCCGGCTGGCGCAAGGCCTTCGCGCGGGTGGCGGCGAATGCCCTGGCGCTGCCGTTTCCCGACCGCAGCATGGATGTCGTTTATTCCAACCTGTGCATGCAATGGTGCGAGGAACCGCGCACGTTCTTCGCCGAGCTGCGCCGGGTCCTGAAGCCCGGCGGACTCCTGGTAGCCTCCAGCCTCGGGCCCGACACACTGGGGGAACTGCGCGCGGCATGGCATGAGGCCGATCCGGGACAGCCGCACGTCGGCCGGTTTGCCGACATGCACGAGGTCGGCGACGCCGCGATCGCCGCGGGGCTCAAGGACCCGGTCCTGGATGCCGACCACATCGTCCTCGAGTACGCCAGCGTCGATAGGCTGCTGCGCGACCTCAAGGGACTCGGCGCGACCAACGCCGACCGCGGCCGCCAGCGCGGACTGACCGGAAAGGCGCGTTTTCGGGCGATGGCCGATGCGTACGAACGATATCGGCGCCACGGCAGGATCCCGGCCACCTGGGAAGTCGTGACCCTGCACGCCTGGGGCATGCCGGAGGGCGCGATGCCGCTCTATGGCGGCCGCGAAACGCGCTTCGAGGTCATCAAGCGGCGCGAGCCGCCAACGCGCGACTGAGCCGATCCGCGCAGCGCGCTACAGGGCCGAGCGGCGGAGGCATGCGGTCAATCCGCAGCGTTCGCCACCACCAGCACCGCGAAGCTGCCCGGCTTCACCATGGGCCGCGGATGCGGGTCGGCCTTGCCCGGCGCGGGCCGCGGCCCGAACCGCGCCGCCGACAGGTAGATCCGGCCGCTGGCCTCGTCGAGCGCCATCGTGCGTGCGCTTTGCTGCGTCGGTACTTCGGCGAGCACACGGTAATGATCCGGGTCTTCCTCGTGCACCACCGTCAGGGTGCCGCTGCGGCCGTTGGAGCTGAACACCAATTGGCGCTTCGGATCGAATTGCGCGGCATCCGGGCCCGCGCCGATCGGCACGCTTGCGATGGCTTTGCCGGTGTCGGCATCGGTCACCGCCATGGTGCGGTTCTGGCAAACCGAGAACAACCGGCGGTGCGCGACGTCGATCGCCAGGCCGCTCGGATAGCGGCAATCGGCGAGCGCCCACACGTGCGTCACCTTCATCGCCATCGGATCGATCGCGACCAGTTCGTGCTTGTCGGTGATGTTGTCGTACACGTGGCCGCGGCCGTCGCTGACCGCGAACTCGGGGCGCCCGGGCAACGGGATCGCCCCGAGCAGCTTGCCGGTCGCGGCGTCGATCACGCTCGAGCTGTTGCTGTCGCCGTTGAAGGTGAACACGCGCTTCGAGTACGGGTCGTACAGGATCGCATCGGGGTCGTGACCGTGGACCGCGATCGTCTGCAGCGTCTTCAGCGTCGACGGATCGAACACCGTCACCGTGTCCGCGTGGCCATTGCTGATGAACCCCCGGCGCAGGGCATGGGCCACGGCGATGCCGTGCACGCCGGAAAGCCCATCGATCTCGCCGAGCTGCCTGCCGTCTTTCGCATCGAGCACGATCACGCGATCCGAACGGCTGACATACAGGCGCTGGGCGGCCTGGTCCAGGGCGAGATAATCCCAGCCACCGGAACCGCCCAGGACGTGGCGGGCCGCAACGTGCCAGCCCGCATTCGCCGGCTTCGCCGCCGCAATACCGGAGACAAGGGACATCAGCGCCACGACGACTGCGATGCCAAAGGCTTTCATCACGTTCGCTCCTCGCCTGGATCGGCGCATGATCCTACGCCGTTCCTTCGGGAATGCTTATCCCGCCCCGACAGGGCTGGGCCGCCGTTGCGCGAGCGCGCTCGCTCCCTGCAAAGACATGCTCGGAGCCGGGCAGGGGCTGGATGGCGCGCGGGAGCCCGCGTGCAGGCGACCGCCATGCCCGCCCGCGGCACCGCGCTATGACGGCCAGCGCAACTTGAGCATCTGCGTCAGCCGCTGCGCGTCGAACGGCGCCTTTACCTTCATGTCGTTGTCGAAGTAGCAATACACGTCGCGCGACTTCCGTGGCTTCGGTTTGGCCGCGCTGATCCGCTTCGCATCGCGGGGTTGCCGGCCAGCACCCCACGCGCGGATGCGGCTCGCCCAGCGCGAAAGCGCCGCTTCCCCGTAGCCGCTCGCGTAAATCTGCTTGTCGCCGTGCAGGCGCAAATACAGGAACCCGGCGGTGACGTCCTCCGCATACGGCCATTTGCCGGCCGTGTCCGCCACCACCAGAGCGATGCCGTGTTCCCGCAGCAGCGCGACGAAAGACGCATCGAGGAAGCTCGGATGGCGTATTTCGATCGCGTGGCGAATCCGGCGGTTGCGATCGATGGCGAGCCGCGCCCGCCCCGTCATGCGAAAGTCACGGTGCCGCGCCAGCTTCAAGGCAGCCGCGGTATCGCGCGGCAGGCGCTCGAAGAAACGGGCGAACAGTTCGCGGTCATACGCGAAGTTGCCGGGGAACTGCCAAAGCATCGGCCCGAGCTTGTCGCGCAACTCGAACACGCCGGAGGCGAAGAAATTCGCCAGCGGCGTGTCGATGTCGCGCAGCCGCTTGACATGGGTGATGAAGCGCGGCGCCTTCACCGAGAACACGAAACCCGGCGGCGTCGCATCCCGCCACCGCGCATAGCTTTGCGGCCGCTGCAGTGAATAGAACGAACCGTTGAGCTCGATGGTGGAAAAGCGCTGCGCGGCGTACCGGAGTTCCTCGCGCTGCACGAGATCGCCGGGGTAGAAGCTGCCGCGCCAGGGAGGATAGCGCCAGCCGGAAATGCCGATGCGGATGCCAGCCATGCGCGCATTGGACAAGCGCATGGCTGATCGCGCGATGAAGCGCGCTGGGCGGGCACCGTGGGCGCCGGGGAGGCCTTCGCC
>JAICJG010000046.1 GCA_025928585.1 Rhodanobacteraceae bacterium
AATGCTGCCGGCCCATTTCGACGAACGTCTCGTACGTGCCCTGCACGATGCCCTGCGAGCCGATGTAGATCCACGAGCCCGCGGTCATCTGGCCGTACATCATCAGGCCCTTGCGATCGAGTTCGTTGAATGTGTCCCAGGTCGCCCAGTGGGGAACGAGATTGGAGTTGGCGATCAGCACGCGCGGCGCATCTGCGTGGGTCCTGAACACACCGACCGGCTTGCCGGATTGGATCAGCAGCGTTTCATCGGGGTTCAATTCGCGCAAGGAACGCAGGATCGCGTCGAAGCATTCCCAGTTGCGCGCGGCGCGGCCGATGCCCCCGTACACCACGAGCTCGGCCGGATTCTCCGCGACCTCCGGATCGAGGTTGTGCTGGATCATCCGGTACGGCGCCTCGATCAGCCAGTTCTTGCACGTGAGTTCGGTGCCGCGCGGCGGATGGATCACGCGCGTGGTGTCGATGCGGGTCGGCGCATTCATGGTCGTTTCCGGTTCGGACCAATGAAAGATTATAGTCAGCACCTGCAGAGACCCCGACAGCGAGGCAGGCAATGGAGCCGGACTACTGGTTGAAGCGCTGGCAGGAAGGTCGCACCGGCTGGCACCATGACAACCCGATGCCGCTGCTGCTCGAGCACTGGCCGGCGCTCGAAGTTGCGCCGGGCACCCGCGTGCTGGTGCCGCTGTGCGGCAAGTCGCGAGACATGCTGTGGCTGGCTCGCCAGGGAATGCGCGTGCTCGGCGTGGAGCTTTCGGCACTCGCGATCGAATCGTTCCTGGCCGAAAACGATCTGCACGCGAACGTCCTGCCCGGCGATGGCGGCACCCGTTACGAAGTCGCCAACCCGCCCGGCGGCGGCATCGAAATCATCCACGGCGACATCTTCCATGTCGATCGGGCAACCCTTTCATCCTGCGCCGCGATCTATGACCGCGCGGCGCTGATCGCTTTGCCGACGCCGGTGCGCAGAAGCTACGCGCGCGACATCTATGGCGGAATGCCGAACGGCTGCCGCGGCCTCCTGATTACGCTGGACTATCCGCCGCAGCAGATGGAGGGGCCGCCCTTTTCAGTGGACGACGACGAGGTGCGGCACCTGTTCGAGGCCGGATGGGAAATCGAGCGCCTCGAGCATCGCGACATCCTGGCGTCGCAACCGCACTTCGCCGAGCAGGGCGTCACCGCCCTGCACACGTCGGTCTACCGCATGGACAAGCGCCGCCGGTGAATGCGCGCGCGGCCACCGCGAAACGGTTCCTGCTGGTGCTCGCCGCCACCGTGGTGGTAGTCGCGGGGCTCCTTGCCGGGGTTCCGGTCCTCCGCGCGCAAACCGCCGTGCCGTTCCCGACCGACCTGCCCTGGTTCAACGTCAGCCGACCCTTGACGCTGGCCGACCTCGAGGGCCGCGCGGTCTTGCTGGACTTCTTCACGCCGGGCTGCATCAACTGCGTCCACATGCTTCCCGACGAGCAGCAACTCGAGCGCAGGTTCGGCAACCGGCTGGTGATCGTCGGCATCGATTCTCCCAAGTTCACGGCTTCGTCCACCCGCGCGGGGCTCGAATCGTTCATCGTGCGCTACGAGTTGAAACACCCGATCGTGCTCGATCCGCAATCGAGCTTGTGGAATGCCTACGGCGTGCAGGCCTGGCCCACGCTGGTCCTGATCGGCCCGGACGGCCGCGTGCGCAATCGATGGATCGGCGAACAGGACTACCAGCAACTCGCCGGACCGATCGCGGCCGCCCTGGCGGGTGCGCCGCCCGCGTCCTCGCTGAAACCGCTGCCGCTGCGCGCGATGCGAATGCCGCACGGCGCCCTGGCGACACCCGCGGGCATTGCGGTTTCGGCGACGCAGGTCGCGATCGCCGACACCAGCCACAACCGGATCGTGCTGGCCGACCCCAATGGCAGGCTGCAGGCCGTGATCGGGACCGGTTGCGCCGGGCGCGCGGACGGCGACTACGCGCACGCCGAGTTCAATCGTCCGCACGGGCTCACCTTGCGTGACGGCGTGCTGTACGTCGCCGACACCGACAACCAGTTGATCCGGCGAATCGACCTCCGGACCCGCGAGGTCGGCACGATCGCGGGCAACGGCCAGCGCGCCTTTCGCAACCAGGGCGAATCCGCCGCGCTCGCGGCCACCCTGAATTCACCATGGGACGTCGCGTGGTCCGGCGGCAAACTGTATGTGTCGATGGCCGGCGACCACCAGATCTGGCGCTACGACCCGGGCGCGAAGACCATCGCGCCATGGGCGGGTACCGGTTCGGAAGGGCTGAAGGACGGCAGTCGCGAAGAAGCCGAGTTCGCGCAGCCGAGCGGCCTCAGCGTGCACGACGGCGTCCTCTACGACGTCGATCCGGAGTCGTCCTCGGTCCGCGCGATCACGCTGCCGGCCGGCGAAGTGAAGACCCTGGTCGGCCGCGGACTGTTCGATTTCGGGATGAAGGACGGGAGCGCCGGGCGCGCGCTGCTGCAACATGCCGAAGGTATCGCGTGGAATGCGGGCAACCTCTACATCGCCGACACGTTCAACAATGCCCTGCGCAAGCTGGACCTGGGGAGCGGCCGGGTCGAAACCGTGGCCCCCGGGCTCGGCCGCCCGCTCGCCGTGGCGCCCCTGTCGCCGGACACCTTGTTGATCGCCGAGGGCGACAGCAACCGCATCGACGCGGTGCATCTGCCCGACGGCAAGGTCACGCCGTGGACGATCACCGGCCTCGGCGCGCCGTCGCCAAAGTGCATGCGCTGACCCGCCGGTTGCCGGTCCGCAAAGACAGGGCGGCAACGCCAGGCCGACTCACGGAGCCTGGCGACAGGGCCGGCATCCATCGCCCTTGGCCACCTTGCATCAGGGCATCGCGCCGCGACTCATGGGCGTCGGCGGCGTCTCGGCGTATTGGGGCAACGGCGGCAAGCGATAGAGGCCGAGCGCGATCGCGAGCCCCGCCACCACCATCGCCGCCACGAACCAGGCGACGCCACTCCATGCTTGCGAAGCGTAGAACAGTCCGCCGCATGCGCCGGCGATGCTCGATCCCATGTAGTAGCAGAACAGGTACAGCGACGATGCGTGCGCCTTGGCCGCTCCGGCGCGGCGCCCGACCCAGCTGCTGACGATCGAATGCCCGCCGAAAAAGCCGAAGGTGAGCGCGATCACGCCGCTCAGCACCAGCCATAGCGGATCGCACAGGGTCAGCAGGACCCCGGCGAGCATCAACGCGAACGTCGTCCACAGCACCTTGCGGCGACCGAGCTTCCCCGCGAGGTGCCCCATCCACGGCGAGCTGAAGGTGCCGATCAGGTAGATGGCGAAGATCGATCCGACGAATGCCTGGCTCAAGTTGTAGGGAGGTGCCAGCAGGCGATAGCCGAGGTAGTTGTAGACGGTCACGAACGCGCCCAGCAGCAGGAAGCCTTCGGCGAACAGCCACGGCAACCCGCGGTCGTGGAAGATCACGCCGAAGCGTTGACGCAATCCCCGCCAGCTCACCGGTTGCGCCACGAAATGCCGCGACGGCGGCAACAGGCGCCAGAAGATCAGTGCGCAGGCGATGCCAAGCACCGCCACCACCGCGACGCCGACGCGCCAGCCCGCGAAATCCGTGAGCACGCCCGTGATCAACCGCCCGCTCATGCCGCCGATCGCGTTGCCGCTGATGTAGAGTCCCATGCCGAGGCCGATCGAGGGGACGTCCATTTCCTCCGCGAGATAGGTCATCGCGACTGCGGGCAGTCCGCTCAAGGTGAGACCCAGCAACGCGCGTACCGCCAGCAATGCCGGCCAGTTCGGCATCAGCGCGGAGGCCAGTACCAGCAACGCCGACAGCAGGGTCGAGCCGACCATGATCGACTTGCGTCCCCAGGCGTCGGAGAGCGCGCCCGCAAACAACATGCCGAATGCCAGCACGCCGGTGGTCAGCGACAGCGACAGCGCGCTCGCCGCCTCGCCCACCCCGTAGTCGCGGCTGAACTCGGGCAGCAGCGGCTGCACGCAATAGAGCAGTCCGAAGGTCGCGAATCCTGCCGCGAACAGCGCGAGATTGACGCGGCGGAAGGCAGGCGTGCCGTGATGGATGTAGCCGGGCGCCTGCGCGTCATGCGCCGGTGGCGCGGGATCGGATGGCATCCGGGCATCTTAACGACGCGGACGGCGGGAGCGCGCCGAGCAATCCGGGATACGCAACAGCCCGGGCCAACCAGCAATCGCATTGCCGTGGCGGGATGCTCAAGGGTAGCGCCAGTGCCCGCGCACCCATGCACCACGGTGCCAATGGCCCGGTACCCAGACCCGCGCCGGCGCGACCACGACGACCCGCGCGCGCGGCGGCGCGACCACGCAGCCACCAGCCATGAGGCAACTTGCGATCACCATACCCGCCAACCACGTCCTGCGCTGCATGTGCGTATACCCAGCGTCGTGTCGCAACCGAAACGCGCGGCAGCAGGCGTCCGTTGACTTCACCCCGGCGCGTCGCGGCCCACGCCTTCGCTAACGCCGCCTTCGGCGCGGCCGTCCCGGTGCTGAACGGATGCCGCAAGCTGCGTGGTTTGTTGCTGCACGCCCGCGCCGGAGCCGCTAGGGTTCGAGGCGCGCACCCACCAAGGAGCCTACCGATGCACAGCCGGATCTTCCGCACCACTGCCCTCGCCGCCGCCCTCGCGTTCTCGCCGCTCGCCATGGCCGTCGGCGCCGCGCGCGCACAGTCCGTGCCGTCGACCACGGCGGCGAAGCCGCAGGCCACGGCGCCGCGACGCTCCATCCTCGAGGAGCTCGACCTCACCGCGACGCAGCAATCGACGATTCGCGAGACGGTGCAGCAGAACTTCGAACAGCTCCGCCCGCAGATGCAGGCACTGGCGCAGAAGCGCCAGGCCTTCGAAAACGCGACACCCGGTGGCTCGGGCTACCGGGCCGCGGTGAACGACCTCGCCAAGGCGGAAGCCGATTTCGCCAAGGCGCGCGTGCTGCGCGAAGGCGCAGTACGCAGCAAGGTGTACGACCTTCTGACCCCCGCCCAACGCACCAAGCTCAAGGACCTGATGGCCGAGCGGAAGACGCGTGTCGCGAAGATGCGGCAAGCCGCACAGGCGCAACGCGCCACGGGCAGTTCGGCACCGCCCGCTTCGCACTGAAACCATGGCGGCTGTCAACCATCCCGCGGGCGGTGCGTTTCCATGTGGACCCTTCCCGAGCAAATCCCGATGAACCGATCCCTTCCACGTTCGATCCTCCTGGCTGCGGCCGTGGGCTGCTCATCGCTGGCGTTGGCCGCAACCGCCGCGCAAACCAGTCCGCCGGCCACACCGATGTCCTCGGGTTCGATGCAGAAAGGCGATCGGCACCCCATGCACCATCGCCATGAGCGCCACGGCGAGATGCGCATGCTGGACAAGCTCGGCTTGAGCGCCACCCAACGCGCCGACATCCGCCGGATGATGCAGGAGAGCTTCGAACAGGCGCGTCCGGAGATGCAGGTGCTGCGGCAGAAGCGCGAGGCCTGGGAGGCGGCGACCCCCGGCAGTTCCGCATACCAGCGCGCGGCCGATGAACTGGCGGCCGCCGAGGCAAACGCCGCGCGGCAACGTGTCGTCCGCCAGGCCGCGCTGCGCGCCCGGATCCATGGCGTGCTGACCGCGCAGCAACGCACCCGCCTCGCGAGCCTCCGCGCCCAACACCGGGAACGGATGCAGCAGTGGCGACGCGGGCATCCGCGGCATTCCTCCGACGTGCCCGCGTCGGCGGACAGCAGCGGCTGAGGGTGCAGCCGATTCCGACCGGCCCGGGGTGGCACGGTCGCGGGCATGGGTCCGCGGTCCGCGCGATCGCAGCGGGGCTCGCAATCATGGCCGCCGCCGGATGCTCGCCGCGGCCGCGGAGCGGGACCGGGCGGCCTGATGTACCGCAGGCTTCCGCCGCCATCCCGGCGGCGCCGGCCACGGTGGCCGGCCGCTCGCAACGGCGATTCACGAGTACGCGCTGGGGCTTCTCGATCGACGAGCCTGAAGGCTGGCCGGTCCGGCGCGGCTTTCGCGGAGGCTACCTCGCCACCCACACGTGGAAAACCTACGCCGCGCCCGGTTCACGCGGCACACCGGTGGTCGCCCTCGGCGTTCCCGGCTCCGACCACGTGAGCGCGGCCGAAATCCGCATCGGCGGAAGCCGTTCGCCCGCAGAAGTGGCTCGTTGCACACAGCCTCCGGACTCGGTACGCGCGGGCAGCGCCCGGAGGGTCGCGATCGACGGAATACCCTTCACCCGCTTCGACGCGGGCGACGCCGCCATGAGCCATTACCTCGACGTCCGCAGCTACCGCACCGTGCACGACGGCGCCTGCTACGCCATCGATCTCGTGGTGTATGGCACCAACCCCGCGGTGTACTCGCCGCCGGCGACGCCGCCTTTCACCCGCGCACACGCATTCGCGCAGATGGAGCAGGTGCTGCAGGGCTTCCGGTTCAGCACGCCCACCGCGCCACGTCAGGCAGCGGCAAGCGCCTCGACCGCCTTGCGATAACGGGCGGCGATCGCATCCTGGTCGTGGTGGCGGAAATCGCGCACCACCCATTTCCCGCCGACCAGCACGTCGCGTACCAGCGGCGTGTTCCCGGCGAACAGGAAGCCGTCGATCGCGTTGTCTTCGGTACGCGCCGCGAGCAGCGGCGAGGCGTCGTCCAGCACGATCGGGGCATCGCCATCGACATCGGTCATTGGCGGCAGTCCCGCAGCTTGCCTGCCGCCACGCCAGGCGCGCTCCCACAGCGCCTGGCCGACGCTTTCGCCGGTGCGGCGCGCGGCGACGTTCCGGTGGTGCGTCGCCAGCCGCTGCCCATATTCGAGCCAGCGCAACTCCTCGACCGGCGACACGGAAATGTGCGAGTCGGAGCCGATGCCGAATGCCCCGCCGGCGTCGAGATAGTCCGGCAACGGGAACAGTCCATCGCCGAGATTGGCTTCGGTGGTTGGGCAAAGACCGGCCACCGCACCCGATTGCGCGATCGCGCGCAGCTCGGCATCGTCCAGATGCGTCGCATGCACGAGGCACCAGCGCGCATCGACGGACGCATGTTCGAACAACCACTGCACCGGCCGGGCGCCGCGGATGCCGAGGCAATCCTGCACTTCGCCGATCTGTTCGGCGACGTGGATGTGGATCGCACCCTCGCGGGCCACCGGCGCATCCAGCACGGCTTGCATCGCCGCCTCCGGCACCGCACGCAGGGAATGCAGGGCGATCCCCGCTTGCATCGTCGGCGATCGGTGCGGGGCCAGCCCTTCGAGCAGGCGCAAGTAGCTTTCGACCGACAGGCCGAAGCGCCGCTGGCGCTCCGACAGCGGACGTCCGTCGAAGCCGCCGGTCATGTACAGGACCGGCAACAGGGTCAGCCCGATGCCGGCCTCGCGCGCCGCCTCGACGATCGCGAGCGACATCGCGGCCGGGTCGGCGTACGGGCTGCCGTCCGGCGCGTTGTGGAGGTAGTGGAATTCGCAGACGTGGGTATAGCCCGCGCGCAGCATCTCGACGTACAACTGTGCCGCGATCGCGCGCAATTGCTCCGGGCCGATCCGCGAGGCGAACGCGTACATCGTCTCGCGCCAGCTCCAGAACGAATCGTCGCCGGGACCGCGGCGCTCGGCGAGCCCCGCCATCGCGCGCTGGAAGGCATGCGAATGCAGGTTGGGCATCCCCGGCAACACGAAGCGGGCGCACGAACCGCCGCCCCCCGCGCCGTCGATCCGCACGTCGCGCCGCCAGCCGTCCGCTGTCCACAGGAATTCCGCACGCAGCATCGTCGCATCCTTCGGCGGCACCCAAGTTCCGCGAAGGCTAACGGCGGGTCCGCAGCGGCGCCAGCATCATTGGCGGACCGGCACGCGGCGCGGCCATAATGGTGCCCATGAAACCTGCTCACGAACACACCCCCCGCCTGGTGGTCCGCAACACCAGCGAAGAAGACATCCCGCAGATCGTGGCACTCGGCAAGCGCGTCTACGGCGAGGGCTTCGGCTACTCGCCGGAGATGGTGGCCGGACAGATCGCGCACTTCCCGCAGGGCCAGTTCGTGGCGGTCTACGACGACCGGGTCATCGGTTATTGCGCGACCTTCCGGATCGCCGCGCAGCGGGCGATGGCGCCGCACACCTGGGCCGAGATCACCGGCGGCGGCTTCGCGTCGCGGCACGATCCGGACGGTGACTGGTTGTACGGAATGGATATCGGCGTCGATCCCGACTGCCGCGGCATGCGGATCGGACGGCGTCTGTACGGGGCACGCAAACGGCTGTGCCAACGCCTGCGGTTGTGCGGCATCGTTACCGGCGGGCGGCTGCCGGGCCTCGCCAAGCTGTCGAAGAAATACACGACGCCCGCGGACTACCTCAAGGCCGTGATCGATGGACGCCAGCGCGACGCGACACTGAGCTTCCAGTTGCGCAACGGCTTCGAGGTGATTGGTCTGCTGGCCGACTACCTGCCCTACGACCACGCTTCCCTTGGCTACGCGGCGCACCTCGTCTGGCGCAATCCCCGGCGGCTGGACCATCCGGACATGCCGCCGCAGCACGCGCCGCATCGCCTGCCCGACGTGATCCGTCTTGCGACCGTCCAGTACCAGCAGCGCCGCGTCAAGGACTTCGACGAGTTCGCGAAGCAAGTGGAATATTTCACCGACATCGCGGCCAACTACGAAGCCGACTTCGTGGTGTTCCCGGAGCTCATCACCCTGCAACTGCTCTCGATCGAGAACGAGCCGCTGTCACCGGTGGATTCGATCCTGCGGCTGTCCGATTACACGCCACGGGTGAAGGCGCTGTTCAGCGACCTCGCGGTCCGCCGCAACATCAACATCGTGGCCGGCAGCCATCCCGCGCGCGGCGAGGACGGCGCGGTCCACAATGTCTGCTACGTGTGCCTGCGCAACGGTTCGGTCCACGAGCAGGCCAAGGTGCACGCCACCCCGAACGAGCGCACCTGGTGGGGGATTTCGGGCGGAAGCGGCGCGCGCGCGATCCCGACCGACTGCGGCACCATCGGCGTGGCGGTCTGTTACGACGTGGAATTTCCGGAAGTCGCGCGGCACCTGGTCGACCAGGGCGCGCTGATCCTGTTCACGCCGTTTTGCACCGACACCCGCGAGGGTTATCTGCGCGTGCGTTACTGCGCGCAGGCGCGCGCGATCGAGAACCAGTGCTACGTGGTGCTCTCGGGCAACTGCGGAAACCTGCCCGGGGTCAACAACTTCGACATCCAGTACGCGCAAAGCTGCATCCTCACTCCGTGCGACTTTCCGTTCGCGCGCGACGGCATCGCGGCCGATTCCACGCCCAACGCCGAAACCGTGCTGTTCGCGGACCTGCGGCTGGAGGACCTGGCGCGCGCGCGCAACAACGGCACCGTGCAGAACTTCAAGGATCGCCGCCACGACCTCTACCAGCTTCGCTGGCCACCGCGCCCATGACGGCGCGTGCGAAGCGCGTCGCACCGACCGCGCGCTGGGACCGTCTCCTGCTCGATTGCACCCTTGCGACGCTCGCGGGCGAGACTGGATACGGGCTGGTCGAGCACGGTGCGATCGGCTGGCGGGACGGAACCATCCGCTTTGCCGGACCGATGGGCGAGCTGCCGCGCGAGGCGGATGCAATCGCCGAGAGCGTCGAGTCCATGCACGACGCGCTGGTCACGCCCGGCCTGGTCGATTGCCACACGCACCTCGTGTTCGGCGGCAAGCGCGCCGACGAATTCGAGATGCGGCTGCGGGGCGAGAGTTACGAGGCGATCGCCCGCGCCGGCGGCGGCATTTTGTCGACGGTGCGCGCGACCCGCGCGGCTTCGGAAGTCGAACTGTTCGAACAATCCTTGCCGCGCGCCCGCAGCCTGCTGCGCGGCGGCGTCACCACGCTGGAGATCAAGTCCGGCTACGGGCTCGATCTCGCCAGTGAAATGAAGATGCTGCGGGTCGCGCGCCGGATCGGCGCGGAACTTGGCGTCACCGTCCGGACCACTTTCCTCGGCCTGCACGCGCTTCCGCCCGAGTTTGCCGGGCGCCGTTCCGAATTCGTCGCGGCGGTGTGCGGCGAATGGCTGCCGCGCATCGCCGAGGAACGCCTCGCCGACGCCGTCGACGCCTTTTGCGAGGGCATCGCGTTCACGCCGGACGAAGTGCGCCGCTGCTTCGAGCGCGCGCGGGAGCTCGGCCTGCCCGTGAAATTGCACGCCGACCAATTGTCCGATCTGGGCGGCGCCGCGCTGGCGGCGTCATTCGCCGCGCTTTCCGCCGACCACCTCGAATGCGCGGGGCCGGCTGCGGTCGACGCGATGGAGCGCGCGGGGACCGTCGCGGTCCTGCTGCCGGGCAGCTTTTATGCGCTCCGCGAGACCCGCGTGCCCCCGATCGACGTGCTGCGCCGGCAGCGCGTACCGATGGCGGTCGCGACCGATCTCAATCCGGGCACCTCCCCGCTGCGCTCGTTGCGTCTCGCGGCGAACATGGCCTGCACGCTGTTCCGGCTGACGCCCGACGAGGCGCTGCGCGGCGTGAGCGTGAACGGCGCGCGCGCGCTCGGCCTTGGCGATCGCGGCGTGCTGGCGCCGGGCTTGCGTGCCGACATCGTCGCCTGGGACGCACGCCACCCCGCCGAACTCGCCTACTGGATCGGCGGCCAGTTCGCGCGGCGGATTTTCGTGGACGGCACCGAAGTTCCCGCCTGAGCTTCCCGCCAAATGAAAAGGCCCCGCAAGCGGGGCCTGTCGAATCGACCGGGAACTCAGGCCGGTTTCTTCGGCGCGGCCTTCCGGGGGGCCGCTTTCTTGGCCGGAGCCTTCTTGGCAGGTGCGCGCGCGGGCGCCCTGGCCGCCGTTTCCTTGACTGCCGATTTCATTTTCGGCGAGTGCGGCCGCACGTTGCCGTGGCTGCCACGATAAATCTTGCCCTTGCGTGTCTTCTTGTCGCCCTTGCCCATGTCGGTTCCTGATGTGGGGGTGAATCCGCGCACATGCGCGGCCGGCAGCATGGTAACAGCAACGTCCCCGCTCGATCGCAGTCGGGGCGGTGCTCCGCGCGCGTCAGTGGCCGTGCGGCTCGGCCTCGCCGTGCTGCGGTTCGGCGCAACCCGCATGCGGATCGAGGCAATCGCTCGATTCGATCTGCACGGTGACGTGGCGGATGCCGAAACGCTCGCGCAATACTGCCTGGACGACCTCGAGCACGTGGCGGGAATCGCTGCCATCGCACACGCGCGCGTGCAAGGTGGCCATGAGCGAGCCGGATGCGATCTGCCAGACGTGCAGGTGGTGCACTTCCAGGATGGACGGGTCGGCCGCGGCCAGTGCGGTGCGGATCTCGTCGGGCGCCAGTCCTTCCGGCACTCCCTCCAGCAGGATGTGCGAGGAACGCTTCAACAGTACAAAAGCGCCCCGCAGGATCAGCAGCGACACCAGCAGCGACAAGGCCGGATCCGCCCCGGTCCATCCAAGGTAGCGCACCTGCAAGGCGGCGGCCACGGTCGCGACGGAGCCCAGCAGGTCACCAAAAACATGCAGGCGGGCGCCGGAGGTGTTGAGATCCTCCTCACCACCCTGGTGCAGGGCACGCAACACCGCCGCGTTAACCAGGAGACCCGCCAGCGCCACGGCCAGCATCGTGCCCGAATGGATGTGGATGCTCCCGAGGTCGAGCAGCCGCGTGACCGCTTCGTAGGCGATCCACGCCACCAGCAACACCTGGAGCAGCGCGTTGACGAAACCCGCCAGCACTTCCATCCGCGCGTAGCCGAAGCTGCGACGGGCATCGGCCCGTCTCGTCGCGAATGCTGCCGCAGCCCACGCGAGCGCCAGCGCCCCGGCGTCGACCAGCATGTGGGCGGCGTCCGCCAGCAACGCCAGCGAGCCCGACCACCAGCCGCCGAGCGCCTCGACGACCAGCATCGCCACGGTCAGCGCCAGCGCGAACGCCAACCGGCTGCGGCTGCCGCCGGCCGGGGGCCCGTGGGCATGCGGGCCGTCGATGGGGGAATGCCGATGCGCCATGTGCGCAGGCTAGATACAACGTCGTGCGTTACACAATTACCGTGCGATCATCCCCGACCGCCGCATTGCCGAATCTTCCCGCAATCCACATCGCGCCGCGGCCTGAGGCAGCAGAACGGCCATCCCTGGCTGACTTTCCACGGCAGCCGCTTCGTGTGGAGGCTGGTCAGAACGCTTCGACAACCAGCCTAGGCGGCCGCATGGACGTGGGTGGTCGCGCAATGCCGGTGGGCCAACACGAGATTGGTGACGTGCGCGCCCGCAACCAGCACGCCGCCGCAGACCACCGCGACAGTGTGCACCAGCACGTGCACATCGATGTTGACGGCGACGCCGAAGAGCAGGAGAACGATCCCGGGCACCATCAGCAGGAGCGCCTGTGGGCGCCGATGGCGGAGGTACGCCGCGAGGATGCTGGCGCTGGCGAGGGCGGCTGCGCAGGCCACGAACACCCGTTCGAAGGTGTGTCCCGCCAGGAATCCCAGCCCGACCAACGGCAAGAGGGCCAGCACGAACGGCAACAACGCACAGTGCACGGCGCACAACAACGAGGCCGTGGCGCCGAGCCGATCCACGGCGCCGGCCAACCGACGGCGCGTCGCGGCCGGGGCCGCGGATCGCCTTGCGGTTGCGGGGATGACTTGCATGTCCATTGCCGGACGCCTCTGGATGTTCGGATCACCGGCACGACCGCGCGGCCGTGCGTGACTTTCCTTGATGTGAACCTTGCCGCGTGCGGCATGGATGCGAAAAAATCGCGCAACCCCGCCGGGTTCGTTACATTATAACATCCCGGGCGCATCGTTGGACCCGTGACCGCGGCGCCAGCCGCAATCCAGGGATTCGGGTAGGTTTGCGTTCAGGCCGCGGCGGCACAGGACTTGCAGACGCCGTGCACTTCCAGCGTCTGCTCCTTGGCGCGGAAGCCGAAGCCGTTGGCCTGTTGTTCGATCAGGTGCGCGATGGCACCGTCGTCGCAGACCTCGGTCGCCCCCTCGCAAACGTCGCAGATCAGGAACGGCACCTGATGCGCCTCGGCCGGGTGCTGGCAAAACACGAACGCGTTGATCGATTCCAGCTTGTGGATGAAGCCGTTCGCGAGCAGGAAATCGAGGGCTCGATAGACGGTCGGAGGCGCGGCGCCGGCGTGGCTGTCCCGCAGCGACTCCAGCAGGTCGTAGGCCTTGACGGGTTTGCGCGCCTTCGCAATCAGCACCAGCACTTCGCGCCGCAACGGCGTCAGCCGCAGCGAGCGAGCGTCGCACTCGTGCTCGACCTCGCGCACGATGCCGGCGGCGTCGCGATGACGGTGATGGACGCCTTTGGGAGTGGTGGCCATGGCTGCATTCTAGCGCCCGCGCGACGAGCGCCATCGAAACCGCTCGGGACTCGGGACTCGGGGCGAGGGGCTCGGGCTCGGAGAAGCAGGAAGGCCCTCACCCCCTTCCGAAGGAAGGAGGGCGTCCATGGCGCGGGGGGGGATGCCACGCGAGTGCAGCGCCACGATCGCAGATGGAAGAGCCACCTCGCCTCGCGCGCGGGAATGAAAACCGCGGCGTGGATCGTTCACCCCTTCGCTGGCGAAGGGGAGCGCAGATCGCCGGCGCGTGCAATCGCGTCGTCGATGCGCTGCAACGCCGTGCCGCGCCCGGCGAGGTACACCGTCTGCTCGATCGAGGGCGAGACCTGGGTTCCGGTCATCGCAACGCGAAGGGGCTGGGCGACCCTGCCCATGCCGATTCCGCGTTCGCCCGCGACTTCCGCGACCAGCGCGTGGATGGCATCCGGTTGCCACGCCGGCAGCGCCGCGAGTTTCGCTTGCATGTCGCGCAGCACCTGCGGGGCACCTTCCGCGCGCAGGTGTTTGGCCACCGCCTTCTCGTCCCAGTACTCGATCGGCGCGTACCAGATCCGCGCCTGCTCGGCCATGGCCTTCAGGGTCTGCGTGCGCTCGCGCAGCGCGATCACCACCTCGGCCGGATCCGGCCCCTTGGCCACGTCCATCCCGAGCCGATCCAGGTGCCAGGCCAGCTCCTTGCCGAGGTCCCCGGGATCGCCTTCCTTCAGGTAATGCTGGTTGAGCCAGCCGAGCTTGGCGAAATCGAAGCGCGCGGCCGAATGGTTGACGTCGGCAATGTCGAACAGTTCGATCATTTCCCTGGGCGAGAAGATTTCCTGATCGCCATGCGACCAGCCCAGCCGCACCAGGTAATTCAAGAGCGCGTGGGGCAGGTAGCCGTCCTCGCGGTACTGCATCACGCCGACCGCGCCGTGCCGCTTGGAAAGCTTCTGCCCGTCCGGCCCCAGGATCATCGGCAGGTGCGCAAAAACCGGCACGCTGGCACCCAGCGCCTGGTACAGGTTGATCTGGCGGGGCGTGTTGTTGACGTGGTCGTCGCCGCGGATCACTTCGGTGATGGCCATGTCGATGTCGTCCACCACCACCGCGAAGTTGTAGGTGGGGTATCCGTCCGATCGCAGCATCACGAAGTCGTCGAGTTCGGCATTGGCCCACTCGATGCGGCCCTTGATCTTGTCGTCGAACACCACGCTGCCGGACTTCGGGTTCCTGAAGCGCAGCACGCGATTCGGATCGTCCCGATACGCGAGGTTCAGATCGCGCGCGCGGCCGTCGTAGCGCGGCTTCTCGCCGCGATCCTTCATCGCGGCGCGCATCGCGTCGAGTTCCTGCTTCGACTCATACGCCCAGTACGCCTTGCCGGCGTCGTGCAACTGCTGCGCGACTTCGCGGTAGCGGTCCATCCGGCGCGTCTGGTACGTAGGATCCACGTCGGGATCGAGGCCCAGCCAGTGCAGGCCATCCAGGATCGCCTGCACCGCGGCGTCGGTCGAGCGCTCGCGATCGGTGTCCTCGATCCGCAGGATGAACTGCCCACCCCGGCGGCGCGCTTCGAGCCAGCAATACAGCGCGGTGCGCGCGCCGCCGATGTGCAGGAACCCGGTGGGGCTGGGGGCAAAGCGGGTGCGGAAGGTCATGGCGGGCGTAACGCGAAAACCAAAATCGACATTGTACCGGTGGCACCACTGGAAGCCGCCCAGCCGCGCCCCCATGATTCCCGCATGGCTGATTCTCAGCGCCCCCTCCCGCCGTCATCCGATCCCGACTCCGTCAAGCCGAAACCGGCGGTGACACCGCATGCGACCGGTGCCCCGCGCAACGAGCATGCGGGCGCCACCACCGCGGAAACGCCCGCCGCGCCAACGGCGCAACCGGAACCATCCCGTTCGGGCCGCGGCACGCTGCGGGTGCTGTCGATGTTGTGGCCGTACATCCGCGGCTTTCCCGGGCGCATGGCGGTCGCCGCGGCGCTGCTCGTGATCGCCAAGATGGCGACGGTCTACGTGCCCTACGCATTCAAGGGCATCGTTGATCACCTGGATCCGCGCATCGCCGCACTCACCGTGCCGATCGCACTGATCGCGCTGTACGGCGTGCTGCGCCTGATCGGTTCGCTGTTCGGGCAGCTCCGCGACACGGTGTTCGAGCGGGTCAGCCAGCGCGCGATGCGCGCGTCGGGACTCGATGCGTTCCGGCACCTGCACCGGTTGTCGCTGCGCTTCCACCTCGACCGCCACATGGGCGGCATCGGGCGTGACATTTCGCGAGGCACCCGCGGCGTCTACAACCTGCTCGGCTGGGTGGTGTTCAACATCGTGCCGACCCTGTTCGAAATCGTGGTCGTGATCGCGTTCATGCTGCGCAAGCTGGATTGGCGCTACGCGGCCGTCACGCTGGTCACGATGGCCGTGTACATCGCCGTGACCATCTGGATCACCGAGTGGCGCACCGCCGGCGTGCGCGTGATGAACGAGGTCGAGAGCCTCGCCAACTCGCGCGCGGTGGACAGCCTGCTGAACTACGAAACGGTGAAGTACTTCGGCAACGAGGAATTCGAGGCGCGCCGCTACGACGCCGACTTGCAGCGCTACGAGGATGCCGCGGTCAAGACCGAATCCTCGCTGGCGGTGCTGAACGGCGCGCAGGCGCTGGTGATCGCGATCGGCGTGACCCTGCTGATGGCGATGGCCGCGGGCGGCGTGGTCGCCCGAACGCTGTCGGTCGGCGACATCGTGATGGTCAACGGCTGGCTGCTGCAGCTCGCGATCCCGCTCAACATGCTCGGCTTCACGTGGCGCCAGATCAAGCAGGGCGTGATCGACATGGAGCACATGTTTTCCCTTATGGATGAACACGCCGAAGTGCGGGATGCCCCGGACGCCAAACCGCTCGTGACCCGCGGCGGCGAGGTGCGTTTCGAGCGCGTGTCGTTCCACTACAACCCGGATCGCGCGATCCTCCATGGCATCGACTTCACCATCCCGCCCGGCAAGACCCTGGCGGTGGTCGGCGAAACGGGGGCGGGCAAATCCACCCTGTCGCGCCTGCTGTTCCGCTTCTACGACGTCACCGGCGGGCGGATCACGATCGATGGCCAGGACATCCGCGAGGTGACCCAGGACTCATTGCGCGCGGCGATCGGCATCGTGCCGCAGGACACGGTGCTGTTCAACGACACGATCTACTACAACATCGCCTACGGCCGCACCGACGCGAGCCCCGCCGAAGTCGAGGCCGCCGCCCGGGCGGCGCACATCCACGACTTCGTGACCAGCCTCCCGCAAGGGTACGCAACCGCGGTCGGCGAGCGCGGCCTGAAACTCTCCGGCGGCGAGAAGCAGCGGGTCGCAATCGCCCGCGCGCTGCTGAAGCGGCCGGTGGCGCTGGTGTTCGACGAGGCGACCAGCGCGCTCGACACCCGTACCGAGAAGATCATCCAGGCGGAACTCGCGGAAGTCGCGCGCGGCCGCACGACGCTCATCGTCGCGCACCGGCTCTCGACCATCGTCGATGCCGACGAAATCCTGGTACTCGAACGCGGACGCGTGGTCGAACGCGGAACCCACGCCGAACTGCTCGCGACCGGTGGCCGCTATGCCGCGTTGTGGGCGCTGCAGGCCCGGCAGCCACGCGAACCGCTGGCCACCGACAACGTGGTGTAACCAATGTTCACGGCTGGGGAGTGCGCTCTGGCCCGCGGCACTCCCTAGACTTGCACCGTCGTCGCAATTGTTCGCCTCAAGCCGGTGGCTCCGCTTCCGGCCGAAGGAGTGCTGCATCCAGGAGCGATACCGACATGCAAGGCAAGCATCCCACGCCTCCCGATTCCGCGTCGCCCTCGCCGCAATCGACGGCCGCGGGGCTCGAGGCATGGCTCGCGGGCGCGAATGCCGAAGCGATCCGCGAAGGCACCGGCACGCTGTCCGCCGGGCATCCGCCGGCCACGGCATCCGAACCGACGGACGCCATCGGTCCCGTCAACGCCGCCGAAGCGCTGGCGTTGCGGCGGATCGGCACCGCCCACCGGCTCACGGGCCCGGACGGCGCCGAACTCGTGATCGATCCGGACGCGGATGCCTATTACTTCGAATCGACCGCCCTCGTTCCACTCAACGTGTTGCTGCAGCAGCCAGCCGACGCGTGGACACCCGTGTATTCCAGAAGCATCGAGGCGGCTCGTGCCGCGGCCGGCGCACCGCAGGCGCTCGCGCGTCTGCGCTGGTATGCGGGCCTGATCGCGACACCGGGCATCCTCAGCCGCAGGTTGAACCGGGCGGACCGCTACGAATTGACCAGTTGGCCGGAAACCGAACGCGAATTCCCGCAGTACTTCCGCATCGCCAGGGAAATGCTGAAAGGCGCGATGACCGTCCACGAGGTGGTGGCGGCATCCGGCGCGGCGTACGAGGAAGTCGTCGATTTCATCAACGCCTGCTTTGCGGCCGGTCGGATCGAAACCGCACCCGGCGCTGACGCCAAGCCGCCGCAGCTGTCCCGCCGCCAACGCCTGCTCGCGATCCTCAACAAGCCGCTGTTCGGGCGCTGAGCAAAACCGGGGTCAGAGTACAATTGCGCGGGGAAAATACGCCCGCCTCTTCCTCGAAATTGTACTCTGACCCCGGTTTCAGATCCGCGCATTGCGCAGGCGCAGCGCGTTGGATACGACCGATACCGACGACAGGCTCATCGCGAGCGCCGCGATCATCGGCGACAGCACGATCCCGAACCACGGATACAAGACGCCCGCCGCGATCGGGATGCCGACGGCGTTGTAAACGAACGCGAAGAACAGGTTCTGGTGGATGTTGCGCACGGTCGCCTGCGACAGCGCGCGGGCGCGCGCGATCGCGGAGAGCTCTCCGCGCACCAGCGTCACCGGCGCGCTTTCCATCGCGACATCGGTGCCCCCACCCATCGCGATGCCGACATCCGCGCTGGCCAGCGCCGGGGCATCGTTGATGCCGTCGCCCGCCATCGCAACCCGGTGCCCCTCGTGCCGCAGGCGCTCGACCACCGCGGCCTTGTCCTGGGGCGAGACGTCCGCATGCACTTCTTCGATGCCGAGCGTGCGCGCGACCGCCTGCGCGGTGACGCGATGGTCCCCGGTCAGCATCACGATCCGCAAGCCTTCCGCGCGCAGGTTCTCCAGCGCCCGCGGCGCGTCAGTCTTGATCGCGTCCGCGATCGCCAGCAGGGCCGCCGCCGCGCCGTCGACCGCCAGCAGCAGCACACTCGCACCGTTCTCCCGCAGTGCATCGGCGCGCGCCTGCAGACCTTCCTCCAGCGGCACGCCCGCCCCTTGCATCAGGGCGGCGTTGCCGAGCGCAACGTCGTGTCCTTGCACCTGCCCGCGCACGCCCTGCCCGCTCCGCGTGTGGAAATCCTCGACCGCCGGAACCTCGATGCCGCGTTCGCCCGCGGCGGCGACGACCGCCTGCGCCAGCGGGTGTTCGCTGGGCCGTTCGAGGGCGGCCGCAAGCGCCAGCGCGCTCGCTTCGTCGATGCCGGCGAATGCATGGATCGCCTGCAACGAAGGCTTGCCTTGCGTCAGCGTGCCGGTCTTGTCGACGATCAGCGTATCGACGTCGCGCAATGTCTCGATCGCCGTGGCATCCCGGAACAGCACCCCGGCGTGGGCGCCGCGACCGCTGGCGACCATGATGGAAATGGGCGTGGCGAGGCCGAGCGCGCAGGGACAGGCGATGATCAACACCGACACCGCCGCGATCAGGGCGTGCGTCCATCTGGGCTCCGGTCCGATCGCGGCCCAGGCGACGAAGGCCAGCGCCGCCACCACCACCACCGCCGGCACGAACCAGCCGGCGACCCGGTCGGCCACGCGCTGCAGCGGCGCCTTGCTGCGCTGCGCGCTCGCGACCAGCGCCACGATCCGCGCCAGCGTGGTCTCGGCGCCGACCTTGTCGGCCCGCATCGTCAGCGCGCCGCCCTGGTTGATGGTCCCGCCGGTCACACGCTCACCAGCCGCCTTCGCGACCGGCATCGCTTCCCCGGTCAGCATCGATTCGTCGACGTGGCTCGCGCCTTCGATGACTTCGCCGTCCACCGGGACGCTCTCGCCGGGGCGCACGCGCAGCACGTCGCCGGCCTGCACCTCATCGAGCGCAACATCGGCCTCGCTGCCGTCGCGGGCGATGCGGCGCGCCACCTTCGGCGCGAGGTCGAGCAACGCGCGCAAGGCGGAGCCGGTACGGCGGCGGGCCCGGAATTCCAGGAAGTCGCCCATCGTCACCAGCGTCACGATCACCGCGGCGGATTCGAAGTACACGCCGACCGCGCCGTGCGCGTCTCGAAAGCTCGCCGGAAACAGGCCGGGCGCGAGGAAGGCGACCGCGCTGTACACCCAGGCGACGCCGGTGCCGAGCGCGATCAAGGTGTACATGTTCGGGTTCCACGGCTTCAGCGAGCGCCAGCCGCGCGCGAAGAAGGGGGCCCCACCCCACAGCACCACGATGGTCCCGAGCACCGCTTCGCTCCAGCCCGCGATCGATCCCCATGGCGGCTGAATGTGCCAGCCGAACAGGTGCGGGCCCATCGCCAGCAGGAATACCGGAATGGTGAGCGCGACCAGTGCCCAGAAACGCCACGCCAGCGCGCGGAGATCGCTGTCGTCCGCGACGCCTGCCGCGGGCAGCAATGGCTCGAGTGCCATCCCGCATTTCGGACAGTGACCGGGTCCGATCTGGCGAACCTCGGGGTGCATCGGGCAGGTGTAGATGGTGCCCGCCGGCGCCCCGGTTTGGGTCGCGCCTGGAGCGCCGCCATCCGAGGCGAGATAGCGTTCGGGCCCGGCCATGAATTTGTCGCGGCAATGCGCGGAGCAGAAGTGGTACGTGTGGCCGGCATGCACCGCCCGGTGCTTCGACGTGTGCGGATCGACCGTCATGCCGCAGACCGGATCGATCGCACTTTGCGCGGTGGGCCTGGTCGAATCAACGGCAGGCGCGGCATCCGTTTCCCGCCCAGCGCCACCGCAGCAGGAATGCCCGTGCTCGTGATGCGCGTTCATGCGCGATCCTCCCCGCCCAGCGCGCGCAGGATCGGGCAATGCTCGAGCGGCCCGTGCCCCGGACAGGCGGCGATCAGCTGTTTCAGTCCGCGCCGTACGCTCTGCAATTCGCGGATGCGCTCCTCGATTCCGGCGAGCCGTGCTTGCGCGCGTCGCTTGACGTCACGCACCCCGCGCTCGCGATCCGACGACAGCGCGAGCAGTTCGCGGATTTCCCCCAGCGAGAAGCCGAGGTCCTTGGCTCGGCGGATGAAGCGCAGGCGTTCGACGGTGTCGCCGCCGAAGTCGCGGTAGCCCGAAGCGCGTCGCGGCGACGGCGGCAGCAATCCCTCGCGTTCGTAGTAGCGAATGGTGTCGATGCCGACGCGGGCGCGCCGCGCGACTTCGCCGATCGTGAGGTGCGAGGGAGCGGTTGGCCGGGTTGTCGCAGGCGTGTCCATGCGCCCCATGCTAACCCCTGGACCATGGTCCAGAGTCAAGCTCGCAACATTGGCGCCCGGGCCAGCCGTTCAGCGAATGCTCGAAGCCG
>JAICJG010000057.1 GCA_025928585.1 Rhodanobacteraceae bacterium
CGGTGGCGAGGACGATTGCAGTCTTGCGCATGATTGTCTCCAGCTTGTGGTCGTTCACGCGTGCAATGGTTCACACGCGCTTGGCCAGTAAGACTGGAGGCAATCGGCAACGTTCGTTAAGGTTTCGGTAGCCCCTCAGGCGGGGTTCATGGCGTTCATGGGGGCGTCACGGGCATGAATGCGAGCTGTGTGGTCGCGTGACGCTCGCACCCGCCGCGGCGACCACGGTCGCCCCTACCGTGCGGTGGCGGCGCGCGGGTGGAAACGCACTCCTTCGATACGCTCGCCGCTGCCGGCATCGAACACGTGCAGGCGCCACGGATCGAATTGCAGGCGCGCGTGCGTGCCGGATGCAGGAAGCGCACGCGGCGCGATCCGCGCCACCATCGGGACGTTGCCGAAGCGCAGGTTGAGGAAGATCTCGTTGCCGACCGGCTCGACCACTTCGAGCGTTGCGTCGAACTTCGCGAACGACGCCGGGGCATCGCCGGCGACGAGTTGCAGGTGCTCGGGACGCAGGCCGAGGACGACCTCGCGGTCGCGACAGGTGCCGAGTCGAACGGACGGATCCGCGGCGTCGTCGAGCGGCAGGCTCCCGCAATCGGTTTCGAGCCGCCATGCCGGTTCGGCGCGCAACCGGCCGCGGAAGAAATTCATCGCCGGGCTGCCGAGGAAACCGGCCACGAACAGGTTCGCGGGTTCGTCGTACAGGCGCATCGGCGTGTCGATCTGCTGGATCTCGCCGTCGTTCAGCACCACGATGCGCTGGCCGAGCGTCATCGCCTCGACCTGGTCATGGGTGACATAGATCATCGTCGCGGCGAGCCGCTGGTGCAGACGCGCGATTTCCACGCGCATTGCCGCGCGGAGTTTCGCGTCCAGGTTCGACAGCGGCTCGTCCAGCAGGAACACCTTGGGTTCGCGGACCAGCGCGCGCCCGAGGGCGACCCGCTGGCGCTGGCCGCCCGACAGGCGGCGCGGACGCGCGTCCAGCAATTCCGACAAGCCCAGCATGCGCGCCGCCTCCGCCACCCGCCCGGCGATTTCGGCGCGCGGCAGCCCGCGGAGTTTCAGGCCGAACGCGAGGTTTTCGGCGACCGTCATGTGCGGGTACAAGGCGTAGTTCTGGAACACCATCGCGATGTCGCGCTCGCGCGGGGCGAGGTCGTTCACCACCCGGCCGTCGATCCGGATACTGCCGGCGCTGATCGATTCGAGTCCCGCGATCGCACGCAGCAGGGTGGTCTTGCCGCAGCCCGAGGGGCCCACCAGCACCAGCAGTTCGCCATCGGCCACCGTGAAATCGGCACCGGCCACGGCGACCTTGCCGTTGTCGTACACCTTGCGTACGTTGTCGAGACGAACGGTCGCCATGGTCGCTCCGTGATTGCGCGAGGTCGGCGCTTCGCCTCGACGCGGTGCCGGCTTCCGCGATCCGCGTCCCGTCGTTTGCGCGGCCGGTCCCCGTGCCGGGGCGGCCCGGGACTTTTTCGCCGCGAGCTGGCCGCGGCACGTTATCATGCCGATGTAATCGCTTTCACCAACGGGGATTCCCATGCCGGCAGAAGCCTCGGCGGTCGTCGAACCCATCTTTCCGGGCGGGTTCCTGTGGGGTTGCGCGACCTCGGCGTACCAGATCGAGGGCTCTCCGCTGGCGGATGGCGCGGGCCCCAGCAACTGGCACCGCTTCTCGCATACGCCGGGGCGGGTCCGCGACGGCGATACCGGCGATGTCGCCTGCGACCATTACCGGCGCTGGCGCGATGACGTATCGCTGATGCGCGCGCTCGGGATGCGCGCGTACCGCTTCAGCATCGCCTGGAGCCGGATCCTCCCGGAGGGCCGGGGCCACGTCAACCAGGCCGGGCTCGCGTTCTACGACCGGCTGGTCGACGCGCTGCTCGAGAACGGCATCCAGCCGATGGTCACGCTCTACCACTGGGATCTTCCCGCGGCGCTCGACGATCGCGGCGGCTGGCTGAATCCCGACAGCCCCGGCTGGTTCGCCGACTACGCGCAAGTCGTGTTCCGCAAGCTCGATGATCGCGTCGGCCTGTGGACCACCATCAACGAGCCCTGGGTGGTGACCGACGGCGGCTACCTGCACGGCGTGCTCGCGCCCGGCCACCGCAGCCGCTACGAACCGGTGATCGCGGCACACCATCTCCTGAAGGCGCACGGCGCTGCGGTGCAGGCTTATCGGGCCGAGGGCCGCAACAACATCGGCATCGTGGTCAACCTCGAGCCCAAGTATCCGGCGACCCAGAACCCCAGCGACCTCGCCGCGACCGCGCGTGCCGACGCCTACATGAACCGCCAGTTCCTGGACCCGGTCCTGCTCGGCCGTTATCCCGACGAGATGCGGGAAGTATTCGGCGAGGCCTGGTGCGAATGGGCGCAGGATGACCTGGCGCAAATCCGGCACGCGATCGATTTCGTCGGCGTCAACTACTACACCCGGAGCGTCGTCCGCCACGATCCGCGTGCATGGCCGCAGCGCGCGAGCGGCGTACCACAAACGCGCGCGACCCGCACCGAAACCGGCTGGGAAGTGTATCCGCAGGGCCTGACCGACATCCTGAACTGGGTGTCCACGCGCTATGGCCGCCCACCCATCTACATCACCGAGAACGGCGCGGCGTTCTACGATCCGCCGGCCGTCGACGGCGGGCGCGTCCAGGATCCGCTGCGGGTCGCCTACCTGCGCGCGCACCTGCGCGCGGCGCGCGCTGCGATGCGGCAGGGCGTGGACCTGCGCGGCTATTTCGTGTGGTCGCTGCTCGACAACTTCGAATGGGCGCACGGCTACGGCAAGCGGTTCGGCATCGTGCACGTGGACTACGCGACCCAGCAACGCACGCCGAAGTCCAGCGCGCGGTTCTACGCGGACGTGATCGCCTCGCACGGCGGCGCGCTGCAACCGTCATGATTCGCTTGGTTATCGACTGATCCCGGTTTGATCCGGGAGAAGTCCAACCCCGTGCCCGCCGGAAGAACGTTGGGCTTCTCCGGCAAAAGCACCGGGTCAGCCCAATGTCGCCACGCAACCATGGAAGGACGAGCAACCCTCCTTGGTGCCGGGGCCGGCCCGCACATCCCTATGCGGGCGTTCGAAGCGGCACGCGATGCCACCGGCCTCGCGTAATCGCCGCTTCTCACCCCTTGACGCTGCCCAATAGCAGCCCTCGCAGGTAGTAGCGCTGCAGCGCCAGGAACAGCAGCAGTACCGGAACGACGGTGACGACGGCGCCGGCCATCATCAATCCCGAATCCTGCACATGTTCGCGCGAGAGCGATGCGAGACCCACGGGCAGGGTGTAGTGCTGCTGGCCGGTCAGCGCGATCAATGGCCACATGAAGTCGTTCCATGCGGTGAGGAAGGTGAACACCGCGAGCGTCGCGAGGATCGGCTTCAGGAGCGGCAACACCACCTGCACGAAAATGCGCAGCTCGCCCGCGCCATCCACGCGCGCGGCTTCCAGGAGCTCGCCGGGGATGCCGCGCGCATACTGGCGCACCAGGAAAATGCCGAACACGCTCGCCATCGCGGGCAGGATCACCGCCCAGTAGGTGTTGACCAGTCCAACGTATTTCAACAGCAGGAACAGCGGCAGCATCGCGACCTGTGCCGGGATCACCAGCGCGCCGACCAGCACGCCGAACCATCTTTCGCGCCCGGCGAACGGCAGCTTCGCGAAGGCGTAGCCGGCCAGCGTGTTGCACACCAGCGACAGTAGCGTGATCGCGGTCGAAATGAGCAGGCTGTTCGCGAAATACCTGCCCATGCCGGCGTGCGCGAACAGCTCGCGGTAATTGTCCAACGTCGGGTGCAGCGGCAGCATGGGCGGTGGCAGGCTGTTGGCTTCTCCCGGCTGCATGAACGATACGGCCAGCATCCAGAACAGCGGGAATAATGCGAGCGAGGCGCCGGCCATGAGCGCGCCGTTGACCAGCAGAGGCTTCACGGCACGGCTCATGCGGCGTGCCCGCGCGTTTCGCCGAAGCGCCAGATCACGGCGGTGGCCGCGAACATCACCAGGAACAGCAGGAAGGCGACCGCCGAGGCGGTACCCATGTTCCACCACCTGAAGCCGTCCTCGTACATCAGGTACAGGACGCTGACCGTGCTTTGCAGCGGCCCGCCCTGGGTGATCACATAGGGTTCGGCGAACAACTGGAAGTAGCCCGACACCGTGAGGATGCCGACCATCACGAGGATCGGTGAGAGCGCGGGCAAGGTGATGTGGCGGAACTGCCGCCAGGTCGAGGCGCCGTCGATCCGCGCGGCTTCGTAGAGTTCCGCGGGGATCGCTTGCAGCCCGGCCAGCAGGATGATCATGTTGTAGCCGAAGTTCTTCCAGACCGCGAACAGGATGATCATCGGCATCGACCAATGCGGGTCGCCGAGCCAGTCGATCGGCGGCAGGCCCATGTGTACCAGTACGAAGTCGACTACGCCGTACTGGGTGTTGAAGAGGTACCGCCAGATCACCGCCACGGCGACCACGGTGGTCACCACCGGCGCGAACAGGATGGTGCGGAACAGCGGTTTCATCCGCGCGGCCGATGAGTTCAGCAGCAGCGCGGTTCCGAGCGAAACCAGCAGCGACAGCGGCACGCCCACCACCACGAAGTACAGGGTGTGGCCGAGCGCGGCCCAGAACAGCGGCCGGTGCAGCAGGGCCCAGTAGTTGGCGAGGCCGATGAAACGCAGGTTGTGCAGGTCGGCGAGCGCATAGAGGTCGTAGTCGGTGAGGCTGAGCGCGAGACCCGCCAGCACCGGCAGCAGGAAGAACACGCCGAGCACCAGCAGTGCCGGCGCGAGGAACAGCCATGCGGGGCCGGCGCGGTTCATGGCACCGCGTGCCTCTCGACGGATTTCCCGCCCGCCTCGGGTGGCCATTCGCCGTCATTCCGGGACTGCGCGTCACGCAGCGACGTGCAGAACCCGGAATCTGCTTCCCGGACCGCGGCAACAATGTCGGGACAAGCAGACCGGCTAGCGCCATCCACGGCACCCGTCCTCCAGATCGTCGTCTGAAAACCAGGTTCCGGGTTCATCGCCCCGATGGAGCCGGCGATGCCACGGAATGCCGGGTGGTTTCCGGTACGTGGGCGTTGTCTCCGTGACCATTGCGGAACTCATGCGATTCTTGCCGCTCCAGCACCCAGCGACGCTTGGTCAGGATCGTATCGGCGCGTGCGTCCATTTGCGCGGTGGCCTGGTCGATCGTCAGTTCTCCGGCGATCGCGCGCGCCGCCACCTCCTGCATCATGTTGACGATCTGTTCCCACTCGGGCACCTGCGGTGCCGTACGCATGTGCACGAGTTGGTCGCGGAAGGCCTTGAGCTTGGCGTCGTCTTTCAAAGCCGGGTCCTCCCAAGCCGAACGGCGGGCCGGCAGGTCGCCCAGGAGTTCGTAGAAACGCACCTGCACCTCGGGCCGCGAGAGATATTCGATCAGCGTCCAGGCGGCGCGCTGGTGTTGCGACGAACGCGGGATCACCAGGCTCGAACCGTAGGTGACCGAATCGCCGGGACCGTTGGGGCCGGGCAGTTGCGCCGTCGACCATTCCGGCTGCCGCGAAGCGGGCAGGCGCCTGCGGAATTCGCCGATGTTCCACGGGCCGGAAAGATAGAACACGAAGTCGCCGCGCGCGAAGGACTGCCACGGATTGGTGACCTGGACGTTGGTGTACGGCGGTACGTCGCCGCGTTTGAACAGCCCGACGTAGAAGGCGAGCGCGCGCTTGAAACCCGCGCTTTCGAAATTGCCGTAGCGTCCGCCATCGCGGAGAAGTGGCACGTGTTGCTGCAGCGCCAGGGCCAGCAACTGGTCGTACTCGTTGGTCGGCAGCAAGGCGCCCCAACGCTGGCCATGGCTCTTCGCGCGGATCGCGTCCATCTGCGCCTGCCATTCGGCCCAGGTACGGGGCGGTGCATCGAAGCCCGCTTCGCGCAGCAAGTCCATGCGATAGAACAGCAGTCGCGTGTCGACATACCACGGAATCCCGTAGAGAACGCCGTCGACCCGGTTGGGGGTCCAAGCGCCCGCAAAATAATCGCTCTTGCGAACCACGGCCGAACGCTCGACCCGCGCTTGCAGCGGTTCGAGCGCATGCAGCGCGGCGAACTCGGCGATCCAGGTGTTGCCGATCTGCACGAGGTCGGGCAGTGAGCCGCCGGCGTAGGCCGTCAGCAGCTTTTCGTGCGCCGCCGTCAGCGGAATCCGCTGCACGCGCACGTGGATGCCGGGATGAGCCCGCTCGAATGCCGGCAACAGTTGCGCCACCGCGTCGCCCTCGGGGCCGATGGTCCAGAATTCGAGGGTCACGCCCGGCGAATGCTCCGCACAGGCCGCCAGCAACAAGGTGGCAAATACCCCGATTGCGGTGTTCAAGCAGCACTTGATGAAGCCCCGTTTCATCATTCTTCCGTCCGTGCCGGACCCTTCGACAAGCTCAGGACAAGCTACGCGGAGCTCAGCGGGCGAAGTCGAAGCACTGCAGACGGGCTGCCCTTCGACTTCGGCCCTTCGCGCTTGCACTCAGAGCCTGCCCCGGACTTGATCCGGGGGCGAATGGCTGCCGGATGCGGCAATCAACATGCTCAGTGAACGGAGGCGGATTGACGCGCCGTGCCACCTCCGGTGGTCCTGGGCTCCAGCCAGCCGCCCTGGAAACCTGCGCGTTCGAGGCCGCGGCGGATGTGCGGATTGCGGCGCATCACCTTCCACACGAACCCGCTCCGGTAATTCTCGATCATCAGGAGGATCGGGCCCTGGTCGATGCCGAGGTACTCGTTGTCGAACCAGCCTTCGCCCGCTACCACCTTGCCGCTTCGCAACTTCGCCTTGGCCAGCCGGAAGCTCGGGTTGAAGGCATCGACGAATCCGTACTTCGAATACAGCCATGTTCCGTAGCGCCGGTACATCGCCTGGATCGTCGGCAGCACCAGCTCCGGCGCGAACACGATCGAGGCGATCGCCGCGGTCGGCGCGATGGTGCCATCGTCGATACGGTGGCCGACGTCGGCGCCGCGCGCGCGATAGCCGTGGAACTTCATGCTGGTGCCGTCCGGGCGGGTCCAGGTGAAATTGCCGGGGCCGTTGCAGGCAGTCAACCCCCAGATGTCGTCACCATAGCCTCTGAAATGCCCGGTGGTGGCGACGGCATAGGCGTGCTGTCCGACCACCGAGCGCCGGCTGTTCTCGAAATAGTCCATGTCGTGCAGGCGCATGAAGGCGTCGCGGATGCCGCGGAAATCGATCCAGGATTCGCTGTACTGGTGACCGAACAGCGGCGCAAATCCGATGTGCGGCAGGCCGCCCATGAAGCTGCCCCAGGTCAGGTGGTACGTGGATGCCCACGCGGCCCACGCATCCGGCTGCACCGGGTGGGTGGGCGAGCCGAGCGCGAGGATGTACAGGATCATCGCCTCGTCGTAGCCCTTCCAGTCGTGCGGGATGAACTTGCCGCCCGGCGTCCAGCCCATGCTGACCAGCGGCGAGCGCACCTGCGCCCAGTTCCAGTCGATGTCGCGGTAGAGTTTTTCCGCGAGCTGCCGGATTTGGCGTTCCTCCGGCTTGTCCTGATCGAAGTAGGTTTCGTCGAACAGCACGCCCGCCATCAGCAAGGTCGTGTCGATCGTCGATACCTCGACCCAGCGCCCGTAGCGCAGCCCTGTCTTCATGTCGAGGAAGTGATAGAAAAACCCGTGGTAGCCGGCGTCGTCGTCCTCGCTGGCGCCCTGCGGGGCATTCGCGAAGAAGCGGAGCGTCGTCAGCACGCGCTGGCGCGCTTGCTCGCGGGTGATCCAGCCGCGCTTCACGCCGATCGGATAGGCGGTCAGGGCGAAACCAGTCGCCGCGATGCTCGAGAACGGCGTGTCGCCCATCGGCCAGTGGTCGGGCACCAGGCCGTTCTTCGGATTCGCGGTTTGCCAGAAGAACTCGAACGTGCGGTGCTCGATGTCCTGGAGCGACAGGGTCGTTGGCTGTACCGCAGGCTGCCGGGGCGCGGCGCGCTGCGCGTGAAGCGGGGCGCTCGAGAGCAGCACCAGCAGCACGCAGGCGACGCCGACGCCGCACCGTTGCAATGCGAGTAGTGCGGTGCGTGGTGTTTGCCGCCAGCGGCCGATCGAGCGTTGCCGCGTGGGGTTTGTATGTTGTCCGGCGCCGGCGCGCCCCTTCAATACGCGAAGCGCTTCGCGTAGCTGTGCAGGTGTCAAAACGGAATTTCCTCGTGGTGCAGGTGTGACTGGACGAAGTTGCGGAATGTGCGCCGCAGCCGGTCAGGCCGCCGCGCAGCAACGCGCGATGAATTGCTGGTGGGTCGGCATCGCTTCCACGCAGGCGGCGATCACGCGTTGCACGTCGTCCATCAATCGTTGCAGCTCGGCGTCCGAAAGCTGATCCACCGCAGGATGCCAGGCGCGCGGCAGGATGCCCTGGCCGATCATCACCTCCACCCAACTCGTCACGGCGAACATTTCCTCGGCATTGCGGTAGAAGCGCCCGCTGTCGCGGAACAGCCGGATGGTTTCGGCGAGCGGTGCCGGGATCTCCATCGCCCTGCAGTAGCGCCAGAACGGTGTGTCACCACGTTCCGTGGCGCAGTAGTGCAGGATGATGAAATCGCGGATGCGCTCGATCTCGAACGCGGTCTGTGCATTGTAGCGATCGATCACCGCCGGACTGAATCCCGTGTCCGGGAACAGGTTCACCAGGCGCGCGATGCCCGACTGGATCAAATAGATGCTGGTCGATTCCAGCGGTTCGAGGAAACCCGCGGACAGGCCGATGGCGACCACGTTTCGGTCCCACACTTTGCGGCGCTGGCCCGCTGCGAAGCGCAGCACGCGCGGCTCGCCCATGGCGGGGGCGTCGAGCTGTCCCAGCAGCCTCGCGGCGGCCTCGTCGTCGCCGATATGGGCGCTCGAATACACGTAGCCATTGCCGGTACGGTGCTGCAAGGGGATGCGCCAGGTCCAGCCGGCCTCGCGCGCGGTGCAGCGCACGAACGGCGTCGGCGGACCGAAGTTTTCGCAGGCGACCGCGACGGCGCGATCGCACGGCAGCCAGTGCGACCAGTCTTCGTAGCCGGCGTGCAGGGTCTGCTCGATCAGGAGGCCCCGGAAGCCGGAGCAGTCGAGGAACAGGTCGCCGTCGATCCGTTCGCCGCTTTCGAGAACCACCGATTCGACGAAGCCGTCCTCGCCGCGCAGCCGCACGTCGACGACCTTGCCCTCGGTGCGCCGCACGCCGCGCTGCTCGGCGTAGCGGCGCAGGTATTTCGCGTAGAGGCCTGCGTCGAAATGATAGGCATAAGCGATGTCGGCGAGCGGCGAGCCCTTGGGCACGTCTTCGGCCGAAACCATGAACTTGCCGCGCGGCCCGGCCACCGTGTGCAGCGAGTACGCCCCGAGCTCGGCGGCCTTGCCGAGCCGGTGCGCCTTCAACCAGTACTGGTGGAAGGGCAGCAGGCCGAAGTCGTGGCCGATCGTTCCGAAGCCGTGAAAGTAGCGGTCGCCGACCTGCGCCCAGTCCACGAACTCGATGCCGAGCTTGAAGGTTCCCTTGACGGCACGGACGAATTCGGCCTCGTCGATCTGCAGCAACTGATTGAACAGCTTCAGGTGCGGCACGGTCGCTTCGCCGACGCCGATCGTTCCGATCTGCTCGGATTCGATCAGGCGGATCGAAAGCGTCCCCGGGAACACCTTGGCGAGCGCCGCCGCAGCCATCCAGCCGGCGGTGCCGCCGCCGACGATCACGATGTTCCTGACAGGCGCGGCTGCCACTGCCGTCACCCGTGTTCGCCGGCGCCCATGGAAACGACCTGCGGCGCCGGCGAGTGGGCTGGAATCAGACCAACCTCGCGCATCACCACCTCACGCCCATCGTGAACTTGAAGGTGCGCGGCACCCCGGTGATGTTGCCGGTGGGGTTGTAGCTGATCGGAAAGAACGTCGGATAGGTCGCGTTCACGTCGATGAGGTTCTTGTAATTGAACGCGTTGATGACATCGAGGCGCAGGTACCAGACGACGCTGTCGCTGATCCGGACATTCTTGATCGCGGCGAAATCGACATCCCGGTAGCCCCAGATCGGGCCGCCGATCAGGAAGCTCTTGCCGCCCGTGGGAATGCCGCCCACCGACAGGTTGTTGGCGCCGTTCGGGGCGGTGTCCGGGAAACTGTAGTTGATGAATCCGTCGTAGGGCGTCGGCGTCGCCAGGGTCAACTTGCCCGACAGCGTGATGCCCCACGGAATATCGACCACCCCGGTCGCGACCAGCCGGTGCTTGGGCGCGGCGTTGGAGAGGATGAACGGGTAGTCGCCGATGGTCGCCTCGTCGAACGCGTAATGCTGGGTGACATCGCGGTTCTGGTCGGCGTTGGTGTGGGTGTAGGCGATCGTGGCGCCCCAGCCGGATTCCTGGGTGTAGGGCTTTTCGGCGTACAGCAGCAACTGGGTGCTGCGGGTCTCGATCCCGTTGTTGCCGATGATCAGGCTGCCGAAGCCGGGAATGCCATCGCCCCACGGCTGTCCGCCGTTCATCCAGAACGCGCCGTTCGGGTAGCGATTGCCCAGGGTGAACACGAAACCGTCGTGGCTGACGACGCGGACGACGGTGGCGCTCGTGTTCCAGTCGCCCAACTTGTTGCGGATGCCGAGGCTGAACTGGTCCGAATAGGGCTGCTTGAGGTCGTTGTTGATCATGTCGACTTCCTTGCCGGCATTGGTGCCCTGCACCAGCGCCTGCAGATTGCCGACATCCAGGTATTTCGGATCCCAGGTCGTGCACGGCGTGCCTTCGCAGGGCTGGTCGGGACCGCTGAAGTAATACGTCGGCTCGGCGAGTGCGAACTTGGTTTGTTCGAGCTGCAGGTAGTTGTACAGGTTGCGGTCGTAGGCACGGCCCGCACCGCCGAAGATCACGTGCCTCTCGTCGCCGTTGATGTCATAGGAGAATCCGAGCCGCGGCTGCCATGCTCCCTTGAAAGGGCTGCGGTTGTGGCCGTTCGAAATGTAGTCGTTGATGTTGATGCCGCCCAGGGCGAGCTGCTGGGCGTACGTCACTCCCGCCGGTGCGTTCGGGTCCTGACCGTTCAACAGGGCATCCACCACATTGGCCGGCGTGACCCAGTTGAGGTACGAGGAGTTGCGCTCCATGTCCCAGCGCACGCCGAGGTTGAGGGTGAGATGTTCGTTGACCGCCCAGTCGTCCTGGATGTATGCGCCGAACTGCTTGTCCTTGGTCCGCACGATCGGGCTCAAGCCGACCGAGGGCGCCCCGAAGACCGCCTTGTAGGGCGTGTCGATCGTGCCGGTGAAACCGGGCGGACAGTTGGAATTGTCGACGCTGGGGTCCCCCGAACACACGTTGTAGAACGCCTGCGCAGTGGCATCGCCGGCATCCTGCGCGACCAGCGTGAGGTCGGCGTAGCGCACGCCCATCTTGACGACGTGGTCGCCGAGCCAGTGGAAGTCGGTGAAAGTCAGGTCGTCCTTGAAGCCGGGTCCTTTCTGCCCCTTGTTCTGCTCGGCGCGCGGGTCGGGTGCGCCGGACTGCACGATCAGGGCGTTGTTGGTGCCGAAGGTGTACGCCGAGCCGACCCCGCTCGTGATCTGTTGCGGCACGTAGAACGCGTTCTGGTAATCGAGCAGGAACTCGTTGAACCAGCTGTCGCCGCTGTGCGACCAGTACAGCTCGTAACGCTTGTCGGTGTTCTTGGTCTGGATGCCGCCCGAAGCCGCGGTGACGCCGCCGATGTTGCTGATCTGGTTCTCGTTGCGGATCTGGGCGCGCAGTTCGAAGCGATCGCGGTCGGTCGGCTCCCAGTCGAGCTTGCCGAAGAACAGGTTTTCGAAGAACGGCAGGTTGGCGGGCCCGAGTTCCGCCTGGGTCGCCGTCGGCAGGAACGGTACCGCGTCCTGGACGCCTGGCACCACCGCGATCGGCGTGTTGAAGCGTTTCACCGAGTTGGTGATGAAGAAGTGCATCTTGTCCTTGATGATCGGACCGCCCAGGGCGAATCCGTACTCCTTGCTCTCGGACTGGCCCTTCTTGCCGGCCGCCTTTTCCGATGGCGTCATGTCGCGGTAGCTGGAATCGGTGTAGTTGCCGTACACCTCGCCGTGGAACTCGTTGGTGCCGGACTTCGTGACCGAGGTCACGGCGGCGCTTGAGAGCTGGCCGTATTCCGCCTTGTAGTTGGAGGTGATCACCTTGTACTGGCCGATCGCGAGTTGCGGGAACGGATTTCCCTGGGTCGCGAACTGGCCGCTGACGCCGCCGCCCAGCACGTAGCTCTTCTGGCTGACGCCGTCGATGTAGACGTTCACCGCATCGCTGTTCTGGGCGCCGGCCTGCAGGGACGTGTTGCCGCTCGGACTGACGGTGAAGATCATGCCGGGGACGGTATCGGCGAACTCGAGGAAGTTGCGCGAGACCTGCGGCATGGTCTGGATCTGGTGCTGGGAAACGGTTTCACCGACCTGTGAGGTCTTGACGTCGAGCAGCGGATTGCCGACCACCTGCACGGCCTGCAGGGTCTGCGGCGCCGCCGGCGTGGGCGCAGCCGCCGCCTTGGAAAGGTCGAGGGTGGAGGTCGAAGCGACCGACAGGGTCACGACCTGCTCGGTGCCGGGACCCGCATCGACACGGTAGGTGCCGGGCGGAAGGCCCACCAGTACGTAACTGCCGTTGGCGGACGCGCGTGTGGTCCGCACCGACCCGGTCGCGATGTTGCGCGCGGTGATCTGGGCGTTCGGCGGCGCCGTGCCCCGCAGGTTGGCATTCGCCGATTGCGCCCACACCATCGTGGGCAATCCCAGCGTCGAGGCGACGGTGCTCGTGATCAGCGCCGCCAGCAGTTTTTTCCGCAGCATCGTTTGGTGTTTCATGTCCCCTCCAGCGCACTTGGGATCGATCAGTTGTTGGTGTGTGGTGCCTGTCGCGTCTTGACGCTCCCGGACGCCTCGGTTCCGGACCCGCACGAGGCGCGTACCACCACCTCGCACGCGAGCGTCGTCACCCCCGGTTCGGGGGTGTCCGGCGCCTGCATTCGTATCATCAGCCGTTCCAGGGCGACGTGGCCGAGCTCGCTGATTTGTACCCGCACGGTTGTCAAAGGCGGGTGCATGTAGCGGGCAATCGGGATGTCGTCGAAGCCGGCGAGGGCGATTTCCTCGGGAACCCGCACCCCGGCTTCGTTGAACGCCGAGAGGCAGCCGATCGCCATCATGTCGTTGGCAGCGAACACGGCGTCCGGACGGTCTTTCCCGGACAGCAGGGCGCGGCCGGCACGATGGCCGGATTCCTCGCTGTAGTCGCCCTGCAGCAACCGGGACGTGGTTCCGCGCGTGGCGGCCACGGTCTCCTCGAAACCGCGGCGCCGCTCGCGTGCATCGTGGTTCGGCTCCGGGCCCTGTATGAAGGCCAGCTTCCGGTGCCCGCACGCGAGCAGGTGCCCGGTCATCGCGCGGGCGCCGCCGTAATTGTCGATGCTGACGGATGCGCAGCGCCGGTCGTGCAGCGCGGCATCCATCAGGACGGCCGGCACCGAACCGGCCAGGTGCTTGCGCAGGAACCCGCCGTCGACGTGCGGCGACATGATCAGCAGGCCGTCGACACGGCCTTGCAGCGCGTGCAGCGCGGCCGCGGTTTCATCGGCATCGCCGTGGGTGCTGGACACGAGGAGGTGCAGGCCGCGCGCGCGCGCGGCCAGGTCGATGCCCCGGATCAGCTCGGAAAAGAATTCGCCGTAGAGGTCGGGCAGCAGCGCGCCCACGGCTTGGGTGCGCCGGGTGACCAGGCTGCGCGCCGCACCCAGCGGCACGTAGCGCAGCCTCGCGGCCGTGCGCTCGATGCGCACGCGCGTGGGAGGCGTGACGTTGGAGCTGCCATTCAAGGCGCGCGAAACGGTAGCCACCGAAACCTTCGCCTCCCTGGCGACGTCTTTGATCGTCACCACCACGCGGCTCCCCCTGGTCCAGAATCCGGCGGGCGCACCGCTCGGTGCCCCGGTTCGGGGCGAATGTAAACGTTTTCATAAAGAAATGCAAAGGTTCCATAGCCAAGGGCATGGGCCCCGGCGCGCGGTGGGTGTGGACCGGGCGGCGCGGCGCGCGGCGGGGTCAATCGCCGGCGCGGGCTTCCAGCATCGCCACCGCAGGCAGCGTCTTGCCTTCGACGAATTCGAGGAATGCGCCACCGCCGGTCGAGATGTAGGAAATCCGGTCGGCGACTCCATACTTGTCGACGGCCGCCAGGGTGTCGCCGCCGCCCGCGATGGAAAACGCGTCCGAATCCGCGATCGCGCGGGCCAGGGTTTCGGTGCCCTTGCCGAAGGCGTCGAACTCGAATACGCCGACTGGGCCGTTCCAGATGACTGTGCCCGCCTGCTTCACGAGGTCGGCGTAGCGCTTTGCGGTTTCCGGACCAATGTCGAGGATCATTTCATCGTCGGCGACCCGGTCGACGGGTTTCACCGTGGCCTTGGCATCGGCAGAGAATTCGGGGGCGACCACGACGTCGGTAGGGGTCGGGACGTCCGCCCCGCGCCCGGAGGCCGCCGCGACCACCTTGCGCGCGGCGTCCATCAGGTCCGGCTCCGCCAGCGACTTGCCGATGTTGTGCCCCGAGGCCGCGATGAAGGTGTTGGCGATGCCGCCGCCGACGATCATCTGGTCGACCCGCTGGACCAGGTTCTGCAGCAGCTCGAGCTTGGTCGATACCTTCGAGCCCGCGATGATCGCGAGCAGCGGGCGCGCGGGATTCTGGAGCGCCTTGCCGAGCGCATCCAGTTCGCCCGCGAGCAGCGGCCCCGCGCAGGCGATGGCCGCGAACTTCGCGACGCCGTGCGTGGAGGCCTGCGCGCGGTGGGCGGTACCGAAGGCGTCCATCACGAACACGTCGCAGAGTGCCGCATATTTTTTCGCCAACGCGTCGTCGTTCTTCTTCTCGCCGACGTTCATCCGGCAGTTTTCCAGCAGCACCACCTCGCCCGGCTTGACGTCCACGCCGTCGAGATAGGCGCGTTCGAGCCGGACCTGGGCGCCGAGCTTCTCCGACAACCATTCCGCGACTGGGCGGAGCGACTGGCCCTCGTCGAACTCGCCTTCCTTGGGCCGTCCGAGGTGCGAAATCACCAGCACCGCGGCGCCCGCATCGCGTGCAGTGCGGATCGTCGGCAGGGCTGCGTCGAGCCGCTGGGTGGAGGTGATCCGTCCGTTCTCGATCGGGACGTTCAAGTCTTCGCGGATCAACACGCGCTTGCCGGAAAGATCAAGGTCCTGCATGCGGATAAAGGTCATGCTTGCACTCCACAGGTTCGAAGGCGCCAACCCGGCATTGTCGGCCGCGCACGGTTGCCGTGCAATTGCATTAGGCTGCAGGTTTTGGACCGCCGGAGCCGCCGTGGCCGCCACCCGAACCCTCTACAGCTATTGGCGATCCAGCGCCGCCTACCGCGTGCGGATCGCGCTGCACCTGAAGGCCCTCGACTACGCGGTTGCGCCCGTGCACCTCGTCAGGGGTGGCGGCGAGCAGCACCAGAACGCCTACCGCGCGTTGAACCCGCAGCAACTCATCCCGATCCTGGTGGACGGCGACCACATGGTCCGCCAGTCGCTGGCGATCATGGAATACCTGGATGAGGCGCATCCCGACACGCCGCGCCTGCTGCCAGGCGATCCGCTGGCGCGGGCGCGGGTCCGCGCACTGGCGCAGATGGTTGCCTGCGACATCCATCCGATCGGCAACCTGCGGGTCTTGCAATATCTCGAGTGCCAACTCGGCGCGGACGACGAGCGCAAGCTTGCGTGGTCGCGGCACTGGATCGAGGTCGGCTTCGCCGCGATCGAAGCGGTGCTGGCGGGCGAGGGGCACGCGGGGGAATTCTGCGAAGGCGATTCCCCGACGCTGGCCGACTGCTGCCTGGTTCCGCAGGTCTACAACGCGCGGCGCTTCGGCGTTTCGCTCGATCGCTACCCGACGATCGTCCGGATCGACAGCGCCTGCAGCACGCTCGCTGCGTTCAGGCGCGCCGCACCGGAAGCACAACCGGATGCGCCAGCAGCGTAGGCTGGAGATGCCTTGCTCGCTGGCGACGAAGGCCGATGCAACGCTGCTCCTGTAGAGCCTTCGCGGGGCCTGAGGCCGGCGCCGGCGTGGCACCCATGCCGGTTCCGTCGCAACGCTCCCTGAACCGCCTACTGGAATTTTCGCAGCCGTGCCGGGGTGAACAGCGGCGCCGCAGGGCGTGGACCGACCCGTATCATCTCGCCGCGGCGGCGCGTGCCGGTGCCGCGGCCGTGTCCGCGGCACCGGCTTCGAGCGCGTCGGCGGTGCGCTGGCGCTCGGCCTTCAACGGTTCGGGTTGGCGGTCGCCGTAGCTTGCGAGGTATTCGTCGATCGCGTCCTGCTCCGCGCGCCAGCCGGCGTTGTCGATGCCGAACAGTTCATCGATCGCGCCGTCCGCCAGGAGCGCCCCCTCGAGGTTGAGGTCATCGACCCTCGGCAGGTTGCCGATCGGGGTTTCGACGGCGTCGACTTCGCCGGCGATGCGTTTCAGCATCCACTCCAGTACCCGCATGTTCTCGCCGAAACCGGGCCACAGGAACTTGCCGTTCCGGCCCTTGCGGAACCAGTTGACGTGGAAGATCCGCGGCAGCCTCGCCTCCGCCTGGTCGAACGACAGCCAGTGGGCGAAGTAGTCGCCGTAGTTGTAGCCGCAGAACGGCTTCATGGCCATCGGATCGCGGCGGACCACGCCGACCTTGCCGGTGGCGGCAGCGGTGGTTTCGGAAGCCATCGACGCCCCGACCAGCACGCCGTGGGCCCAGTCGCGCGCCTCGTACACCAGCGGTACCAGCGAGCCGCGACGGCCGCCGAACACGATCGCGTCGATCGGGACGCCCTGGTCATTTTCGGCTTCGGGCGACCACGACGGGCACTGCGAGGCGCGCACGGTGAAGCGCGAATTCGGATGCGCGGCGGGGCCATTGGCAGGGTCATAGTCGCGGCCCTGCCAGTCCTTCGCGGGCCGGCGGTCGTCCAGCCCTTCCCACCAGGGCTGGTTGTCTGCGGTGACCGCAACATTGGTGAAGATGGTGTCGTGCTGCAGCATCGCCAGCGCGTTGGCATTGGTCTTCTTCGATGTACCGGGCGCGACGCCGAAGTAACCGGCCTCCGGGTTGATCGCATACAGCCGGCCGTCCTTGCCGGGCCGCATCCAGCAGATGTCGTCGCCGACGGTCCACACCTTCCAGCCTTCGCGCTGGTAAACCTCCGGCGGGATCAGCATCGCGAGATTGGTCTTGCCGCACGCCGAGGGGAACGCCGCGGCGATGTAGCGGATTTC
>JAICJG010000128.1 GCA_025928585.1 Rhodanobacteraceae bacterium
ACCTTGTCGCCCATCAGGCGGATGGTTTCGGCGCGCGGACCCACGAACACGAAACCCGATTGCTCGACCTGCTCGGCGAAGTCGGCGTTCTCGGAGAGGAATCCGTATCCCGGATGGATCGCGGACGCGTCGGTGACTTCGGCCGCCGCGATGATCGCCGGGATGTTGAGGTAACTTTGCGCGGAGGGCGCGGGACCGATGCACACGGCTTCGTCGGCCATGCCCACGTGCTTCAGGTTGCGATCAACGGTCGAATGCACCGCCACCGTCCGGATGCCCATGGTCTGGCAGGCGCGCAGCACGCGCAACGCGATTTCACCGCGATTGGCAATCAATACTTTATCTAGCATGGGGTTTGGGGAATCGTTGGAACAAAGCGGGACCGGTGACTGGGGACCGGGGACAAACAGCAGAAACGCCGCGGGCAGGACCCGCGCAGGCGCGATACCTGGCACGGGTCCGGGACATGGCGCAGAGCGATACAGCCACGGGTCCCTGGTCCCCCGTCCCGGGCCCCGGCTTCATCAGCCGATCACGAACAGCGGCTGATCGAACTCCACCGCCTCTCCATTCTCGGCGACGATGGCGAGCACGGTGCCGGCGACCTCGGCCTCGATCTGGTTGAACATCTTCATGGCCTCGATCACGGCCAGCGGATCGCCGATCTTGACCTGTTGCCCGACCCGCACGAAGGGCTCGGCGCCGGGCGATGCCGCCGCGTAGAAGGTGCCGACGATCGGCGAGCGCACGATGGTCCCGGCGGGCAGGCCGGATTCCTGCGCTGACGGCGCGGATGGCGCCGGCGCCGGGGCCGCGGCCGCATGGGCGGCCGGAGCGGAGAGGGGGTGGGGTGCGGCGACGACCGGCGGAGGAGCGGTCCCGGCGGCGGGGAAACGCGAAAGCCGGACGGTTTCCTCGCCTTCCCGGATCTCGAGTTCCGAGAGGTTGGATTCTTCCAGCAGTTCGATGAGTTTTCTTACTTTGCGCAGGTCCATGGTGGCCTCGTCAGTCTCCTACCGCGCGCGGGGGGAGGTCGGGTTGGATGTGCGGGTGCGTGGGCAGGCGCTGGATGGCGGCATCGAGCGCGTAGCGGTAGCTGTCGGCACCGAACCCGGCGACCACGCCGACCGCCAGGTCCGAGAAATACGATTGGCGGCGAAAAGCCTCGCGTGCCTGCGGATTCGAAAGGTGCACCTCGATGCACGGAACCCCGGTGGCAGCGAGTGCGTCACGCAGGGCGACCGAGGTATGGGTGAAGGCGGCCGGATTGATGAGGATGAATTCGCTCCCGTCGCTTGCCGCGGCCTGCACGCGCTCGACGAGCTCGTGTTCGGCGTTGGACTGGAAAGTCCGCAGGACGTGGCCGGCCTGCCTTGCTTGATCGCCCAGCATGGCGTCGATCTCGGCGAGTGTATGGCGCCCGTAGAGGGTCGGTTCGCGGCTGCCGAGCAGGTTGAGATTGGGCCCGTGGATGACGAGGATCTGTGCCACAGGGGGACACCGCGGTGAACCGGGGGAGCCGCGAAGTCTGAACCGTCGTTCATGCTTTGTCCAGCGTTCGGAATGGATTCGCTGGAGTTCGCCGACGTTGTGCCTATGTTTGTCCCGCCCTGGAGTGGTGCGGTGGTGCAGGCGGGAAGCCTCCCGTCCCGCGGCGGCGGCGAAACGCTGGGCGATTCACGGAACCCGCTGGGCGTCGGACGGGGCGCTTGACGGCGATGGGCCGGGTCCCGCTTCGTCCAGCCAAGCCGCGACCGTGGACGGATCGAGCACACCCAGCTTGGTCTCGAGGATGCGCCCGTCGCGCCCGATCAGCACGCTGTAGGGCAAGAGGCCCGCGGTATCCCCGAAAATCGTGGTGGGCACCGGATCGGCATCGATGCCGATCAGGATCGGGTAATCCACCGGCTCGCGCTTCAAGTATGCGGCTGCCGATTGCGGCTGGTCCATCGCGACCCCGATGACCTGCAGGCCATCGGCCGCGTGGTCGTGCTGCAGCTTCGCGAGCATCGGCATTTCCTGCCGGCACGGCGCGCACCAGGTCGCCCAGAAATTGAGCAGCACCAGCTTGCCGCGCCATGCGGCGAGCGACGTGGTCTGTCCGTGCAGGTCCGGCAGTGCATAGGCGCCCACGGGATCGCCGATGGCGAAGGTGGCGACGCCCGCGGGCGCAGGCGGCTGCGCCGGCAGCGCGGTCCCCCAGCGGTTCTGCAGCCACCAGCCGCCCGCGGCGGCGAGGCACGCCAGGGCGAGGATGAAGATGGTGCGGCGATCCATCATCGGGCGGCGGTTTCCAGGGCATGCCGGACCAGCGACGCCGTCAGTACCGTCGGCAGGGCCTGTCCTGCACCACCGCCGCGGGGATACACCACGTACAGCGGTACGCCTGGCGAGTGGAATTCGCGAAGGTAGGCGCCGATCTCGGGGTCGACATCGGTCCAGTCGCCTTTCATGTACACCGCGCCGGTCGTCTGCAGCAGGTCGTGGAAACCTTGCGTGTCGAGCACCGCGTACTCGTTCGCCTTGCAGGTGACGCACCAGTCTGCGCCGATGTTGACGAACACGGGGGTGCCGGCATCGCGCAGCGACTGGAGCCTCGCCGGGCTGAACGCCACCGCGTCGCCCGTCGCCGCGGCCATCCGCGCGGGTGGCGCAACCCGCGCGACGGCGTAGAAGGACGCAACGGCGGCGAGCACCAGCGCCAGCGTGAAGGCGTGTCCGAGCTTGCGCCCGGACGGCGCGCGTCCGTGCCACCACGCCGCCGCCGCGATCAAGACCATCGCGACCAGCACCAGCGCCACCGCGTCGGCGCCGCGCTGGTGGGCCAGCACCCACACGAGCCAGACGGCCGACAGGTACATCGGGAATGCGAGGAGCTGCTTCAGGGTCTGCATCCAGCGGCCGGGCTTCGGCAGCAGTCGCGCCAGCGCAGGGACCAGTCCAATCAGGGTCAGCGGAAGCGCAAGCCCGAGGCCCAGCACCAGCATCACGAGGATCTCGTTGGCGGGCGGCGCAACGAATGCGTAGGCAAGCGCCACGCCCATGAAGGGCGCGGTGCAGGGACTCGCCACGATCACCGCGAGCACCCCGGTGAAGAAGTGCCCGGCGGTGCCGCCGCGGCGGACGAGTCCGCCGCCGAGGTTGCCGAGCCGGGCGCCGAAGCTCACCACGCCCGACATCGACAAGCCCACCGCGAACAGCACGCACGCCAGTACCGCGACGATCACCGGCTGCTGCAGCTGGGTGCCCCAACCGACCGCGTGCCCGGCACCGCGCAGCGCCAGGATCGCAAGTCCGATCGCGAGGAACGTCGCGATCACGCCCGCACCGTAGGCCAGCGCATGCGCGCGCGCGCGCATGCGCGATTCGCCGCTTTCGAGTACGCCCACGGCCTTGATCGCGAGCACCGGCAATACGCAAGGCATCAGGTTCAGGACCAGGCCGCCCGCGAACGCCAGCAGCAGCGCGAACGGCAGCCCGACGGCCAGGGTACCGCGCTGCGGTGTCGCGCCAGCCCGGGGGGCTGCGCCGGATGGCTGCGGATGGGAAGGCCCGCTGGCGAGCGAAGCGGTGATCGCGTTCCCGGCGTGTCCCCCGCCGGTCGGACCAGCACCGACCGGACCGCCGCCCGATGTCGGCAGGGTGAAGGTCTCCCTATTCGGCGGATAGCAGATCTTGGGCGCAACCTCGTGGCAGCCCTGGTAGCTCACCGTGACCTTGACGGTGGGCGGCAACGCGCCGGTTGCGCGGTAGGGGAGGGTGCCATCGACACTGCCATGGTAGATCTCGACGTCGCCGAGATATTCGTCGTGCTCTCGTTTTCCGGGCGGCAGGTCGATCGCACCGGCCGTGATGCCGGAGGTCAGGATCTTGGCGTGGATCCGGCCGCGGTAGAGGTAGTAGTCCTTCGCGATGTCGAAGTGCAGCGCGATCCGGCCCGGCTTGTCGATGGTCGCCTTGAGCCCGAAGGCCTGGGTCACGGGCAACAGCCCCCCGCCCGGGCTCGCGCTTTGCGCATGCGCGCCAGCCGTGGCGAGCACCAGTAGCGCCAGCAGGAACAGGTGCGAGAGCGGTTTTCGGGAAGCTGACATCTTCATGGCTGCAAAGTAAGACCTGCCACCGCCGGTTTCCGGGATTCGTTTTCGGCAGGCGACATCGCGGTCGCGCGCGAACGCAACCTGCGCGTCGGGCTGGGTCGCGCGGCGATGACGGCTCGAACGGGCTCGTGGAGCCCAAGCGGATTGTCGCAGGCACGGCCCGAAGTCGCCAGCCGACGCGTCGGCCGGATGCGCCGGTCGGGCATGATGCCCGGAGCCGGTACCCTGGACGGTGGTGCGCCGCCGCGGGCGGCACGTCGCGGTGCCGTCCGGAAACTCCGGTGTAGCGGCGGCTCCCTTATTGCACCGGCACCATCAGGTGCTGGTAGGGCGTGCCGGCCCACATCACATACGGCATCTTCGTGTTGGGATCGGCGCTCTTCGGATACTGGTCGTAGAAGCCCGCATCCGCCCCGACGATCATTACGTGCGCACCGGTCTTGATCCAGTGGTTGCCGGATTTCGGTTTGGTCGCATAGGGATCCGTATTGCTGGCGTCGGTACCGCCCTGCAACATGTACATGAAGCCGATCTTTCCGGCCGGCGGCGGCTGGTGCCCGACCCAGGCGCGCGCCCACGCCAACGCGTTGGCGTCCATGCACATGGGGTCCGGACCCGGGGTCGACGGGGAATCGGGCATGCAGGTGAAGCCGTTGTTGCCTTGGCGCAGCGTGCGCATCTTGCCGCCGGCGTCCATCGCCACGATGGTCGCGTTCTTCGCGATTGCCGCGGGCGCGGCGCGTTGGGCGCTGGCGATCAAATGCGCGTCGGTGGGGGTGCGGGCGAGCGCCGGGAGCGCGACGGCCGCCAGCAAGGCAAGTGCGATTGAGGAACGACGTCCGAACAACAAGGTGCTGTTCATAGGAACCTCCAGAAGGATGGCCCCCTGTCTGTCCGCGGCTGGCGCCGCCGCCTGTTCCGCCGGCAGGCTGCCGATGCTACTCCGAAAATCGCGGCCGGGCTTGGGCCATCGACCGCTCTTGCGTGCCCGGCCCGCCGAGCTCCTCGATGAATCCGAACACGGACCCGAGCGCTTCCGGACCAGGCCGCCATGGGCGGGAATCCGCGTCAGCGCGCGGTCGCGGTTGCGATCCAGTCGAGATACGCCGGGTGGCCGTCAACGACCTCGATCGCGAGCAGTTCGGGCACCTCGTACGGATGCAGTTCGACCAGGCGCCCGCGGAGCGCATCGAAGCGATCCCGGGTGGTCTTGATCAGCAGCCACACTTCCGCGTCTTCGCGGATTTCGTCCTGCCAGCGGTACGTCGAGGCCATGCCCGGGATCCGGCTGACGCACGCGGCCAGCCGTTCTTCCACCAGGGCGCGGGCGATCCGCGCGGCCGTTTCGGCGTCCGGGCAGGTGGAAAGGACGAGCAGGGGGTGGGACATCTCGCGAGCGTACCAGCGAAGCCGCGCAAGCAACCGTCGATGGTGCGGGCGCCGGTGCTGCCGTTCATGGCCGCCCGTTACGCGCGCCATCCCTGGCGCTCGCCCTGCGGGCCGCCTTTGGCGTTCGGGCGCGCTCCTGCGCGCCACGTCGAACCGGCGCGCGATGACCCCGGCATCGCGCAAGCGCCGCTTCTCCCCCTTGAAACGGCCCATTCCGGACCTACAATTGGCACTCGCCGTTGTTGAGTGCTAACAACGCAATCCCTTCTCCAATCCCCCAACGCAGCTGGAGTCGTTATGAAGCTTCGTCCGTTGCACGACCGCGTCATCATCAAGCGCCTCGAGGCGGAAACCAAGTCCGCCGGCGGCATCGTCATCCCCGACACCGCGACCGAAAAGCCGATCAAGGGCGAAGTGGTCGCCGTGGGTACCGGCAAGATCCAGGAGGACGGCAAGGTCCGTCCGATGGGCGTGAAGGCCGGCGACAAGGTGCTGTTCGGCAAGTATTCGGGCACCGAGGTCAAGGTCGAAGGCGAGGAACTGCTCGTCATGCGCGAAGAAGACCTGATGGCGATCATCGAAGGCTGAAGCGGGAGAAGGGCAGAGGGAGCAGGGAGCAGGCAACTGCTCGCGATCCCGGACGCCGCTCTCGATCCGATCGACCCGCCAATATCAACTGATTTTGCAAGGAGTCGCTGAGCGGATTTCTCCCTGCTCCCGACTCCCTGCTCCCTGATTCGAGGAATTCAACATGGCAGCCAAAGAAATCCGTTTCTCCGAAGACGCGCGCAGCCGCATGGTGCGCGGCGTCAACGCCCTGGCCAACGCGGTCAAGGCGACCCTCGGTCCCAAGGGCCGCAACGTCGTGCTCGAGAAGAGCTTCGGCGCCCCCACCATCACCAAGGACGGCGTGTCCGTGGCGAAGGAAGTGGAGCTCGCCGACAGGTTCGAGAACATGGGCGCCCAGATGGTGAAGGAAGTGGCAAGCAAGACTTCCG
>JAICJG010000102.1 GCA_025928585.1 Rhodanobacteraceae bacterium
CCGAAGCGGCGGGCTTGCTGGGAACCGACATCCGCGGCAGCGGCATCGACGTCACGATCCACAATGCGCTCGGCGCCGGCGCCTACATCTGCGGCGAGGAAACCGCGCTGATGGAGTCGCTGGAGGGCAAGAAGGGCTGGCCGCGCTACAAGCCGCCGTTCCCCGCCAACTTCGGCCTGTACGGACGCCCCAGCACGATCAACAACACGGAAACCTACGCGTCGGTGCCGGCCATCCTGCGCCAGGGCGCCGAGTGGTTCCTGAACCTCGGCAAGCCCAACAACGGCGGCCCCAAGATCTTTTCGGTGTCGGGGCACGTCAACAAGCCCGGCAATTACGAAGTGCGCCTCGGCACCCCGTTCGCCGAACTCCTGGAAATGGCGGGTGGCGTGCGCAACGGTCGCAAGTTGAAGGCGGTGATCCCGGGCGGCTCTTCGATGAAGGTGTTGAAGGCCGACAAGATGATGGAATGCAACATGGACTTCGACTCGCTGCGCAACGCGGGTTCTGGCCTGGGCTCCGGCGCCGTGATCGTGATGGACGAAACGACCTGCATGGTGCGTGCGTGCGAGCGCATCTCGCGCTTCTACCACATGGAATCCTGCGGCCAGTGCACGCCGTGCCGCGAAGGCACCGGCTGGATGCACCGGGTGCTGACCCGGATCGTCGCCGGCGGCGGGACTTCGGAAGACCTGCACCGCCTGAAGGCCGTCGCCGGCCAGATCGAAGGCCACACCATCTGCGCGTTCGGCGAAGCCGCCGCGTGGCCGGTACAAGCGTTCCTCGCGAATTTCTGGGACGAGTTCGAGTATTACGTCGAGCACGGGCGTTCGATTGTCGATGACCAGATGGGAGTTGCCGCGTGAGCCGCCGTTCACTTGAATGCACGAGGGAGCCGGGCAGAGGGAGCAGGACAAAAGCTGCCGCCTGGTGCTCCCTGCTCCCTGCTCCCTGCTCCCTCCGTGACTCGCGCAGCGAGGCACGCCCATGAACGCCCAACCCAAAGACACCAAGCCGCCGGTCGAAATGGTCGAACTCGAGATCGACGGCCACACCGTGTCCGCGCCCAAGGGCTCGACGATCATCCAGGCCGTCGATGCCGCGAAGATTCCGTTGCCGCGCTTCTGTTACCACGAGAAGCTGCCGATCGCGGCCAATTGCCGGCAGTGCATGGTGGAAGTGGAGCAGGGCGGCAAGATGATCCCGAAGCCGCAGGTGGCCTGTGCGACGCCGGTGGCGGCCGGGATGAAGGTGTTCACGCGCTCGCCCAACGCGATGAAGTGGCAGCGCAACACCATGGAATTCCTGCTGATCAACCATCCGCTGGACTGCCCGATCTGCGACCAGGGCGGCGAATGCGAGCTGCAGGACGTCTCGATGGGCTACGGCCGCTCGGTGACGCGATTCACCGAACGCAAGCGCACCGTGGCCGACGAGAACATCGGACCGCTGGTCGCAACCGAGATGACCCGCTGCATCCATTGCACGCGCTGCGTGCGCTTCGTGGGCGAGATCGCGGGAACCTATGAACTCGGCGACATGAGCCGCGGCGACAGCCACGTGGTCGGCACCTACATCGGACGCACCATCGAGTCCGAGTTGTCCGGGAACGTGATCGACGTGTGCCCGGTCGGCGCCCTCACCGACAAGGTGTTCCAGTTCAAGGCGCGCGCCTGGGAACTGATCGCGAAGCCTTCGATCGGTTACCACGACGGGCTCGGATCCAACCTTTGGCTGCACACCAAGCGCGGCAAGGTGCTGCGCGCGGTGCCGCGGGAAAACGAGGCGATCAACGAGTGCTGGCTCGCCGACCGCGACCGCTACAGCCACGAGGGGCTGTACGCCGAGGACCGTGCGCTGCAGCCGATGATCCGCAAGGGCGGGGAACTCGTCGAGGTGCCATGGGACGAGGCAATCGCCTTCGTCGCGGAAGGCTTGAAGCGCGCGGGCAGCGACGTGGGCGCCTTGCTCGCGCCGATGGCCTCGTGCGAGGAAGGCCATTTGTTGGCGCAGTTGCTGCAGGGACTCGGCAGCGGACGCATCGATCACCGCCTGCGGGTGCAGGATTTCGCCGACGGCGGTCCTGCGGGCCAGACCTTCGGAATGCCGGTGGAGCGGGTACAGGAAGTGACGGCGGCGCTGATCGTCGGTGCCAATCTCCGCCAGGAGATGCCGCTCCTGAATCACCGGCTGCGCCACGCGAGCCGCCACGATGCCACCAGGCACGCGGCCTCCAACCCGGCGCATTACGACATCGCCGAAGTGCATGGCGGCAGCATCTACGCGATCAATCCCGTGCACTTCGATTTCAATTACGACCTGGCCGGCGAACGGGTGTTCGCGCCGCAGGACTTCGTCGATGCGTTGCTGTGCACGGCGAAATCCGCGGGCGTGCGGAGCGACGATCGCGAACTGGCCGATGCAATCGCCGGCGCGGATGCTCACGAGGATGCACGCAAGTGGGTGGCGGCGTTGCGCGACGCCGGATCCTCGGTGGTGATCCTGGGCGGCGCGGCCTCGCAGCATCCGCAGGCCTCGTGGCTGCGCGCGCTGGCGCGCGGCATCGCGCAAGCCACCGGCAGCCCGTACAACGAATTGCCGGCCGGCGCCAACGGGGTCGGATTGGCGCGCGTCGGCGCACAATCCTCCGAGCCGCAGGCCAATGCCAAGGCGATCATCGAGAACCCGCCCAAGGCGCTCATCACCTGGCAAGCCGGGTCGCAGGACACGTTCGCGCCGGCGGCCTACGAGCGTGCGCGCGAGGCCGCGGACTTTTACGTGTACGCGGGCGGTTATGCCTGCGAAGGCGTGCGTCGCACCGCCGATGCGATCCTGCCGCTCGGCCTGCCGCCCGAAATCGACGGCACCTACGTGAACGTCGATGGCTTCGTGCAATCGATCGCCGCGGGTGCCGCGTTGCCGGGCGAGGCGCGTCCGGGCTGGAAGGTGTTGCGCGCGCTGGGCGCGGCGCTCGGTGTCGAGGGTTTCGACTTCGTTGATCTCGAGGCGGTCCACGCACGCATCCGCAACCGGCTCGAACAGCCGGCGCCGTCGGCGCCAGGCGGCCTCGGCGCGCGTTCGCGGCTGGTCGAGGGCAAGCTCGTGCGTCTCGCGACCGTCGGCATCTACCGCACCGATGCGGTGGTGCGGCGCGCCCGCGCGTTGCAGAAACACCCGTTGAACCGGGCGCCGGCGCTGCGCATCTGCGCGGACGATGCGCGCACGCTGGGCCTGCTCGATGGCGCCAAGGCGGACGTGGACGGCGTCGAGCTTCCTCTGGTGGTCGATGCGGCGGTGCCGCGGGGCTGCGCGTGGATCGAGGCCGGCCATGCGGCGGGCGCGGCGCTGCCGCCGTACGGCGCGCCCCTCACCATCAAGGCGCTGAGCGCATGAATGACGCGATTATCTTCGGATTGACGCTGGGCAAGATCCTCGCGATCGCCGTGCCCGTGATCATCACGGTGGCGATGTACGTGTGGTGGGAACGCAAGGTGATCGGCTGGATGCACGTGCGGATGGGGCCGAACAAGATCGGTCCGTTCGGCCTGCTGCAGGCGTTCGCGGACGTCTTCAAGCTCCTGTTCAAGGAGATCATCGTCCCGACCAACGCCAACCGGTTCCTGTATTTCATCGCGCCGATGCTCTCGGTGGTCCCGGCGCTGGCCGTGTGGGCGGTGGTTCCGTTCGACCATGGCCTGGTGCTGTCGAACGTCAACGCCGGCGTGTTGTACCTGTTGGCGATGTCGTCGCTCGGCGTGTACGGCATCATCCTGGCCGGCTGGGCGTCCAACTCGCGCTACGCGCTGCTCGGCTCGATGCGCTCGGCCGCGCAGATGATCTCCTACGAAATCTGCATCGGCATGGCGCTAGTGACGGTGCTGACGCTCGCGGGCAGCCTGAACTTCTCGGCGATCGTCGAGGCACAGGCCGGCGGCAAGGGCCTGTTCGACTGGTTCTGGCTGCCGCTGTTGCCGATGTTCTTCGTGTTCTACATCTCCGGCGTCGCCGAAACCAACCGCCTGCCGTTCGACGTCGCCGAGGGCGAATCGGAGATCGTCGCCGGTTTCCACGTCGAGTATTCGGGTTCGGCGTTCGCGCTGTTCTTCCTCGCCGAATACGCGAACATGATCCTGATGTCGTTCCTGGTCTCGATCCTGTTCATGGGCGGTTGGCTCAGCCCGTTCCAGGGCTGGCACCTGGGCTGGCTTTCCGTGCCCGGATGGTGGTGGCTGTTCGCGAAATTCTTCTTCTTCGCGACCTCGCTGCTGTGGCTGCGCGCGACGTTTCCGCGCTACCGCTACGACCAGATCATGCGGCTCGGCTGGAAGGTCTTCATCCCGATCTCGATCGTGTGGATCTTCGTGGCGGGCATCTTCAAGTATTTCGGCGTGGTGACGATAGGGCACTGAAATGAAACGCGTCATCCGTTATCTCAAGAGTCTGTTGCTCATCGAACTCGCGGCCGGGTTGTGGGTCACGCTCAAGTACATGTTCAAGCCGAAGTTCACGATGCGCTTCCCGATGGAGAAGATCCCGCGCTCGGTACGCTTCCGCGGCCTGCACGCGCTGCGCCGCTATCCCAACGGCGAGGAGCGCTGCATCGCCTGCAAGCTCTGCGAGGCGGTGTGCCCGGCGCTCGCGATCACGATCGATTCGGCGCCGCGCGCATCGGATGGCACGCGGCGTACCACGCGTTACGACATCGACCTATTCAAGTGCATCTATTGCGGGTTCTGCGAGGAGAGTTGTCCGGTGGATTCGATCGTGCTCACCGACATCCTCGAATACCATTTTGAACGGCGCGGCGAACACATCGTCACCAAGCCGCAGTTGCTTGCGCTGGGCGACCGGTTCGAACCGGAAATCGCCGCCGCGCGGACCCAGGACGCGCCCTACCGGTGAGCAGGACCCCCTGACATGACCCACCAAATCTTCCAGATGGTCTGCTTCGTGTTTTTTGCCGCGGTCGCGGTAGGCGCCGCGCTGGCGGTGATCTCGGTGAAGAACACCGTGCACGCGGTGCTGTCGCTGGTGCTGACGTTCTTTTCGGCTGCCTGCCTGTGGATGCTGGCCCAGGCGGAGTTCCTCGCCCTGGCGCTCGTGGTCGTGTATGTCGGCGCGGTAATGGTGCTGTTCCTGTTCGTGGTGATGATGCTGGACATCAACCTCGAGCCGCTGCGGGAAGGCTTCACGAGGTACCTTCCGGTAGGGATCGCCGCCGCCGCGATCATGCTGGTCGAGATGCTCGGCATCATCGGCGTCAAGACTTTCGAGGTCCTGCCCGGTCCGAACCCGGCGGGAACATCCAACATCCAGTGGCTGGGCGAAGCATTGTTCCGGCAGTTCCTGCTGCCGTTCGAGATCGCCGCGGTGATCCTGACCGTCGGGCTCGTCTCGGCGGTGGTGCTGGCGCTGCGCGTGCGGACCTTCTCCAAGCGCCAGAACCCGGCCGCCCAGTCGGCCACCGACCCGGCGACGCGCCTGCGGATGGTCAAGATGCAGGCGGTGGCGCCGCCCGCGCCGGCGCCCGCGCCCGACAACGAGGCGACCCAGCCATGATGATTCCGCTCGCCTGGTACATCGTGTTCGCGACGGTGCTGCTGTGCATCTCGATCGCGGGCCTCTTCATCAACCGCAAGAATGTGATCGTGCTGCTGATGTGCATCGAGCTGATGCTGCTCGCCGTCAACACCAACTTCGTCGCCTTCTCGCGGTTTCTCGGCGACCCCGCGGGACAGGTCTTCGTGTTCTTCATCCTGACGGTGGCGGCGGCCGAATCCGCGATCGGCCTTGCGATCGTGGTGCTGCTGTTCCGCAACCGCCGCACCATCAACGTCGAAGAAATCGACTCGCTGCGTTACTAGACAGAAGGGACTGACGATGCCAAATCGCATTGCCTGTCATTCCCGAATTGGCCGGACCAAGCCGCACAGCGGTGGAACCGGCGAATCGGGGTGTCCACGCCGGCTCCGGCCCGCGGCCTCGAGCCGGCCTGCGGGGCTTTCGCGGTACCCGGTTGTGCATGTGGTGCAGTCGTGATCAGCCAGACCCTCCTGATAGTGTTGGCGCTCGCGCCGCTGGTCGGCGCGCTGCTCGCCGGGCTCGGGCGCAAGCAGGTGGGCCGCGCCGGCGCCGCCGCGATCGCGACCGTGTCGGTGGCGGTGTCGTTCGGGCTGTCGTGCGTCGTGTTCTACCAACTGGTATGGGGCGGCGCTCCGGCGTTCGACCACAACCTCTACACGTGGCTGGAAGTCGGCAAGCTCACGATCGGCATCGGCTTCCTGGTCGATCGCCTCACGGCGCTGATGCTGGTGACGGTCACCTTCGTGTCGCTGATGGTGCACGTCTACACCATCGGCTACATGCGCGACGATCCCGGCTTCCAGCGGTTCTTCGCCTACATCGCGCTGTTCACGTTCTCGATGCTGCTGCTGGTGCTCGCCAACAACTTCCTGCAGCTGTTCGTCGGCTGGGAGCTGGTGGGCCTGGTGTCCTATCTCCTGATCGGCTTCTGGTTCGAGCGGCCGACCGCATCGGCGGCGGCGCTCAAGGCGTTCCTCGTCAACCGCGTCGGCGACTTCGGCTTCATTCTCGGCATCGCCTGCGTGCTGTACGCGTTCCACACACTCGATTACGGCACGGTATTCGCGAATTCGGCCTCCCTGCAGGGCCGCACCATCGAGGTGGTCGGTGGCCACCCGTGGTCGCTCGCGACGCTGATCTGCCTGCTGCTGTTCGTCGGCGCCTGCGGCAAGTCGGCGCAGGTGCCGCTGCACGTGTGGCTGCCCGACTCGATGGAAGGCCCGACACCGATCTCGGCGTTGATCCATGCCGCGACCATGGTCACCGCCGGCATCTTCATGGTGGCGCGGATGTCGCCGCTCTACGAGTTGTCCAGCACCGCGCTTTCGGTGGTGCTGATCATCGGCGCGACCACGGCGTTCTTCATGGGCCTCGTCGGCATCGTCCAGAACGACATCAAGCGGGTGATCGCCTACTCGACGCTCTCGCAGCTCGGCTACATGGTGGCGGCGCTCGGCGCTTCGGCCTACGCGGCCGGCGTTTTCCACCTGATGACCCACGCGTTCTTCAAGGCGCTGCTGTTCCTGGGCGCAGGCTCGGTGATCATCGCGATGCACCACGAGCAGGACATGCGCCGGATGGGCGGCCTGCGCAAGTACATGCCGATCACCTACATCACGATGTGGATCGGTTCGCTGGCGCTGGCCGGCTGCCCAGGCTTTGCAGGTTTCTTCTCGAAGGACGCGATCATCGAGGCGGTCGGCGAGACACATCGCACCGGCCACGTCTACGCGTACGTCTGCGTGCTTGCCGGCGTATTCGTCACCGCGCTGTACAGCTTCCGGCTGCTCTACATGACGTTCCACGGCAAGGAACGTTTCACGGTGGTGGGCGCGGGGCACGGCAAGGCCGGCGGAGGCGAGCATCCCAAATCCAGCTCGGACGATCCGCACCACGCGCACAACCCGGGCGAGCTCGAGCATCCGCCCAAGGAATCCCCATGGGTGGTGACCGTGCCCCTGGTGCTGCTGGCGATCCCGTCGCTGATGATCGGCTGGGTGACGATCAAGCCGCTCCTGTACGGCGGCTGGTTCGGTTCCTCGATCCGCGTGCTACCGGCCCACGATGTGCTCGCTGAGTTGGCGCGCGAATTCCCCGGCGTGGTCGGCTTGTTCGTGCAAGGCTTCGTCTCGCCGCCGTTCTGGATCGCGGTCGCGGGTTTTGCGGTCGCGACCTACGTCTACCTGTTCAACCCGAAGGTTGCCGACGCGGCCGAGCGGATGTTCTTGCCGGTGTACCGGGCACTGGTCCGCAAGTACTGGTTCGACGAGCTGTACTACAACCTGTTCGCGCGCGGCGGCCGGAACCTCGGCCACGCATTCTGGAAGGGCGGCGACAGCGCGGTACTGGACGGCGTGATGGTCGACGGATCGGCGTCGGTGATCGCGCGCAGCTCGCGGGTATTCCGCCGCCTGCAGACAGGGTTTCTCTATCACTACGCGTTCGCGATGATCGTGGGTTTGATTTTGTTGCTGGGTGGGCTGTGGTATTGGGGGCTGAGGTGATGTCGGCACTGACGAGCGCCAAGCAATCGGTTGAGGGAGCAGGGAGCAGGGAGCAGGGAAGAGCGTGCCTTCGAGAGACGCTCTTCTGCTCCCTGGTCCCTGCTCCCTGCTCCCTGTTCAAGGAACCCGCATGACCCACTGGCCCATCCTCAGCGTACTGATCTGGTTCCCGTGCTTCGGTGCGATCCTGGTGCTGCTGGCCGGCGCCGCGCGCCCGCGCCTTGCCCGCTGGCTGTCGCTCGCGGTCACCATCATCACGTTCGCGCTCAGCCTGGTGATGCTGGTCTGGTACAACCCGGGTCCCGGCGATTTCCAGTTGCAGGAAATGGTGAAGTGGATTCCCGGCATCCATTCGAGCTACCACCTCGGCGTCGATGGGATCTCGGTGGCGCTGATCATCCTGACCACCTTCACTTCGATCCTGGTGGTCGCGGGCGCCTGGGAAGTCATCAAGGACAAGGTGCACCAGTACATGGCGGCGATGCTGGTGCTGGACGGGCTCTTGATCGGCGTGTTCTGCGCGCTCGACGCGCTGCTGTTCTACCTCTACTTCGAGGCCATCCTGATCCCGATGTTCTTCCTGATCGGAATCTGGGGTGGTCCGCGGCGCGTGTATGCGACCCTGAAGTTCTTCATCTACACGTTTTTCGGGTCGATCTTCTTCCTGATCGGACTCTTGTACCTGTACCACCGCGCCGGCACGTTCGACCTGCCGACGCTGTGGGCGCTGCCGCTGACGTTCAAGGAACAGGCCTGGCTGTTCTTCTCGTTCCTGA
>JAICJG010000045.1 GCA_025928585.1 Rhodanobacteraceae bacterium
CTGGCGCCAGTCGCGGCGCAGCGGCGCGCGTTCGGCATAGGCGGTGAAGAAGGATTGCGGTGGCGAGCCGAACAGCGTCAGCATCGCCAGCTCGGCCTCGGCCCAGCCGTAGTGGACCGCGCCTGCGTCGATCAGCGCAGGTGAGCCGTCGCCGCACACATGCAGGTTCCCGAGCCACAGGTCGCCGTGCAGCAGTACCGGCGGCAGACCGGGCACGCGTTCGCGAAGCCGCCCGCAAACCAATTCGATTGCGCGGACATCGCGTCGGTCGATCAGGCCCCGATCGCGGGCGCGCCGCATTTGCGGCAGCACCCTGCGTTCGGCGAAGAACCGCCAGCCGTCATCATCGCGGGCGTTGTCCTGGGGCGAGTGGCCGCAGAAGCCGGCGTGCGTGAAGCCGAAGCGGCCGCCCTCGCGGCGGTGCTGCGCCGCCAGCCCCGACCCGGCCAGAAGCCAGTAATCGGTTCTGCGCGCTCCGGATCCGAGGTCCTCCAGCACGATCCGGTCGGGCTGTACGTCGTACGCCTCGGGCACGCGAAGGCAACCCGCCTGTCGCAGTTCCGCGAGCCCCCTCGCCTCGGCAGCAAAAAAACCGGTCGGCGCGTCACGGCGGCGCTTGATGAATACGCGACGCTCGTCCCCCGGGCCGGATTGGGTACCGATTTTCATGCCAGATTGGCCGACGGACGCATGCCGCCATCGTAGGTCAGCGCATCCGCCCGTGGCCGCGGCAGCAACCGCACGCGCCCCCGAGGCGCTGCGCCGCGGGCCCGATTCACCCAGGAGATGGTGCCGAAGGAGAGACTCGAACTCTCACGCTTTTAAGGGCGGCGGATTTTGAGTCCGCTGCGTCTACCGATTCCGCCACTTCGGCGACGGGCCGCAAATTATGCGGGAGCGCTGCGCGGATGCCAAGCACGCAGCGCGCCGGATGGGCGGGTGAACCGCCGGCAACGGTCCGGCGGGTGCCGACACGATCTGCGGCCGTTCGCAAGAGATTGATGCAACGCTCCGAATACTGGGCGACGACGCGCTAATCCAGCGTCAGGCTACGTTCGCCGCGCGCGTACCAGTCGCCGCCCACGGGTTCGAATACCGAGCAACGGGTCATTCGGTCCTGATAGACGTGGACGCTGATGGCGAGGTCGCGATCGCTCGCGTTGCAGATGGTGTGGTGCTCGTGCGGCGGGATCAGGCTGCCCGCCGAGCCCGCGCCGGCCTGGATCGCGCCCGCCGGACGGAAGTGGTAGCGGGATTCGTCGTGTTCCAGCAGCTCGTATTGCACGACTTCCAGCGCGCCCTGCCACACCCCCTCGACACACCACATGCCGGCATGGTCGTGGATCGGCGTGCCCTGACCCGGACTCCAGGTCATCGCGACCACGCAGTAGCCGTGCTCGGGGCTGTTATAGAGTTCGCGGCGCGCGTAATGGCCTTTGCAACCCTCGAATACGAGATCGGGCAGGTGCACCTCGCCGGAATGGATCGCCTCGCACAGCGCCGAGCGCAGCGCACGCATGGTTGCCTGCGTATCGCCCGCCTGCAAGGCGGCGTTGAACCCGCGGATCATCCGGTCACGCCCGGGAAAGTCGATGCCCATGGCCCAAGCTTATATCCGTCCCGCATGCGGGCGAAAGCCCGGACAGGTCCTACAAGGTCGCCATGAATGCGCCGATCGCGGCGCCGAAGCGGCCGGTATCCACCAGGAAGGCATCGTGGCCCTGCGGCGAATCGAGGCCGACGAAGGTGGTGTCGGTACCGGTCGCCGTGAGGTCATCGGCGAGTTGCTGCTGCTGCTCGAGCGGAAACAGAATGTCGGTTTCGACGCCGATCACCAGCGCGCGCTCCAGCCGCATCTTCGCGAGTGCGTTGCGCACCGCGGTTGCGGGATCGGGGGCGCCGCCGTACTCGGCCAGGTCGAACCAGTCCGACGCGCGCGAAAGATAGAGATAGCAGTTCGGATCGAATGAACGCGTGAACCGGCGCGCGTGCGCGTTGAGATAGGACTCGATCTGGAACTCGGCGCCGAACGGGTCGTCCTCGCGGTCGCCGGGGTCGAGCCGGATGCGGCCGAAGCGGCCGCGCCATTCGAGCGCCGAACGGTAGGTGATGACGCCGAGCTTGCGCGCGATGTTCATGCCGGCTTCGGGGTAGCGGTCATCGTCGTAGCGGCCTTCGTTCCAGTTCGGGTCGAGCCGGATCGCCTCGCGTTGCAGCGAGCGGATCGCGATCGCGAACGGTTGTGCGCGCGGCGCGGTGCACACGCTCACGTGGGCGCGCGCGCAGCCCGGGTGATGCGCCAGGCAACCGAGCGCCGCCATGCCGCCCATCGAGCAACCGACCAGCGCCGCCAGGCGGGCGACGCCGAGCCCGCGCACAAGTTCGTGCGCCGCGTCGCCGACGTCTTCCAGCGACAACTCGGGAAAGTCGAGGCGCCAGGGTTCGCCGGTCGCGGGATCAACAGACGCGGGCCCGCTCGATCCCTTGCAACTGCCGAGCGAGTTGACGCAGACCACGAACCAGCGGTTGCTGTCGATGGCCTTGCCGGGGCCGACGATGTCCTCCCACCAGCCCGGCGTGTCGTCGATCGCATTGCGTGCCGCGTGTGCGCTGGGCGAGAGGCCGGTCAGGATCAGCACCGCGTTGTCGCGCGCGGCATTCAGCTTGCCCCAAGTCTCGTACGCGAGGCGGCCGTCGCGCAGTTCCCCGCCGCGTTTCATCCGGAACGGCGAGGGCAGGGCGAAATACTGGCGGGCGTCGGCCATGGTTCGGTTCGTGGCGGCGGAATCCGCAAGGGTAAATGAATGCGGAAGCCATGGCCAAGGAGTCGCGATTGCATGACTGCATCCCCCGGCGCCGACGCGCCGCCTCCTTCCTCCGGCTTTGTCGAGTCCCGGGTCCCGAATTCCGGGTCCCGAGGTCAGTCCACCTTGTCGATGGTCAGGGCAATCGGCGAGCGCGAATCCGTGGCGACCTCGACCGGCGCCGACTCCAGGTCTCCGGCCTGTGGCATCGCATTGCCGGACTTGCTGATGCGCGCCGCGACTTCCACTTTCGCGAACTTCGACAGCGACAGCGTGGGCGTCATGGCCATGGCGTCCGTCAGGGTGACCTTCGCCGGCAGCGCGGACGCCTGGAGTCGCGCAACGGCCAGCGGCATCGGCGGTCCATCCACGGCGCGCGCGAACACGAACAACGTGTCGTGGGGCTGAACCCTGGCGGCGAGGTCGGGCGCGAGCTTCACGGAAACCGTGAGCGAGATCTTGCCCGCGGCCGCAGCCGATGAAGATGCCGGCGCGGGGTCGGCCGGGGCCAAGGCGCCGTCCCGGGTGCCGTCGCCGGCGCGCGCCTCTGCCTCCGCGAGCTCCTGCTGCACAGCGGCGGCGACCTTGGAGCCCGGCCGCAGCAACGGCAGCAACGTCTTCCATTGCATGGCCGCGTCGGCGTACTGGCCGCGCTGGAAATCACTGATGCCGAGCAGCCACAACGCGCGCTGGTGGCCAGGATCGATCTGCAACGCGCGCTGCAACCTGGCGCGCGAAGCGTCGTCGATGCGATGCGATGGACTGGTTTCGGCCCGGGCCTCTGCCCAGGCGACCATCGCGTCGGGATCGTCGGGCTTGAGTTTCAACAAGTGGTCCAGCGCATCCAATGCCTCTTGCGGCTGGTTGAGCGCGGAATACGCCTGCGCCAACAGCGCCCAGCCGTGCGCATCCCCGGGATTGCGGGCGAGGCTCGCCTGCAATTGGCCGGTGGCTTCGGCAAGATCGGCATGGCCTTCGACGGCCGGCTCCAGCGCCTGCGGTGTGCCGATCATGAGGTACAGCCCGAGTACCACCGGCGGCGTCACCAACGCGAGCGCGAGCGCCAGCACGAACGGTGCGCGCGGGCGGCCTTCGCGGCGTGCGCTGCGCAGCATCGGCACCAGCACGCAGGCGAGGGCGGCCACCACCATGATGGCGGCGATGACGAGAAAACGCGTGGTCACCAATCGTCTCCGGGGTCTTCAGCGATGCTGCCGGCCGGGCGCGTGCGCCGGCGCAACAGCACGACCACCACGAGGCCGCCGGAAAGCAGGATCGCGGGCGTGCCGAACCACAGTGCGAGGGTGCTGGGGGCGAGCGGCGGGTCGTAGAGGATGAACGTGGAATAGCGCGCGACCAGCCAGTCCTTGATCTGCTCGTCGCTCTTGCCCTGCTGCATCATGTCGAAGATCTGCCGGCGGAGCTGCTTGGCGAAATCGGCATTCGATGCCAGCAGGCTCTCGTCCTGGCACACCATGCAACGCAGCTCGCTCGTCAGGTGCTGGAAGCGTTCGCGCTGGGCCGTGCTTCGGAACGGCAACGGATCGATCGCGAATGCGGCGGTGCTGAGAGCCAGCGCCACGGCGACGAGAATCACGACCAGGGGGCGTTTCATGATCCCTCCTGTTCCAGCGCATGGATCTTCGGTTCCAGTTCCTTGGCGATCACGTCGGGCGTCAGCGGCCCGATGTGCTTGTAGCGGATGATGCCCTTGGCGTCGATCAGATACGTCTCGGGCGCGCCGTACACGCCGAAGTCGAGCGCGGTGTCCCCGGACTGGTCGGTGACGACTTCGTGGTAGGGATCGCCGTGGCGCTGCAGCCACGCGCGCGCATCCTTGGGCGCGTCTTTGTAGTCGTAGCCGATCAGCGGGATCCCGAACTTGTCGCGGTACGCCATCAGCACCGGGTGCTCGTCACCGCAGGCAAAGCACCAGCTGGCGAACACGTTCAGCAGGTACGGCTTGCCCAGCATGTCCGCCTTGGTGACGAACTCGGTAGGCCGGTCGAGCTTCGGCAGCCGGAAGGCAGGCGCCGGCTTGTCGATCAACGGGCTCGGCACGAAACGCGCATCGTGGGTCTGGTTCCACACCAGCCCGACCACGAAGAACGCCACCAGCGCCGCGAACACGACGAGCGGCACGAAGCGCGCCGCGGGCTTGCGCGCGACCTCGTTCACGCTTCGCCTTCCGCCAGCTTGGGCCGGGCCTCGGGTTCGGGCGTCGCGCGCGCCGTTTCCGGATCGACCGCCCGGCGCAGCCGGAACCGTTTGTCCAGCACCACCGCGAAGCCACCCAGCATCATCAGCGCGCCGCCGCCCCAGATCCAGCGCACGAACGGCTTGTCGTACACGCGCAGCGACCACGCGCCGTTGCCGATCGAGTCTCCGAGCGAAACGTACAGGTCGCGGAACACGCCGGCCTGGATCGCTGCCTCGGTCTGCACCTGTCCGCCGGCGTAGGTGCGCTTCTGCGGATGCAGGGTCACGACGTGCTTGCCATTGCGCGTGATCACCACCGTGCCCTGCTGCGCGCGGTAGTTCGGCCCTTGGGTTTCGGCGACGCCGTTGAAGTGAAAATCGTAGGCGCCGACTTCGACGCTCGCGCCGGGCTTCATGCCGACGTCCTGCTCGACGCTCATCGAGCGGGTCAGGATCGCGCCCGCGATGAACACGCCGACGCCGAAGTGCGCCAGCATCATTCCCAGCATCTCGAACGGATAGCGCTTGCCGCGCGGTGCCTCGCGCCAGCGCTTGATCGCGAACAGCACGACCCCCGCCATCACCCACACGGCCGCGGTGATGCCTAGCAACTGGTACCAGCCGCGCGCACCCAGCACGAAACCGATGATGCCGGCCGCGACCGCGAGCGCCACGATCCGGATCAGCGCGTTGCGCCACACCTTGAGGTCGGCCTTGCCCCAGCGCGACAGCGGACCGAACGGCAGCGCCAGCACCAGCGGCGTCATCAGCAGCAGGAACAGCGGCCCGAAGTAGGGCGGCCCGACCGAGATGCGCCCGATGTCGAGCGCCTCGCCGACCAGCGGGTACAGCGTGCCCAGAAGCACCATCGCGCAGGCGACGGTGAGCATCAGGTTCCCGACCAGCATCATGGTTTCGCGCGAGGCCAGCGCGAACGACTTGCCGCCGGTGACCTTCGGCGCGCGCATCGCGTACAGCAGCAACGAACCGCCGACCACGACCGCGAGGTAGACGAGGATGAACAAGCCCCGCGCCGGCGCGAACGCGAACGCGTGCACGCTGGTGAGCAATCCGGAACGAACGAGAAAAGTGCCGAGCAGCGAGAATGCGAACGCGAAGATCGACAGCAGCAGCGTCCAGGCGCGCAGGCCATCGCGCTTGTCGGTGATCGCCTGTGCGTGGATCAACGCGGCGCCGATCAACCACGGCATGAAGGAGGCGTTCTCGACCGGATCCCAGAACCACCAGCCGCCCCAGCCGAGTTCGTAGTACGCCCACGCGCTGCCCGCGACGATGCCGAGGGTCAGGAACCCCCACGCGACGTTGGTCCACGGCCGCGCCCAGCGCACCCACGTTGATTTCAGTTCACCACCCAGCAGCGAGGCGATCGCGAACGCGAACGCGACGCTGAAACCGACGTAGCCCATGTACAGCGTCGGCGGGTGGAACACGAGCCCGGGATCCTGCAGCACCGGGTTCAGGTCCGCGCCGTTCGGCGGCACCGGGAACAGCCGCAGGAACGGGTTGGACGTCGTGATCATGTACAGCAGGAACCCGAACGCCACGAACCCGAGCACGCCGATCACGCGCGAGAAGAATGCCTGCGGCAGCTTGCCGCCGAGCGCGACCATCGCAACAGTCCAGCCGTTCAGGATCAGCATCCACAGCAGCAGCGAGCCCTCGTGTGCGCCCCACACCGCCGAGAGCTTGTAGAACCAGGGGAGCGACAGGTTCGAGTTCTGGGCGACATAGGCCACCGAGAAGTCGTTGATCCAGAACGACCACATCAGGATGCCGAAGGCCAGCGCGACGAACACCGCCTGGCCGATCGCGAGCGTGGGCGCCGTCGCCATCAGCGGCTTGCTGCCGCGCCACGCGCCGATGATCGGCAACAGGCATTGCAGCGCCGACAACAGCAGCGCGAGGATCAGCGCGACCTGGCCGAGTTCGGGATTCATGGCGCGCCGCCGCCCTGCGCCGCTTTCGGAATACGATGCGCTTCCTTCGCCTTGGCGATCGCCTGCGCGACCTGCGGCGGCATGTAGGTCGCGTCGTGCTTGGCGAGCACCTTGGTCGCCACGAACCTGCCGTTGACCATCGAGCCCGTGGTGATGGTGCTCTGGCCCACGCGGAACAGGTCGGGCAGGATGCCGGTGTAGGTCACCGGGATGCTCTGGAAACGGTCGGTGATCACGAATTCGGTGGTGAGCGTGTCCGGCACCCGGTGCACGCTACCTTCCTTGACGATGCCGCCGAGCCGGAATGGGTGCGCGGCCGGCGCCTTCCCGGCGTCGACTTCGCTCGGCGAGTACAGATAGGTCATGTTTCGCTGCAGCGCGAATATCGACAGCGCAGTCGCGACCGCGACCGCGCCGAGGATCAGCAGCGTGATGACGAGCCGCCGCTTGCGAACCGGATTCATGTCGATGCCTCCGCGCGGGGTGCACGCGCCTTGCGGATGCGCTCGCGGGCGATGCGTCCACGCAGTTCGCGCGTCAGCCGGCGGCGGCGCAGCACGGGCGCGAACCAGTCCCACGCCAGCACCACGAAGAACACCGCGTACGCGGGCCAGACGTACACGGCGTAACCGCCCATCGCGAGCCAGTGCATCATGTCAGCTCTTCGCTCCATCAGGCGTGGACGCAATCAACGCAATGGAGGGCATGCCTCCGCAACCCCTGCCGATTCCTGCCGGAATCGGCCGTCCCCTTGACTCAAGGGAGCACAAAATCGCGAACCAGTGGGCCATGTCAGGTACGTGCCCCCGTCGGCTGCGCGGGTTGTCCGCCGACCCGTTGGCGCACCCACTGCTTGCCGCTTTCCAGCGACAGCAGTCCAATGCGCGAGCGGCCGAGAATGCTCGCGAAGAAATACAGGTGCGTGGCCAGCGCCATCACCAGCAGCGGCCACAGCATCGACGGCGCGATCGACGAGCGGCCGAGATTCAGCCAGTCGACCGTCGAGCCCTGATGCAGCGTGTTCCACCACTGCACCGAATAATGCACGATCGGCAGGTTGACGATGCCGACCAGCGCCAGCAGCGAGGCGGCGCGCGCTCCGCGGCGGCGGTCTTCGAAGGCGTGGTACAGACCGATCACGCCGAGGTACAGGAAAAACAGCACCAGTTCGGACGTCAGCCGCGCGTCCCAGGTCCACCACGTGCCCCACATCGGCTTGCCCCACAACGAACCCGTGGCGAGGGTGATCAGGGTGAACGCGGCGCCGGCCGGCGCGCATTCCATCGCGATCACTTCGGCGAGCTTGACCCGCCAGACCAGCGCCACGAGGCCGGCCACCGCCATGAAGGCATAGACGAACAGGCTCATCCATGCGCTCGGCACGTGGATGAACATGATCCGGTAGGCATCGCCCTGCTGATAGTCGGGCGGCGCCAGCACCAGCCCGCCGTACAGGCCGACCACGGCTGCTGCCAGTGCGACCAGCATCAGCCATGGGCGCAGGGCACCCGCGAAGCGGTAGAAGGTCGGTGGCGAGCCGAGCCTGTGCATCCAATGTGGGAGATAACTGCGGGACATGTTTCAGGAACACCGCCGCCGCTTGGCCGGCGGGTGACTGTGCTGCCGATGGTTCCCCCATGACTCCCGCCAGGCCGTGGCGTTGCAGCGGTCTTGCCGCCCCCTCGGGGCAGGCGGGCAGAACGGCAAAGGCTCACGCCGCCGACCTACCGCCGCGGCCTTTCTGGTCAACATTGCGAGAGGGATCGTCATCATGCTTCAACCGCGATCCTGAGTGCCGCCGCGCCCGCGAGCGGCGCCAGCACGACCGCCAATACCAGCGCCGCGCCCAGCCAGGACAACGGGGCCATGTACGGAATCCCGGACTGGGCCGCCGCGATCGCGCCCGCAGCGAAAATCACCACCGGGACCGCGAGCGGCAGCAGCATCAATGCGAGCAGGATACCAGAGCCGCGCGCACCGGCCGCCAGTGCCGACAACACGGCACCCAGCAGCGCCAGCAACGGCGTCGCCAGCAGCAGCGCCAGCATCAGGACCGGCAACACGTCGGCGGACAGGTCGAGCAGGGCTCCCAGCAGCGGCATCACGATCAGCAAGGGTAGGACCGTGGTCAGCCAGTGCGCGATGACACGGGTCAAGACCAGCAGCGCCAGCGGTTGCGGCGCCAGCAGCCACTGCTCGAGGGTGCCGTCCTCGAGGTCGGAGCGGAACATCGATTCGAGCGCCGGCAACATCGCAAGCACCACGATCACCAGCAGCACGCCGCCCGCGATCCGGCGCAGCAGTTGCGGGTCGGGCCCGAGCGCAAAGGGGAAGAGCGCGGTCACGATCACCGCGTAGAGGAGCGGCAGGAACAATTCGCCCCGGCGGCGCCATGCCAGCAGGAAATCGCGGACGAGCAGTGCCCGGCAGGCAGCGAGCGCGCCGGGCACAACGTTCCGCACGCGATTCGATGCGCCGAGGGCATCGCCGGTCGGCTGGACAACGGTGATCATGAACCCGAAAAATCCCAGTCCAATGGAGCAGCGGGCAGGGTCGCGAGGGCCGCCGCGAGCGCGGTCCCGTCGAGCAAAGCCAGTTTGCGCCATTGTCGCGCATCAGCGCCTCGCGCGCGACCGGCCGGCCCTGCAGGGGGAGCGCGATCCTCAAGGCGCTGCGGGGTGCGGGTCGCGCGCGCCTTGCAGCGCAGGGCCGGCCGCCGGTGGCCCGGGCGGCGTCGGATTCATGGATGCGGGCGGGGCGTGGCGGCCGCGCTGGGAGGCAGGGTCGGCAGTACCACCGAGGGTTGGTTGCCGGTGAGGGTGCCAAGGAACCCGGTAATCTTGGCCACCTCGTCGTCCGTCAGCTGGGCGCCCAGTTGGCTGCTGCCCATGATGGCAACGGCCTGCCGCAAATCCCACGATTTGCCGGAATGGAAATACGGCGGCGTGAGCGAGATGTTGCGCAACGACGGTACGCGAAACACATATTCGTCGCTGGCCGTCTTGGTCACCGCGAAGCGGCCCTTGTCGCCCGGGGGGAGCAACTCCGCTCCGGGACGTTCGACGACGCCGAAGGGCGCGTAGGTGCGGCCGCCGAGGTTGATGCCGTTGTGGCACCCGGCACAGCCCTTGTTGATGAACAATGCGAGTCCCGCCTTCTGTGTCGCGTCGAGCGCGTTTTCGTCCCCCTGCAGGTAGCGGTCGAAGCGGGCTCCGGGGGTAACCAGTGTCGCTTCGAAGACCGCGATGGCCCGGCGTACGTTTTCGAAGGTGATGGCGTCGTGGGTGCCAGGAAAGGCCTTGGCAAAATACGGCGCGTAGCCGGGGATGCCCCGGAGTTGCTCGACTACGTGCTGTTCGGTTGTTCCCATCTCCACGGGATTGACCAACGGGCCGCCGGCCTGCTGTTCCAGGTCCTTCGCGCGCCCGTCCCAGAACTGCGCGATGTCGAAGACGGCGTTGTAGACCGTCGGCGCATTGCGGCCGCCATGTTGCCAGCGGTGGCCGAGGGAGGTTTCCTGCAGGTCGACGCCGCCCATGCCGATCATGTGACAGGAGTTGCAGCTGATCGCATGGCTCCGGGACAGCCGGGGATCGAAGTAAAGCATCTTGCCGAGCGACACCTTGGCAGGCGTGGCGGGGTTGCCGGGCAAGGTTGGTGGTGTCGCGGGTAGCGGTTTGAACAAGCCCTGTGCCTGTTTCATCAGGGCCGACTGCGACCAGGCGGAGGAACAAACCACTCCTCCCACCAATGCCAGAAATATCGACTTTGCTCGATGAGACATACCAAAGCCTCCGTCCAGTGGCCATGGGGCGGGGCACGGGAAAACCTTCGGGTCCCCACCTGGCGCCGTGAGATCTCCGCGTCGACCGGAGGCCAACGTCCCTCGCGACAACCGAACCCGATCGTCCATCGTCGATGGTGGGCGTTCTTGACGTGGGTCAACAAAGGGAATGTCGAGGGGTCGGGGCCGCGTGGCGTCCCGTCGGCGCGACGGCCGCCGCAAGGCCGCAGGTTCGTCCGTAGCCGCACCGGGATTGGCTTGCGACCTGGCGCCAGCGCCCCGGGTACCTGACTACGCCGTCAGGTGGATATGGCGCGCGTCCGGATCGGCGAAACGCACCGCGCCGTGACTGGTGACGAGTGCCGCTCCACCGCGTGCACAATGCTCGGCGATCAGCGCATTCACCAGCTCGATGCCGTGGCGGTCGAGGTTCGCGTAAGGCTCGTCGAGCAGCCACAGGTGGCCGGGCAACAACAGGAGACGTGCGAGGCCGACGCGCTTCTTCTGTCCTGCCGACAGGTTGCGCAGCGGCTCGTCGATCCACGCGTCGATCCCGACCGCAGCCAGTGCGGAACCGACCGTGGTGCCCGCGCGCGCGCCGTACAGGCCGGACAGGAACGCCAGGTTCTCGCCCGCGCTGAGCGATTCGTTCATGCCGGACCGGTGGCCCAGCAACAGCGCGCGCCCGTTGCGGTTGTCGCGTGTCGACGGCTCGCCGTCGAAACGACATTCCCCTTCGCCGGGCGGCAGCATGCCCGCCAGCACCCGCAGCAAGGTGGTCTTGCCGGATCCGTTGTCGCCTTCGACGAGCAGCGTCTCGCCACGGTCGACGCTGAAGTCGAGCGGCCCAAACACGCGCTCGTCGTTGCGGGCAAAGGCGAGGCGGTGTGCCGAAAGCAGCGGCGCGGCGGTGGCGGCAATGGCAGGCATGGCGGGCAATTGCGCATTGTCCCAGCGCGGCGAGGGGCTGTCCATGCGGCGAGGGCCGCGCGAGCCGGCTGTTGCGGAAGAACGGCTCCGGCGGCAAGCTGGCACAAGCTCCCGCGCGCAAAACCCGCAGCGACGAGCATCGATCGCAGGAGGCTGGTCAGAGCAGTTCGCGCAGCTCCGCCGGGCGTGCGCCGGTGCCGCGGACCACGCCGAGCTGCCCGAACTCTCGGGCCAGGGCATCGAGTTCCTCAAAAGGGATCCCCGGCACGAACAGGCTGGGCTCGCGCCAATCGTTCGGCCCGACTCCGACGCCGGCATGGCGACGGTACCCGCGGTCCCTCAGCAGGTCGCGCAGGCGGCGCTGGCGGGCGCGGTTGTCCGCGGCTGGTAGCCGCACGCCGGCCGGGTTCAAGGCCGTGATGTAGCCCCACGGATCGTCCACCTGCTTCAGCATGGCGAGCAACGGCGCCGGCAGCGGCATTCCGCAACGAATGCTCGCATGGCCGCCCCATGGGAGGCGCACGCGATACTCGGTCTGGGTCCAGGCACGACGGATCGATTCGGGCAGGGGCATCGGATCAGGTGCCGGATGGCAGCAGCGGGAGGCTCGCACGCGCCCGCTCCGCGGCCGCCTCGAGGTCGATCGATTCCAAGCTGTCGTGGCCGTCGAGGATCGATTCCATCAAGGCGATTTGTCGGCGCTCACGGGCGACGCAGTCGGCGTACGGTAGTGTCGTGAAGCTGACCAGGCGGTAACGCGACATGAAGCGGTCCGGCACCCGCTCGGTGAGGGCGGCCGCCAGCTCGCGTTTCAACAGGTAGTGCGGGTCGGACACGCCGTCGCGCATCTCGATGTAGTTGGCGAGCGACATCGCAGCGATTGCGTCGGCATCGGGCTTGCGCCTTGCCTCGAAGGCCGCGAACACCGCGGCGGAATCCTCCGGCTGCTCCGCCAACAGCGCCGCCAGCATGGCGGCATCCTCGAAACCGGCGTTCATGCCCTGGCCGTGGAACGGCACGATTGCGTGCGCGGCATCGCCGAGCAGCAGTGCGCGGCCATCCAGGTGCCAGCGTTCCAGGTACAGCGTTGCGAGCTGCCCGACCGGATGCGCGTTCCAGTCGTCGTCGAAGTCCGGCATCAGCGTCAGCGCATCCGGAAATTGCCGCGCGAAGAACGCCCGCGCCACGCCAACATCGGCTAACGTCGCGAAGCTCGGATACGGCCCATGGTTTGGCAGGAATAGCGTGACCGTGAAGTTGCCTTCGGTATTGGGCAGCGCGATGCACATGTAGTGACCGCGTGGCCAGATGTGCAGGGCGTGCGGTGCGATCGCGAAGCCGCCGCCCGGTGGCGGCGGGATCTCCAGTTCCTTGTAACCGTGTCCCAGCGGTTCGACGCGTTCGCCGAGGTCCGTTCGCCGGAGCATCGCGGCGCGCAGCGCGGAACCCGCGCCGTCGCAACCGAGCAGCACCCCCGCGGCATGCCGTCGAGAGGCCCCGCCCGGCCCGGCGAGAGTGATGGCGCCGGCATCGAAATCGACATCGCCGAGCGCGGCGTCGAAATGCAGCGCCGCCCCCGCGCGCTCCGCGGCATCGAGCAGCAGGATGTTCAAGCCGCCGCGCGATACCGAGCGGATCACCTCGGAATCATCCACGCCATAGCGCTGCAGGTTGGCCGTGCCATCCGGCGCGTGCACCATCCGCCCGCGCATCATCACTGCCCCCTGCAGGACCGCCTCCGCAAGCCCCGCCTGGCGCAGCGCGGCGAGACCGCGCTCCGCCAGAGCGAGGTTGATCGAGCGGCCGCCCTGGAATCCGTGCCGGCGAGGATCCGGCCGTCGCTCGAACACCTCCACCTCGAGACCGCGCTGCGCGAGCAGCGTCGCCAGCAACGAGCCGACCAGCCCGGCGCCGATGATGGTGGTCGGTGGATGCCCGGACGTACTCATGGGATCAGTGCGCGTCCCGCCACGCCCGCATGGCATCGACGCAACGCAGGCAATCGGAGAACGTGTTGTAGAGCGGGGCGGGTGCGATCCGCATCACGTCGGGTTCGCGCCAATCGCCCAGTACGCCGTGGGCGACCAGGTGATCGAACAGCGATTGGCCCGCGTCACGGCCGCTGCGCACGCGCAGGGACAGTTGCGCACCGCGGCGTTCGGGCTCGGAGGGCGTCACGATTTCGAGGGTGTCGCCGAGTCGGCTTTCGATCAGCCATGCGAGGTAGGCGGTGAGGCGGCGCGACTTTTCGCGCAACCGGCGCATGCCGGCGCGACGGAAAAGCTCCAGCGACACGCGCAGCGGCGCCAGCGCGAGGATCGGCGGGTTGGACAACTGCCAGCCATCGGCGCCGGGCGTCGGTTCGAACTGTGGGCGCATCTCGAAGCGCGTGGCCTCGTTGCGGCCCCACCAGCCTTCGAAGCGCGGCAGCCGCACCTCGGCGTGGCGCGCATGGACGAAGGCACCGGCGACCGCGCCGGGGCCGGAGTTCAGGTATTTGTAGGAACACCACGCGGCGAAGTCGCAGTTGCTATCGTGCAGGGCGAGATCGAGGTTGCCGGCCGCGTGCGCGCAATCGAAGCCGACCAGGCAACCTTGCGCGTGCGCGAGCCTGGTGATCGCGGCAAGATCGAATGCCTGCCCGGTGAGGTATTGCACGCCCGGCAGCAGAAGCAGCGCAATGCGCCGGCCCTGCCCGGACAGGACGCGTTCGATTGCTGCCATCGACACGGTGCCGCCCGGCTCGTCGGCGTCCAGCTCGATCAGCGCCTCGTCGGGATCGTAGCCGTGGAAGCGGATCTGCGAGGCCGCGATGTCGCGGTCGGAGGGAAACGCGTGGCGCTCGATCAGGATCGCGTGGCGCTCCGGCGTCGGGCGATAGAAGCTCACCAGCAACAGGTGCAGGTTGACCGTGAGCGAATTCATCGCGACGACTTCCATGGGTTCCGCGCCCACCACCTCGGCGAGCCCGGCGCGCGCTTCGGCGTGATAGGGCAGCCAAGGGTGGCACGCATGCAGGTGGCCTTCGACGCCGAGTGCGGCCCAATCGTCCAGCTCGTCCAGCAGCGCTTGTCGGACACCGCGCGGCTGCAATCCCAGCGAATTGCCGACGAGGTACGCCTGCTCGCCGTCAGCGTACGGCGGGATCAGGAACTCGTGGCGGAAACCGCGCAGGGGGTCGGCGTCGTCCTGCGCGCGCGCCCATTCGGCATCAGCACGAAAATCGTCTGGATGTGGCATGGATTGGCGTGGAGGTCTGCGGAGGGGCTTTGTGCAAAGTCAGGCCAAGGAAGGTCGTTCCGGTGCCATCCCATCGGCGGATGGCGCACGCGATCGCCGGATGGCAGTGCAGCGTCCGGGGACGACCGCAACAACTATTTTTCCACGGCCGTCGCGATGGCCTGGCAGCCCGCATCGAAGGTGTTGCGCCAATCCGCGGGGGCGTTCGCCGGGCGGATGCAGCGCACCTGGATCGCGAGGTTGGAGCGATAGGCGTAATGCTCGGTGTAGGTGTTCTTTTCGCGGTTTTCCGTCGCGGTGTAGCGCAGGCTCGAGGTGCTGCCGGGCGTATTCACCGCCGCGTACCCCGGAAGCTTGCGCGCGCGTTCGGTGCCGTTGCGGAGGAACGCCTGGAAGCCCTGCACGCCGTCGACCTGTTCCGTGGTCACGGTGATGCGTGCAAGCGCGTTCTTGTCCGCCGGGTCCCGCACCTGCAGCGCCACGAATTGCCGCGCCCCGTCCTGCTTTTCCATCAGCACCGGCCAGGCGTCCGGCGCCGAGAACCGCACGGCACCGTTGGCCAGCGCGTAGTCGGCGGCGAAGGCCGGCGTGATCGCCAGCGGGGAGGCGCCCAGCAGGACGAGCAGCGCCAGCAGCGAACCTGTATTGCGATTCATGCAAACCCCTCGAAGGCAACGTTGTCGTGTTCCGCCTGCCCGCCTTGCGCTGGGCCGGCCATGGGAAGGACGAAGCATAGCGTGGCGGCCGGATCAGGCATTCCCCTCGCTGGTGAATCGGTGCGCCGCCAGCCCCAGCCATTCCAGCGCGGCGCCGTGGTACAGGCGTTCGCGCTGCCGCGCGTCGAGCTCGAGCGCCTCGATGCTGCTGCCGGGGCGTTGTTCGCCGAGCGGGAACGGGTAGTCGGTGCCGAGCATCACCCGGTCGCTGCCGACCACGTCGAGAAGATAGCGCAGTGCCTGCGGATCGTGCACGCACGAGTCGAAGAAAAGGCGGCCGAAGTATTCGCGCGGTTCGCGCGAATTGTCGACCGCGACGAGATCTGGCCGCATCCGGAACCCGTGCTCGATGCGCCCGATCGTGAAGGGAAACGAGCCGCCGCCGTGGGCGAACGCGACGCGCAGTCCGGGCAGGCGTTCCAGTACGCCGCCGAAGATCAGGCAGCAGGCCGCGCGCGATTGCTCGGCGGGCATCCCGACAAGCCACGGCAGCCAGTACTTCGGCATCGAATCCTTGCCCATCATGTCCCACGGGTGGATCAGGATCGCGGCGCCGAGGTCGGCCGCGGCCTCGAAGAACGGGAAGAGCTCCGGCGCATCGAGATTCCAGTGGTTGACGTGGGAGCCGATCTGCACGCCCTGCAGGCCGAGCTGTTCGATGCAATGCTCCATTTCCTCGATCGCGAGGCGCGGCGATTGCAGCGGCACGGTGCCGATCCCGGCATATTGGCGCGGGTATGCGCGACAGGTCTCGGCGGTGTGCTCGTTGAGGAAGCGGTGGAGTTCGCGCGCCTGGTTGGGCTTGGCCCAGTAGGAAAACAGCACCGGCACGGTCGAGATCACCTGCACGTCGACGCCGAGGCGACGGCATTCCTCGGCCCGGAATTCCGGATCGAAGGCGTTCTGCCAGATCTCGCGGAAGAACTTGCGGTCCTTGTAGATGCGGTGGTGGCCGCCCGCGTTCACCATCACCGGGAAGCGCGGATCACCATACTTCTGCGCAAAATCGGGCCAGGCCGACGGCAGGATGTGCGAATGGACGTCGACCTTCAGCATGTCGCAAGTATAGGCGACGCTTGTCGGGAAGCAGCGCCGCGGTACCTCCTCGCGTCCTTCACAAAAGCGGGGTCAGAGTGCAATTTTCCAGGGCCACCAGGCAGCCGCTTTCATCCACCAACAGGAAATTGCACTCTGACCCCGGTTTTCTCAGGGTTCGCCGGTGTGGGCGAGCCGCAAGAGGCTGGTGCGCGATGCCGCGATATCGAGATGCTGGGACGCCAGCCAGGCATCATCGTAATAGGAACCGGCGTAGCGCTCGCCGCCATCGCAGATCAGCGTGACCACCGGCCCGGTTTCACCTGCGGCCTTCATTTCCGACATCAATCGCAGCGCGCCCACGAAGTTGGTGCCGGTGGAGCCGCCGCAGCGTCGCCCGAGCAGTTTCTCCAGCACCCGCAGCGCGGCCATCGTGTCGACGTCGGCGACCCGGATCATCCGATCGATCACGTGGGGCAGGAAGGACGGCTCCACGCGCGGGCGACCGATGCCCTCGATCCGTGAACCGCAGGCGAGGGTCAGGCTGGCGTCGCCGGTCTCGAAATAGTCGGCGAACACCGAATTTTCGGGATCGACCACCGCGAGCATCGTGCGCTCGTCGCGCTGTGCGCAGCCGTAGCGGATGTAGCGTCCGAGTGTCGCCGAAGTGCCGCCGGTACCGGCGCTGACGACGATCCAGCGCGGCACCGGATCGGGTTCGAGCCGCATCTGGCGGAAGATCGATTTCGCGATGTTGTTGTTGCCCCGCCAGTCGGTCGCGCGCTCGGCGTAGGTGAACTGGTCCATGTAATGCCCGCCGCGCTCGTCCGCCAGCCGTTGCGCGGCGCCATACACGTCGGTGCCGTCGATCAGATGGCATATCCCGCCGAAGAACTCGATTTGCGCGATCTTCTGCCGCGAGGTGTGGCGTGGCATCACCGCGATGAACGGCAGCGCCAGCAGGCGCGCGAAATACGCCTCGGAAATCGCGGTACTGCCGCTGGACGCCTCGATGACCGGGCGATCGCGTTCGAGCCAGCCGTTGCAGATCGCGTACAAGAACAGCGAGCGGCCAAGCCGGTGCTTGAGGCTGCCGGTCGGGTGCACCGATTCGTCCTTGAAGTACAGCGGGATTCCCGGAAACGCCGGCAAATCGAGGCGGATCAGGTGGGTGTCGGCCGAGCGCGCGGCTTCGGCCTCGAGGGTGGCGATCGCGCCCCGGGTCCAGGTATGCATCGCTGCATTGTAGGGGACGGTTCGAAACCGGGGTCAGGGTGCATTTCCGTGCAAGCGGATGGGATGCCGCGGGGTTGATTGCGGAACGTACATTCTGGCCGCGGGTTGCATTCGCTCCACATGGGGTTTAGGGTGCCCCGGAGCCCACGTCGGCACACCAAGGGGGGGGAGCGGCATGATCCGCGTGGTGTTGGTGGACGATCATGAACTGGTGCGCTCCGGGTTTCGCCTGATCCTCGCCGGGCAACCGGACCTCCAAGTGGTGGGTGAGGCAAGCAACGCCGAAGACGGCCTGCGCCTGATGCGCGGAGAGAAACCCGACGTGGCGCTGATCGATGTGCACATGCCCGGGATGAGCGGGATCGAACTGACCGAGCGCGTGCAGCGTGCCGATCTTCCAACGCGCATCGTGATCCTTACCGTGGTGCAGGATGCGGAGTTTCCGCGTCGCCTGCTGCAATCCGGCGCGCTCGGATACCTGACCAAGGGGTGTCCGGCCGAGGAACTGCTCGAGGCTGTGCGTGCCGTGGCCGCGGGGAACCGCTATCTCGATGCGGTCATCGCGCGGGAAATGGCGCTCGCCGCGGTCGACGGCGACGGTTCGCCCCTGGAGTCGTTGTCCTCTCGTGAACTCGAGGTGGCCCTGATGCTGGCGCGCGGGCTGGCGGTGAACGAGGTCGCGAACCGGTTGCACCTGAGCGCCAAGACGATCTCAACCTACAAGCAACGCCTGTTCGAAAAGCTGGGCGTCGCACATACGATCGCGCTGGCGCACGTGCTGTCCGCGCACGGCCTGCTGGCCGAGGAATCGTTCGGCCATCATTCCTGATCACCGAACGGCCGGACGGATTCGAATCCAGCGGCTATTCCTGGGGTTTTTCCGGCGCCGAAGGTGCGCTGTCGGCCGCCTGCCTTGCCGCAGCCGGCTGCACCGGCGCCGTCGGCAGTACCTGCGGCGTCAGCACCGGGTGGATCGCGCCGGACAACGGCCGCGGCGTCGGGATCGACGGGTTGCGCGGCTGGGGTCGCGGCTCGGGATGGGGGGGCGGTGGCGCCGCGAACAGCGATGGCGTGATCGGCTCCGGCTTCGCGACGACCGGGGTTGCAGCCTTGGCCGGAACGGCCGTCGGCGGGACGACCGGCGCAGGCCGCGGCTCGGGTGCCGGCGCGGCGGGCGGTGCCGACGGCCGGGTCTCCATCGATGGCGCCGCGGCTTCCCGTGGTGAAGGAGCTGCAGGTGGCGGGGGCGCATCGGCCGGGGCAGTACGCCGGCCCGCTGCTCCACCATCCGCCGGTGGGGGGACGCTGGCTGGCGGCTCGGCTACGGGCGGTGCCGGTCTTGGGACGGGCCCGCCATTTCGGGATGGCATTGCGGGCGGCGCGGCGGCAGGTGCCGCGGCGGGCGCAACGGTGGCGTCGGTTCGCACTGCGGGCGAAGGCGCCGGAGCATTGGCATTTTCCGGAGCGGTAGTCGTCGCACCCTTCGCGGCGCGCGGCGCGCGCGCGCCGCGATCCGCATCTTCGTCATCGATATCGCGCGGCGCACCCGCCGGCGCCGCAGCCTGGTCGATCGCGCCGGAATGCTTGCGTCGGCGACCGCCGCGGCGGCCCCGGCGGCGTTTGCCGGTCCCCGCGCTGGCGCTGGCGGATTCCGCGGCGCCGGCTGCGGGGGCGGGCGCCGCTGCGGCGGTCGCCCCGGTGTTCGTTGCAGTCGCGGGCGCCGGCTTCGCGACGACTTCGGCAGCGGACTGCGCAGCCGGTTCCCTGGACGCCGGCTTCGGCGTGCCCACGGGTTGCGACTCGCCCTTTGCCGTGCCTTGCGTCGCCGCCTTGGCCTGCTGCTGCCGGGGTGCGTCGTCGTCGCGCGACCTGGACGACTTCGGTTGTGCCGGGCGCTGCGATGTGCGTCCGCGCTGGCCGCCGCTGTCCCGGCTGCCGCCATCACGGTTACCGCGGCGTCCGCCGGCATGGCGCGTGCTGCCGTCCTGACGTCGCTCGGATGGCCTTTCGCGGCGAGCGCCGCCGCTCGTGCCCCTGGAGGCGCGGGTACCCGTGGACGCGGGCTCCGTGGCGGCTGATTCCGCTGCGGGTGGGTTGCGGAACCATCCGAACAGCCGCCCGAGCAATCCGCCGGAGGCCGCGGCCGGAGCGGTGGCCGTGGTCGTGGTGGCCATTTCGATGACGGGCACCGGCTCTTCGCGTTGCGGGATCGGGGTGGCGCGCTGGATGCCGCTGACGGCAGGATCCTCGCCGTGCACGACGACGCCCATGCGCGGCTGCGGCGCGGGGATGACGTCGGTCATCTGCTCGTAACTCGGCTTGGCATGCTCGCCCATCTCGCTCTCGCGGATGCGGGTGATCTCGAGGCGCGGCGTCTCGAGGTTGGTGTCGGCGACGATCACCACGTGCACCTTGTGGCGCAGCTCGATCTCGACCACGCTGGCGCGCTTTTCATTGAGCAGGAAGTTCGCGACCCGGGTCGGCGCCTGCACCAGCACCTGCCCGGTGTTCTCCTTCATCGCGTGCTCTTCGATCAGCCGCAGCGCGGACAGCGACAGCGATTCGATGCCGCGGATGCGGCCGTGGCCGTCACAACGCGGGCAAACGATCTGGGTGGATTCCTCGAGGCTCGGCCGCAGCCGCTGGCGCGACAATTCCAGGAGGCCGAAGCGCGAGATGCGCCCGAGCTGTATGCGCGCGCGATCGAGCTTCAACGCATCGCGCAGCTTGTCCTCGACCTCGCGCTGGTGGCGCGAGCTTTCCATGTCGATGAAGTCGATGACGATCAGGCCGCCGAGGTCGCGGATGCGCAATTGCCGGGCAACCTCGATGGCGGCTTCGCAGTTGGTATGGAACGCGGTGTCCTCGATGTCGCTGCCGCGGGTCGCGCGCGCCGAGTTGATGTCGATCGCGGTCAGGGCTTCGGTCTGGTCGATCACGATCGAGCCGCCCGAGGGCAACCGCACGTAGCGGTCGTAGGCGCTCTCGATCTGGGTCTCGATCTGGAAGCGCGTGAACAGCGGGGTGGGGTCGTCGTAGAGCTTGAGCTTGCGCAGGCTGTTCGGCATCACCTGCTGCACGAATTGCCGCGCGTCTTCGTACAGCTCCGGCTCGTCGATCAGGATTTCGCCGATCTCGGGGCGCAGGTAGTCGCGCAGCGCGCGGATGAAGAGCTTCGATTCCTGGTAGATCAGGAAGGGTGCGGAACGCGCCCCGGCGGCTTCGGAAATCGCCTTCCACAGTTGCAGCAGGTAATCGAGGTCCCACTGCAATTCCTCGGCATCGCGACCGACACCGGCGGTGCGCACGATCAGGCCCATTTCCTCGGGCACCGTGATGTGCTGCAGTGCTTCCTTCAGGGCCTGGCGGTCCTCGCCCTCGATCCGGCGCGACACGCCGCCCGCATTGGGGCTGTTCGGCATCAGCACCATGTAGCGGCCGGCCAGCGAGATGAAGGTGGTGAGCGCGGCGCCCTTGTTGCCGCGTTCTTCCTTCTCGACCTGCACGATCA
>JAICJG010000139.1 GCA_025928585.1 Rhodanobacteraceae bacterium
TCGCTGGTCCCGGCCCCCCTCACGACCACGGTGCCGGAATGTGCACGCGGGTCAGGTAATCCGCCAGCGACAAGCCGATCATCAGGACGACCCACAGGACGCCGGCCGCCGAGGCGAGCTGCGTCAGCCGGCGCGCCCTGCTCTCGTGCATGAACAGCGTCATCAGCAGCAGCATCATGATCACCGACACCAGCAGGTTGATGGCCGTGTTGGCGGTACCGAGATCGACGAACGCGCTGCCGATCGTGAAGGCCAGCAGCACCAGCAATCCGAGCCATGCGAAGGCGAACGTTTTCAGTGGTTTCACTTTCGGTTTCGATTGGGACGATTGCATCGGCGGATCCTCCGGCCCCTGTGCAGCAGCGGAACGATGGGCCTCCCGGCGATAGCGCCGGATGGCCAACAGCGCCTGCAGCGCGACCAGCGCTTCGATCAGCCTCCTCAAGTACCTCGTCTTCGATTTCGGCGCTCGCCGCGGCTTCATACGGGGGCCCTCCCGATCAGGTACAGCAGTGGAAAGATGAACATCCAGATGATGTCGACCAGGTGCCAGTAGAGCGCCGCGAGTTCGAGCGTCGTGAAGTGATCCGGCCCGAAGGCGCCGCGCCACACCCGGTACGTCAGACCCAGCACCACCGACACCGCGATGATCAAGTGGATCGAATGCCAGCCGGTCAACAGATACGACAACACTTCGAACAGCTCCACGGCACGTGCATGCGGGCCGAACTGCAGGAAACGGACGCCGGGGATCAGGTGCTCCTCCCATTCGGAGTGGTATTCGAAACCGTGGATCACCAGGAAGCCGGTACCGAGCGCTGCCGTCAGCAACAGGAACAGCGTGGCCAGCCCGCGCTGGCCGAGCTTCAGCGCGCGCAAACTGATCACGATCGTGATGCTGCTCGTCAGGAGCGCCGCGGTTTCGCCGGAGCCGAGCAGCAGGTCGGTGTGCCGGCTGGCTTCGGCGAACCCGGCCGGGTGCAGCACCCGCATGACCGTGTAGCTGGTGAACAGCACGCCGAAGAACAGCATCTCCGTCGCCAGAAAGATCCACATCCCGAGCGAAGCCGCGCTGTGCTGCTGCGCGGGCTCGTCGAACTGCTCCTCGAGGTGCGCGCGGCGCCCCTCTTCCAGTGGTGAATCGGCGACCGTGGCATTCATAGCGCGGGCTCGTCGTAGGCGTACGCTTCGCGCGGCACCGGTGGATGCAGGAAGTTCTCCTTCGGCGGCGGCGAACTGGTCTGCCACTCGAGTCCGCGCGCATCCCACGGATTGGGCGGCGAGCGCTTGCCGTAGCGGAGCGACCACAGCAGGTAGAGCACCGGTAGCGCGTACGAGATCGCGAGCAGCACCGCCCCGCCGGTCGAGATGATGTTCAACTCCTGGAATTTCGGCAGGTACGAGTGGTAGCGCCGCGGCATGCCTTCATACCCCAGCAGGTACTGCGGGAAGAACGTCACGTTGAAGCCGACGAACATCAGTACCGCCGCGAATTTCGCGAGCCTCTCCGAGTACAGCCGGCCGGTCACCTTCGGCCACCAGAAATGGATGCCGCCGAGGTACGCCATCACCGATCCGCCCACCATCACGTAATGGAAGTGCGCGATCACGAAATAGGTGTCATGGAGGAACTCGTCGAGCGCGGGTGCCGCGAGGATCAATCCCGTGAGGCCGCCCAACAGGAACAATCCGACGAACCCGAGCGCGTACAGCATCGGGGCGGTGAACCGGATGTCGCCCTTGCGCAAGGTCGCCGTCCAGTTGAAGATCTTGATCGCCGAGGGCACCGCGACCAGGAAGCTCAGCAACGAGAACACCATCGCCGCGTACACCGACATGCCGGATACGAACATGTGGTGGCCCCAGACCATGAAGCCGATCACCGCGATCGCGAGCATCGAGTAGGTCATGAACTTGTAGCCGAACACCCGGCGGCTCGTGAAGCACGAAATGACCTCGCTGGCGAGACCCATTGCCGGCAGGATCATCATGTACACCGCGGGATGCGAATAGAACCAGAACAGGTGCTGGAACAGCAGCGGATCGCCGCCGAGCGCGGGGTCGAACACCCCGACGCCGACCACGCGCTCCAGTCCGACCAGTGCGAGGGTCATCGCCAGCACCGGGGTCGCCAGCACCATCACCACGCTGACCGCGTAAAGACCCCACACGAACAGCGGCAGGCGCATCCAGGTCATGCCTGGCATGCGCATGGTGTGCGTGGTGACGATGAAGTTGAGGCCGGTGAAGATCGTCGAGAAGCCGGTGACGAACACGCCGATGATCGCGAGGTACACGTTGGTGTTGGAGAACATCGTCGAGTACGGCGTGTAGAAGGTCCAGCCGGTGTCGACGCCGCCGGCCCAGAGGGCTGCCACGACGAACGCGCCGCCGCCGACGAACAGATACCAGCTGAAGAGGTTGATCCTCGGGAATGCGAGGTCGCGCGCACCGATCATGATCGGCAGCAGGAAATTCCCGAGCGTCACCGGGATCGAGGGCAGCAGGAAGAACCACACCATCACCACGCCGTGGAAGGTGAACGCCTTGTTGTAGACCTCGGTCGCGAGTTCCCCGGACGGCACGATCAGGTCGTAGCGGATCATCGCGGCGGCAGCACCGCCCAGACCGAAGAACAGCGTGATGCTCAGGGTGTAGAGGATCGCGATGCGCTTGTGGTCGCGCGTGAACAGCCAGCCGCGCAGGCTCTGGTCGCCGCTGTAGAAGCTGGGCGCGGCGGATTCCGGCTTGGGTTGCGGAACGATTCCCGCATCAATGGCGCTCATGGGTACTCTCCGAGCCGACTGAAGGCGGTTGGTGCGCGGTGGCCGTGGTGGACTTGATGTAGGCCACGAGCTCGAGGATCTCTTCCTCGCTCAACTGGCCCTCGAACGACGGCATGATCGGCGCGAAACCGGCGACGACCTGCTTGTCCGGCAGCAGGATCGAGTCGTGGATGTAGCGGTCGTCGGCGATCACGGTGCTCCCGTCGGCGAGGTGCACCGTGCGTCCATACAGGCCGTCCAGGTCCGGCGCGTGCACCGAGGCATTGGCGCCATGGCAGCCGCTGCAGCCGCGGCTGCGGAACAACGCGGCACCGCGGGCCGCGACGTTCTCGGGCGCCGGGTTCTTCGCCAGCCAGCGCGCGTAGTCCGCGGGAGCCATCACCACCACGTCGCCGATCATCCTGGAATGGTCGAGGCCGCAATACTGGTCGCAATAGAACGAATAGCGACCGGTCTCGGTCGGCGTGAACCAGAGGTCCGTGTACGTGCCGGGCAGCACGTCCTGCTTCACCCGGAACGCGGGAACCGAGAAGCTGTGGATCACGTCCTGGGAAATCATCACCAGCCGGATGGGCTCGCCAAGGGGCACGTGCAGGGCATTGATTTCGCGCTGGCCGCCCGCGTGCTGGATCTTCCACATCCACTGCTTGGCGACGAGGTACACCGTCTGCGCGCCCGCCGGCGGGGAATGCAGGCGCGCGAACACGAACAGGCTCCAGATGAACACCGCGATGAACATGCCGAACGGCACCAGCGTCCAGGTCACCTCGACGCCGATCGACTGCTTGTGCTTGCCCGTGCGGTCGGCCTTCGAACCAGCACGATACTTCAATGCGAAATAGATCATCGTCGCGAAGATCCCGACGGCGACGAAGCCGCACAGGCCGATCATGTACCAGAACAGCACGTCGACCCGCGGTGCCATCGTGGAGGCATCCGGCAACAATGCGCTCATGTCCGCGGCCCCCCGTTGCCCGGCACGTCCCACCCGCCGCGCCGCCGCTCCATGCGCCGCAGCGCCACGAGGAACACGCCCAGCAGCAACGCGGTTGTGATCCCGAGGCCCTGCATCACGCGATGGATCACCAGCGTGTAACGGCCGGTCGAGGCGTCGTACTGGCAACACAGGAGCAGGAAATGGTCGACGAGGTTGCCGATCCGGTTGTTCGAGGCGTGCACCAATCCCAGCCGCAGGGTCCGCGCCGGAAACTTCACGCCGAACAGGTACTGCGACACCTTGCCCTCAGGCGTCAGCAACACCACGCCCGCGGCATGGTCGAACTGTCCGTTGCGGCTGTCGTGGAAATAGCGGAAGCCGATGCTGCGCATCAGCGCGGCACTCGCCGCTTCCGGCCCGGTGAGGTAATGCCACTGCCGGACGTGCGCGCCGGGGTGCGCGAACGCGTCGTTGCGCTTGGTCACGAGTGCGGACTTCGGTGTGTCGCGCGGATCGATGCTGACCAGCACCACGTTGAACTGATCGCCGGGCACGAAGCCGCTCGCACGGACGGCATTGGCCACGCCGGCGCGCACGATCCCGCACAGGTTTGCGCAATGGAAATAGCCAGGCACCAGCAGGATTGGTTTGCCGTTCGCGAGGCCACGCAGGCTGACCGGTTCGCCGTGCGCATCACGGAATTTTCCGTCCATCGGCACCTGCGCGCCGAGATCCTGATCGAACCCCACCCGCTGCAACAGGTCCGGCGGCGCACGCACGTGCGTCTGCGCGCTCGCGAGGCACGTGCCGGCGACACACGCGAGCAGCATCGCGGGAATCAACCTGCACGCGCTGGCGGCGAAGCGGTTCATGGCTGTCGCCCCGACGAGGCGGCGGCGGGGGGCCCACTCCCGACTCGCGCGTCCCGGGTCCCGGGTCCCGTGCCGTTGCCGGGTTCCCGGTCCCCGGTCCCCGGTCCCGATTCGAGAGGAGAGCCACCGCTCCCGAGTCCCGAGTCCCCGGTCCCGAGTCCCGCCTTCCGCTTCTGCTCCCCCACATAAATCTGCATCGCGCGCCCGATCGGAATCCGCGCGAACTGGTGCGCCTTGTCCGCCCATGCATATCCGTCCAGCAGCGCCTTCTTCTCCTCGCGAAGTGCCGTGAGGTCTTTGTCGGGGTGTGGTTGCAGGCGCGGCGCAGGCGGCAACATGGCGGGCTGCGTTTTCAACTGCGCGTGCTCGGGCATCACCCAGTGGGTCAGCGCCAGCCACAGCAAGACCAGCGCGATCGCCACGGCCGCCCCCAAAATGAGGACGACGCCGATTACCTTGCGCGTCGTCACTCCCGGCGATTCGTGACCGAAGGGAGCTTGGCGAGGTTCAGCCATTGGCGCGCTCCACGCGCGGCCGCACCACCGGCACCGGTCCGTCCGCGTCCGGACGCACCGCGGGGACCCGCGTCACCCGGAGTCCGCAGAGATAGATGCAAACCCA
>JAICJG010000013.1 GCA_025928585.1 Rhodanobacteraceae bacterium
AGGACATGTGCGAAATCATGAAGGCGTATGACGTCGCCTTCAGTCTCGGTGATGGCCTGCGCCCCGGCTGCATCGCCGATGCCAACGACGCAGCGCAGTTCGCGGAACTCGATACGCTCGGCGAGCTCACCGACATCGCCTGGAAGCACGACGTGCAGGTGATGATCGAAGGGCCCGGGCACGTGCCGATGCACCTCATCAAGGAGAACATGGACCGGCAACTCGAGAAATGCCACGAAGCGCCGTTCTACACGCTGGGCCCGCTCACGACCGACATCGCGCCGGGCTACGACCACATCACCTCCGCGATCGGCGCCGCGATGATCGGCTGGTACGGTACCGCGATGCTCTGCTACGTCACTCCCAAGGAGCACCTGGGGCTACCCGACAAGAACGACGTGCGCGAAGGGATCGTCGCCTACAAGATCGCCGCGCACGCGGCCGATCTCGGCAAGGGCCACCCCGGCGCCCAGGCCCGCGACAACGCACTCTCGAAGGCGCGCTTCGAATTCCGCTGGGAGGACCAGTTCAACCTCGGCCTCGATCCCGAGAAGGCCAAGGAATTCCACGACGAGACGCTGCCCAAGGACGCCGCCAAGACCGCGCACTTCTGTTCGATGTGCGGACCCAAGTTCTGCTCGATGAAGATCACCCAGGACGTGCGCGACTATGCACGCGAACATGGCGTCGACGACGCCGGGGCGCTGAACGAAGGCATGGCCGAGAAGGCCGCCGAATTCCGCGAGCAGGGTGGGCACATCCGCCAGAAGGTCTGAAGGCCGCCGGCGGATCGCCATGCGCGGCGGCTGAACCCGCCATTCACCTCGCCGTGACGCATGCTGCATACACTGGACCGACCCCCGTGGCCCACATTTCCCGAAGGAGGCCCGCCATGGCCATCCAGAAGCCGTTCCTTACCGACATCAAGGCAATCCGCGCCCGCGCGCGCGAACATATCGAAAAGGGCGCGGTGACCCAGGGCTACCAGGCCGATCGCGAAACGGTGATCAAGGTATTGAACGAGGCGCTGGCAACCGAGCTCGTCTGTGTCCTGCGCTACAAGTACCACTACTACATGGCCGCGGGCATCCACGCGCAGAGCGTCGCGGCCGAGTTCCTGCAGCACGCCGGCGAGGAACAGCAGCACGCCGACCGGATCGCCGAGCGGATCACCCAGCTCGGCGGCGCGCCCAACCTGAATCCCGAGGGGCTGACCGCGCGCGCCCACTCCGATTACGTCGAGGGCGACGACCTCGTCGACATGATCAAGGAGGATCTGGTCGCCGAGCGCATCGCGATCGACAGCTACCGCGAAATCATCCAGTACCTCGGCAACGACGACCCGACCACCCGCCGGGTCATGGAGGAAGTGCTCGCCCAGGAAGAAGAGCACGCCGAGGACATGAAGACGCTGCTCGAGGAACTCGGCAAGAAGGGCGAACCGCCCAAGCCGCGCGAAGCCGCGCGCAAGTAGCAGCCCCTCCGCACTTCACCGAAGTGCGCAACCCTCCAGGGTGCCGGGCGTCGGTGCGGCCATGCAGGGTCACCCGCGCTCGAAGCGACACGCGCTGCCACCGGCATCGCGTAAACGCCGTTGCTCCCCCGCTATCCTTGCGCGCGATGAACGACTTCTCGAATTCCGGGCGCTTCGGACGCTTCGGGGAATGGCCGTGGCTCGCATTGTGGTTCGTGCTGCTGCTGCCGCTGGCGATCCTGTTTCCGCCGATCCCGATCGACGAGACCCGTTACCTCACCGCCGCCTGGGAGATGTTCAATTCCGGGCAGTGGCTGGTGCCGACCGTCAACGGCGCGTGGTATTCGGACAAGTCTCCGCTGCTGTTCTGGCTGATCGCGGGCGGCTGGAAGATCGTCGGCGTGCACACGTGGGTCGCACGCGTCGAAGCGCTGATCGTCGCCCTCGGGATGTTGCTGACGCTGCGCCGGCTGGCCGCGCGGCTCGGCATGGAGGCGCGCGGCGCCGACATCGCGATGTGGCTGCTGGCCGGCTGCCTCGGCTTCACCGTGTTCTCGACCGCGATCATGTTCGACCTGCTGCTGTCGCTTTGCGTGTTGGGCGCTTTGCACGCACTGCTCGACCTCGACGCTGCCCGTTGGACGCGCGGCATCGTCGCCCTCGGCCTCACGATCGGCCTCGGCATCCTCGCCAAGGGCCCGGTGATGTTGCTGCACATCGTGGCCGCAGGGCTGCTGGCGCCGGCATGGAGCGTTACCGCGCGCGGGCACAAGGCACGCTGGTATGTCGCGTTGCTCGCCGGGTTGCTGATCGGCGTAGCGATGGCGCTCGCCTGGCTGCTCCCGGCCGCGTGGTACGCCGGGCCGGCGTACTGGCAGCCACTGGTCGACAAGGTCACCGGACGCATCGCGCACAGCTTTGCCCACCGGCGACCCTTCTGGTGGTACCTGCCGCTGGTGCCGTTGCTGCTGTTGCCATGGGTGCTGGCCGTGCGCGCGCCGCGCGCGGCGTGGGGGGGATTGTGGCGCGGACGCTTCGGCCGCTTCCTCTGGTGCTGGTGGATCGTGCCGTTCGTCGCCTTCTGCGCGATCAGCGGCAAGCAGATCCATTACATGCTGCCGCTGCTGCCGGCCTGGGCGTTGGCGGGGGCGTGGCTGCTGCAGCAGGCCGGAGCGCGGCTGCGGCCTTGGCTGTACGCACTGTTGGCGCTGCTCGCGGCGGTCGGGATCGCCCTGCTGCCGTGGCAGGCGGCGAAGGCATTCGGTTTTCCGCCCCGACCCGCGATCGCGTGGCTGGCGCTGGCGGCGCTGCTCGTCGCGATCGCCGTGTGGCGATGGGGCCGTGATCCGCGCTGCCTGGCGTTGTCGGCGACGGCGCTCGTTTCGGCGGCCATGCTGGCGGGCGCTCTGGCGTATTTGCCCGCACTGGACGTTCGCCCCGAGGCTGCCTTCGTGAAGCAGGCGTTCGAGCAACGCGTCGCGATCGCGCATGTCTCCTGGCACAACGGTTTGTTCGGATACACCGGTCGCCTGCACCGGCCGCTGCCATGGATCCCCCGTGACCAGGTGCAGGCCTGGTGCCGCGCGCATCCGGCCGGCATCCTGCTGACCAGCGACCAGAGCGATGAACCGAAGGGCGTGGCGCCGTTCGCAACCTGGCCGTATTTCCTCTCCGGCGACCATCGCATCGCAGCGTGGCACGCCGCACAGTTGCTGGCAGCGGCACACTGACCTTCGCCACGTGCAATCGCGACGCCGGCAGACTACGCTCGTACGGTTGCCTCTGGAGGGACTGCCATGTCGCGTATTCGTTCATTGTCCGCGCTCGTTGCCGCATCGTTGGTGACCGCGGTTGCTTTCGCCGCACCGCCGCCCGTCAACACCCATCCGGAGCTGCACGCGATCGCGGGTGCGGTGCGGGCGTCCAACCTGCGTGCGACCGATGTGGCACTGGTCGGTTTCGGCACCCGCCACACGCTTTCGACCACCACCTCGAAGACCCGCGGCATCGGCGCGGCGCGGCGCTGGGTGGCCGCCCAGTTCGGTGACATCTCGAAGGGCTGCGGCGGTTGCCTCGAAATCGTGAAGCCCGCGCAATCGTTCACGGGTCCGCGGATGCCCAGGGCCGGCGCCGAGGTGATGGACGTCGTCGCGATCCAGCGCGGCACCAGCGATCCGGATCGCGTGATCGTGATGACCGCGCACCTCGACTCGCGCCGCAGCGACGTCACGGACGCGACCGGCGATTCGCCCGGCGCCGACGACGACGGTTCCGGGGTCGCGGCGCTGCTCGAGGCCGCGCGGGTGCTGTCGAAATACAAGTTCCCGGCCACGCTCGTGTATTCGGCCGATTCGGGCGAGGAGCAGGGCTTGTACGGGGGCAGGATCATCGCGCAATACGCGGTCGACCACGGCTGGAAGGTCGAAGCCGACCTCAACAACGACATCGTCGGCAACTCGCACGGCGGCAACGGCGCCCGCGACCCGCACGCCATCCGGGTGTTTTCCGAAGGCACCAAGAGCAACGAGACGCTGGAGCAGGCCGCATACCGCCGCTACCACGGGGGCGGCGTGGACTCGCCCTCGCGCAACCTCGCCCGCTACATGGCCGCACTGGCGGAAAAATACCTCGACGACTTTCACGTGCGCATGGTCTATCGCACCGACCGCTGGGGCCGCTCGGGCGACCAGGTGCCGTTCCTCGAGCAGGGTTTTCCCGCGGTGCGGCTGACCGAGTCGAACGAGGCTTACGATCGCCAGCACCAGGACGTGCGGGTCGAGAACGGCGTGCACTACGGCGACGTCGTTTCCGGCGTCGATTTCGACTACCTTGCCAACGCCACGCGCCTCGATGCGATCACCATGGCTTCCCTGGCGATGGCGCCACCGCCGCCGGCCGATCTCGAGGTGAAGGGCGCGGTCGCCTACGACACCACGTTGTCATGGAAGCCCTCCCCCGGCGCCGGGCGCTACGACGCGTGGTGGCGCGAAACCACCGCGCCGCAATGGCAGCACGTGCAGAAGGCCGGCGACACCGATTCGGTAATGTTGAAGAACATCATCCTCGACGATTATTTCTTCGGGGTATCGGCCGTCAGCAAGGATGGCTGGGAAAGCCCGGTCGAGTTCCCGGGTTTTGCCGGCAGCTTCGCCCGCTCCCCGAAACTCGGGCCCGACGGCAAACCAACCGGCCAGCGCTATCCCGGGTTGTCCGGCAAGTACGGCGACCATGCGGTGGGGCCCGCATCCTGGCAGCAGCCGGCGCCAGGGCCCGCCACCCATTGACGGTGGCGCTGGCGGCGGCACGAGCCCCGCTCGCGCTGCCGCCGTCGCGGCGGCCGGGAGACGCCGTGGGCGGCTCCATCCGGGACGCATGCTTCAGCGACGAGGCTTCGGTCGGTGCGTCGGCACGGCGGACCATGGATCCTCGGGCCAGGGGTGTTTCGGGTAGCGCCCCTTCAATTCCTTCTTCACTTCGGGATAGGTGCGCTCCCAGAAACCGCGCAGGTCCTGGGTCACCTGGATCGGCCGACCGGCTGGCGACAGGAGGTGCAGGGTGACCGGCACGCGTCCGCCCGCGACCCGCGGGGTTTCCGCAAGGCCGAACAGTTCCTGGAGTTTGACAGCCAGGACCGGCGAAGCGACTCCCTCGCCCGTCCTGGCGGGCTCCGCGTAATCGAGCTTGCGGGTCATGCCGCTCGGCACCGCGATCGTCTCCGGCGCGGCCTCGTCGAGCAGTTTGCGCTGCGGCCAGTCGAGGAGGCCCCCGAATGCGTTCGACAAGTCCTGTGGGGACAATGCGGCGAGCTTGCGCTTGCCGGCGAGCGCGGGCGCCAGCCACGATTCCAGCGACTCCAGCAGCGTTGCGCCCGACACGTCCGGCAAGCCGGCCTCCGGCAGCACCTGCCGGAGCCATGCGATGCGCGCGCGCAGCCGGGATGCGGCATCGCTCCATGGCAACATGGCAAGGCCGCGCGCGCGGATCGTCGCCAGAAGTGCCGCCAGCGCGTCGTCGGGATTCGTGGGCACCGCGCGGCGCTCCAGCACGATCGCGCCGAAGCAGGTTTCCTCGAAGGCTTCGAGCACGCCGTTCGTGTTCGCGCGCAGCACGCGTTCGTGCGCGACCCGGGACGGATAGTCGCGCTGCAGGAGTTCGCGATCGAACGGCGCGGCGGCCAGCACCAGGCTGTCGCGCACGTCGAAGCGCGCCTCGGCGATCACCAGCCAGGGTTCGCCATGCAGCGTCGAGTCCTCGCGCAGCCGCACGCCCCGCCCGTTCGCCAGCCGGTAACGGCGCGGGTCCTGATCGTCGCGCCTGGCGACGCGGTCCGGAAACGCGTGCAGCAATCGGTCGCCGACGACGAGCGCGCCCGGCGTCCCGCTGGCGCCGTGCCGCAGGCGAAGACGCTTGCGCCAACCGCGCGCCGTCTGTTCGATCGCCGCCAGCGCTGCCGCATCCGCGTGGCCGGCAGCGCGCATTCCGCGGTCGCGGAAGCGGTGCAACGCCTCGAGGCGCGCACGCAGGTCGTCGTTGAATCCGCGCAAAGGCGAACGCGATTCCAGCAGCGCCAGCAGGTCCGCGACCAGCGCGCGCTGCGGCTCCGGTGCGCGCAGCACGGCGTTGCCGAGGCGCGGCGCGGCCCCGAGTTGCAGGATGTCCCGGCCGAGCGGCGTGATGCGCAGATCCCCGGTGAGTGCGCCGAGCCCCTGCAAGAGCCCGCGTGCCTGGGCGAGCGCACCCGGAGGCGGCGGGTCGAGCCACGACAGCGCCCCGACGTCGGCACCGACACCCCACGCCGCCAATTCGAGCGCCAGCCCCGACAATTCGGCTTGTGCGATCTCCGGCGTGCGAGCGGGGTCGAGCCGTCGGCTTTCCGGCCACAGCCGAAACGCGATGCCCGGCGCCAACCGCCCCGCGCGACCGGCGCGCTGATCGGCGGATGCCCGCGACACCTGGACGGTCGCGAGCCGCGTGAAACCGGAGTTCGGATCGAAGCGCGGTTCGCGCGCGAGGCCCGAATCGACGACCGCGCGCACTCCCGGAACCGTCAGCGAGGATTCGGCGAGGTTGGTGGCGAGGATCACGCGACGCGTGCCTGGCTCCGCCGGGGCCAACGCAGCCTGTTGCTCGGCCAGCGACATCTCGCCGTGGAGGGCGAGAATTTTGATTCCGGGGATTGAAGCCCCTCGTCGCTCGGGAGCGGGGTTGGGTTGAGGGTTCGGGTCCTGCGCACGATCCCGGAGTCTGGTCCCGCCTCCGGCCACCCTCTCCCGAGGAGAGAGGATCTCCGTAAGCAGCCTTTGCGCCTGCGCGATCTCGCGCCGGCCCGGCAGGAACGCCAGCACGTCGCCATCGGTGTCCGCGAGCGCCTGCTGCACCGCGCGCCGCACCTGCGATTCGAGCGCCTCGTCGCGGCGTGGCAGCAGATGCTCGATCCGTATGGGGAACGCGCGGCCTTCGCTGCGCAGCACGGGCGCCGAAAGCCATTCGGCGACGCGGTTGCCCTCCAGTGTCGCCGACATCACCACCAGGCGCAGGTCCGGCCGCAGGCCCGCCTGCACGTCCAGCGCCAGCGCCGCGCCCAGATCGCCGGCGAGGTGCCGCTCGTGGAATTCATCGAACAGGATCGCACCGATGCCGGCGAGCGCCGGATCATCCTGCAGCATGCGCGTCAGGATGCCCTCGGTGACGACCAGGATGCGCGTGGCCTCCGATACGCGCGACTCGAACCGGATGCGATAGCCGACCGTCCGGCCGACGGCTTCGCCAAGCTGCGCCGCCATGAACTCCGCTGCGGCACGCGCGGCGATCCGGCGCGGTTCCAGCAGCACGATCCTGCCACCCGCCAGCCATGCTTCGTCCAACAATGCCGGAGGCACCCGCGTGGTCTTCCCCGCGCCGGGTGGCGCCTCGAGCACCAGCCGCGGGTGTTCGCGCAGACTGGCGCGAATCGCCGGAAGCAAGGGCGTGATGGGAAAATCGTCGGCTTCAACATGCATCGCGGCATTGTAGGTGCGGCCTGCTCGGCCCCTTGCCCGCCAAGGACGTCGCGCGCGATACCTCGCCTTGCCATCCCTTCGGGCGGGTTTGTTACGCTTCGCGAGTCACGAGTCTCCGCTCCTCAATTCATGCAACTGATCGATATCGGCGCCAACCTCACCCACGAATCCTTCCGCAACGACCTCGACGCGGTGCTGGAGCGTGCCCGGGACGCGGGCGTCGAGCAGATGATCGTGACCGGAGCTTCGGGCGTGGGCAGCGAGCACGCGCTGGAGCTTGCGCGCACGCACCCTGGCAAGCTTTACGCCACCGCCGGTGTGCACCCGCACCACGCTGGTGATTACGGCGCGGAAACGGACAGGCTCCTGCGGACCCTGGCGCGCGAGCCGCAAGTAGTGGCGGTGGGCGAAGCCGGCCTCGACTACTTTCGGGACCTCTCGCCGCGTCCGGCACAGCGCGCCGCATTCGAGAAGCAGCTCGCGATCGCGGTGGACCTCCGCATGCCGCTGTTCCTGCACCAGCGCGACGCCCACGACGACTTCTTCGCGCTGCTGAAATCCGCGCGCGACCAGGTTCCCGGCGCGGTGGTACATTGCTTCACCGACGAGCGCCGCGCGCTGTTCGACTACCTCGACCTCGATTGCCACATAGGCATCACCGGCTGGATCTGCGACGAACGCCGCGGCACCCACTTGCGCGAACTGGTGCGCTCGATTCCTTCCAATCGTCTGCTGCTGGAAACGGACGCACCGTACCTGTTGCCGCGCGACATCCGGCCGCCGCCCGCCGATCGCCGCAACGAACCGATGTACCTCGCTCACATCTGCGAAGCCGTCGCCCGCGAGCGCGGCGAAGCGCCGGCAACGACCGCGGCGAATGCGACCGCGGCGAGCCGCGCGTTCTTTGGGCTGCCGCTGTAGGAGCGGTCCGGCGCGCAGCGCCCTCATTACGGTTGGCCGCGACCGCATTGCCCGTGCACGGTCGCGGGCGCGGTCCGCTCCTGGGTGACACGTCCCGCGCGGATCGCGAGCGTCCAGCGCACCGGCCGTGGCTGCGCCGCATCGCCCCACACGGCACGCACCTCGTCCGCGACCGCGGCAACGGCATCTACGCCGGTCGCGTTGCGGTGGCGTTGCGCGGCCGACCACGACGACAGGTAGGCGAGGAACTGCGCGGCGCTCCAGTCGGCGCGCATCTCGAAGGCAGGCGCCGCGACCGGGGCGATTGGCAGCGCCAGCGACGCATAGCCTTCTTCGACCAGCCTGCGTTCCGGTGGCCAGTACGGACCCAGCACACCGCCGTAGAGCTCCGCGACGATCGCATCGAGCGCGGGTGTCACGCTGCAGTTCGCGTACGACCACGCCGCGAACAGGGCGCCCGGTTTTGCCACCCGCCGCATTTCGCGTATGAACGCGTCCAGGTCGAACCAATGCAGCGCCTGTGCCACCGTGACCGCATCGGCAGCGTGGCCGGCGAACGAGGTGTGTTCGGCCGGCTCGACGCGGTATTCCACCCGCGGGTCGGCCACCGCCTGCCCGATCTGCCGCTCGCTCGGATCGGTCCCGACCACGCATTCGAAATGCCGCGCCAGCGCGACGCTCGCCTGTCCGTTGCCGCAGCCTGCATCCCACACGCATCCGCGCGCGGGCGCCTCGTCGGCGATCCAGGCAAACAGTGCGTCCGGATAGCGCGGGCGCGCCTTCACGTACAGGTTCGCATGTCCGGAGAAATGATCCTTGAAGCTCATCGTCGCGTACTTTGCCTGGAGGCGGGTGTGCGCCGCCGGGGCGGTGCCGGGGCGTGGATGCGCGATGTCCCCGGGGCAAGGCCATCCAGCGCGTGGTCGCCGACACGGATGCGGATCAGCCGCAGGGTCGGCAACCCCACGGCAGCGGTCATGCGCCGAACCTGGCGGTTGCGGCCTTCGCGGATCGTGAGTTCGATCCAGGCGTCCGGCACCGTCTTGCGAAACCGCACCGGCGGTTCGCGGGGCCACAGCCATTCGGGCGCGGCCGCCAGCAGGCGTGCCTGCGCCGGTCGGGTCACGCCGTCCTTCAATGCGACGCCCGCGCGGAGCTTCTGCAACGTCGCTTCGTCCGGGCGGCCCTCGACCTGCACGACGTAGGTCTTCGGCGACGCGTGGCGCGGATCGGTGATCCGGTGCGCCAGCACGCCGTCGTCCGTGAGCAGCAACAGGCCCTCCGAATCGCGATCCAGGCGACCGGCCGGGTATACGCCGGGCGGCAACCCGAACTCGGCCAGCGTGCGCCGCGGCGGGTCGCTGCGATCGGTGAACTGGCACAACACGTCGAATGGTTTGTTGAACAGCACGAGCATCGGTGACCGCCGCTCAATGTACCGATGCCGCGGAAGCGGGCGCGACGCTCGTGGCCGGCGCCGCTTCATCCGCCGGCTGTTCGTCGGGCGACGCGACCGTGTACCCGCGCGCACGCAATGCCGCGAGATAGCCGTCCGGGTCGAGCAGCTCGGGCATCGGCAAGATCGCGAAGCTCTGGGCATTCGCGCCGAGCGCGGCATCGGCGGCGCCGAGCCAATGCTCCTCGACCTGCATCGGCAGATTGGCGATGCCGAGGGACCTGGCGAAACCGGCTCCGGTGATCGCCGATTTGCAGGAGTCGCGATAGCCGCTCTCGGGCACCCGGCGAAGCGTCGCGATGTCGCCGGTGGCCCACGCGTTGGCGCGCGCACGCACGTCGGGAATCTGCTTTTCCACCATGTCCAGCACCAGTGCGAGGCAGGCGGTCCCGTCGGGCCCGGCCGCGGCGAAAGCCTTGACGGCATCGCGCGGGTGACGGATTTCCAAGGTGGTGCGGGTGTCGACCAGCTTCACGCCGTGCTGCTTCGCCAGTGCTTTCACGGTGTCATCGATCTCACCTGCCCCGCGCAAACCATTCTGCTTGAACGCTTCCCTGAGAAGCCTGAGCGCAGCGATGATCGGCTTGTAGCGCTCGATGCCGTGATCGTCGCCGAAGTAGCGCTGCTTTGCGAGCTGCCAGCGGGTGTAGAGCGGCGGGGGCAGCACGTCGGCGAGCGTCTTGCCGTCGGGGATGCGTTGCGCGCGATACACCGGCAGCAACAGGAACAGTTTCCCGAACCAGTTGGTATCGATCTTCAGCTTGACGCCAGGCGACTCCAGTACGGCCTGCGATTCCGCAATCGCCTGCTCGACTTGCGCGGAGTGCCACTCGATCCCGGCAGGGAGCGTCGGCACCACCCCGAGGATCCACATCACGTGATCGCCGCTGCTGATCTTCCAGAGCCCCGGCCCCGGCACTACGCCGGTAACAGTGATGGCCTGGAGCGTCGGGATCGAGGAAGCGGGAGCGGGCGTCGCGTTGGCGCTCGCAGCCTGCGCGGGCACGCTGCCGGGCGGTTGCGCCAGCCCCGTGGTGCAGGCGAACAGCAGGAGCGCGGCGGGAACACGGAACATGCTGCAAAGACTTCCACGCCGTGGCCGAGTTCCCCGGCAACCGCTGCGCGTGCGCCGCTCCGGACGACCGCTCACGGCAACAGCACGAAGTGCGTGATCGCGTTCGCGACCTCGTGCGGCTTTTCCATGATCGACATGTGGCCGCAACCGTGGAGTTCGGTGACCCCGATGTCCGGCGAATGCGTCAGCCCCTTGCGGATGGCATCCAGTGCCGACGGATCGATGATCCGGTCCTGCATGCACCAGATCGCGAGCGTGGGCGCGGTGATGTCGGACAGCTTCGGCGCGAGCGCGTAGCGCGAACCGGGCGCGGTGATCTCGCGCATCACCTTGTCCCGGAATGCACGGTTCTGCTGCGAGCGCTCGATGAACACGTCCTGGATCCGCGGCGGCACCGATGGCGGATCGGCGAACAGCATCGACTCGAGGTGCCGGAATTCGGCACGATTGTCGATGTCGAACGGGTTCGTGCCGGCTTTGAGCTCGCGCACGAAAGCGTTTTTCTTGAAGCGGACGCCGGCGCTGTCGACCAGCGCCAATGCCGCGACATCCCTCGGGTATTTCGCGGCGTAGAGACCCGCGATCGCGCCGCCCATCGAATGCCCGGCCAGCGCGATTTGCCCCAGGTGCAACGCGTCGACGAACCCGTGCAGGCGATCCACTTGCGCCCCGTAGCCGTAATCCGCACCCGCGATCCGGGTCGAGTCGCCCCACCCCGGCAGGTCGGGAATGATCACGTGGAAATTGGGTGTGAGGTCGCGGGCTGCGAGCAGCCAGTCGGCGTAGGAGCCGCCATAGCCATGCAGCAACACCAGCGGCGGCCCCTCCTTCTTGCCACCGGCGACATAGTCCCAGCGGGTGTCGCCGACGTTCAGCGTCTCCTGGTGCAGTCCGTCGCGCCACGTCTGCCACGCGATCGCACCGTCCAGCACTACGCGCGGTGCGATCAGGTACACCGCGAGCCCCGCCACCGCCACCGCGATGATCGCGATGCCGAGGATCCTGAGGCGCCGTGCAACGCGCGCGAGTACCGGGTTGCGTGCGGAATCCTGCGCCATGCGGGGTCAGGCCCCGCTCGGTGCGGTCTGGTTCTTCTCCACGCCCGCCCGCGTGCGCTCGAACAACCGCTCGACCGCCATCCGCGTCAGCGGGTGGTAGCCGTCCTTGGCGCCGGCGTAGACCTGCTCGGCATAGGCAAGACCCTCAGGCGTCGCAACGAACGCCTTGTACACCGGCATCGTCAAGTAGAGCCGTCCAATCCGGGTCACGTGTTCGGCGGCCGCCGGCCATGCCGCCTTGTCGCCGGCCCGGATCGCGCGCACGTACCAGCGCATGCCGATCTCGGCATTGGGGGTTCCAGTCAGGTGCCATGCGGCGTCCAGAGCCTGCATCCTGTCGAGCCGGGGCGCGTCGGGCAGGCGATCGAGGAAGTACATCCATTCCTGGGTATTCCATGACGTCGCGTCGAGCTTGTCCGCGGCGAGCTTGCGGTCGAGGAATTCCGATCGTTCGCGGTCGATCGCGGCAAAGCGCGGCGAGTCGGGGATCGGCGCATCCTTCGGGATTCCGGCGCCGTACACCCACGCCTCGACCTCGTCCCAACCCAGCTTGCCGGGATACTCCTCGATCAGGTTGGATTTCAGGTAGGCGAGCATCTGTTCGGTGGTGATGCTGTGCCACACGAAGTGGTTGAAATACCCTTCGAGGTAGCGGTCGAAGTCCTGGCGCCCGAACTTGTCTTCCAGCGTGCGCAAGAACCACGAGCCCTTGTCGTAGGCGACATGGGAAAGCTCGTCGTCGGCATCGACCTGGCGCGGCTCGGGTGCGAGGCGCTGCGCGTTCTCCGGCATCGCGCCGATGGTCTTTTCGAGGTTGCGGACGGCGAGCAGGGTTTCCTCGTTGGCCTGGCGCTGCCCATAGAGGGCCTCGGTGATGCGGCCCTGCACGTAGGTGGTGATGCCTTCGTTCAGCCAGATGTCGCGCCACGACGCGGCGGTCACCAGGTTTCCCGACCACGAGTGCGCGAGTTCGTGCGCGACCAGCGACACCAGCGACTTGTCGCCCACCAGTACCGTCGGCGTGGCGAACGTCATGTTCGGGTTTTCCATGCCGCCGTAGGGGAAGGAGGGCGGCAGCACCAGGATGTCGTAGCGCCCCCAGCGATACGGCCCGTACAGCGTCTCGGCAGCCTCGATCATCTTCTCGGTGTCTTCGAACTCATGCGCGGCCTTGGCGACCACCGAGGGTTCCGCATACACCGCGCTGCGCGGCCCGGTCTCGCGCACGGCGAGGTCGCCGGCCGCGATCGCCATCAGGTAGGACGGCACCGGGTGCGTCTGGATGAAATCGAACGAGCCCTCGAGCGGATGCTTCGGATCGTTCGGTGCGCTCATCACCACGCGCAAATCCTTCGGCGCGGCGACGTGGGCGTGCCAACTGAAGCGGACGAACGGCGAATCCTGCAGCGGGATCCACGAGCGCGCATGCACCGATTGGGATTGCGAAAACAGGAACGGATGCCGTTTGCCCGCGGTCTGCGCGGACTCGCGCCACTGCAGTCCCGACGCGGACGGGGAGGTCTTGTACGCGATTCGCACCTGTTGCGGGTGCCTGGGCGCTTCGATCGTGAGCTTCGAGCCCATCGCCTTGACCGGTTCCGCCAGCTTGAACCACAGGGTGTGTGCATGACCCTCGGGGTCCAGCGCTTCCACCGCCGCAATCTGCAGCGCACTGGTGTCGAGTACCAGCTCGCGCGCTTCGGGATTTCGCCAGTCGAGCGTCAGGGTTGCCACGCCATCGAGTTGCTTGTGCGCGAAATCCACCGTGAGGTCCAGGTCGAGGTGCTTGACGCGGACGTCCCGCGGCTGCGCGTACGAATGCGGATCGGCGGCCTGCGCGGCGACCGGCGGCACGAACGCGCCGGGGGCGACGGTCGGAAGAAGGCGCATGGCGACGATCCTGTCGATCACGGAAACGGTCAGTATGCCATCCGTCCGCGGCACCCGCGCTGGCGCACGGGCGCGGTCGGAGCCTCGTTGCGGCGTAGAATCGGCGCTTCGTCGCCGGGAGCCATTCCATGTACAACCTGTACATCGCCAACAAGAACTATTCGTCGTGGTCGCTGCGGCCGTGGGTACTGCTGCACGAGCGCGGCATCCCGTTCGAGGAAAAGCTGGTGCCGTTCGAGACCGGCTCGAGCTGGCAGGCGTTCCGCAGGTTCTCGCCCAGCGGCAAGGTCCCGTGCCTCGTCGACGGCGCCACCGTGGTGTGGGATTCGCTGGCGATCGCCGAATACGTCGCGGAACGCCACCCGGGCGTTTGGCCGCACGACGGGGAAGCCCGCGCGTTCGCGCGTTCGGTGGCCGCGGAAATGCACTCGGGATTCGCGGCGCTGCGCGAGCAGTGCACCATGAACTGCGGCATCCGCGTGAAGTTGCACCGCGTCGGCGAGCCACTGTCGCGCGACCTTGCGCGGATCAACGAATTGTGGATCGAGGGCATTCGCCGTTTCGGCGGGCCATTCCTGGCCGGTGCCGAATTCACCGCGGCCGATGCGTTCTACGCGCCGGTCGCGTTCCGCATCCAGACCTATGCGCCTCCACTCGATGCCGCCGCGGAGGCCTATGCGCAACGGTTGCTGGCGCTGCCGTCGATGCAGGGCTGGTATGCCTGCGCGCTGGCGGAAACCTGGCGCGACGCCGGCCATGAAGCCGAGGTCGCGAACTGGGGCACGGTCACTGCGGACTTGCGGGCCGCGGCCTAGCCGCATCGCGCGAACCGCCCGGCGAGCCGGTCGGTCGCTTCGACCAGCTTGTCGACGATCGCGGGCTCGGAAGCCGCGTGCCCCGACAGCACGACGTGGAACTCCGCTTCCGGCCACGCCTCGTGCAGGTCGAACGCGCTCTTGACCGGACAGATGAGGTCGTAGTGGCCGTGCACGATCGTGGCGGGGATGCCGCGAATCCTTCCGATGTCGCGCAGGAGTTGATCCGGTTCGAGAAATGCATGGTTGCGGAAATAGTGCGCTTCGATCCGCGCCAGGCTGACCGCGACTGCCGGCGCCGAGAATTCCGCCTCGGTCTCCGGACTCTCCCCCAGCGTGAGCGCCGATCCTTCCCACGCACCCCACGCGCGCGCCGCAGCCAGCCGCTCGGATTCGTCGTCGGACGTCAGGCGCTTCCAGTACGCCTCGAGCATCTGCCCGCGTTCTTCTCGGGGGACCGTGGCTGCATACCGCTGCCATTTGTCGGGCAGGAGCCGCGAAGCGCCGCCTTCCTCGTAGAACCAACGGATTTCCGCGGGACGACCCAGGAAAATCCCGCGCAGCACGAGCGCCAACACGCGATCCGGATGCGCCTCGGCATAAGCGAGCGCGAGCGTCGAACCCCACGAGCCGCCGAACACCAGCCAGCGCTCGATGGCCAGGTGCTCCCGGATCTTCTCGATGTCTGCGACGAGATCACGGGTGGTGTTGTCTTCGAGGTCCGCGAATGGCGTCGAACGTCCCGCGCCGCGCTGGTCGAACAGCACGATCCGGTAACGGTCCGGATCGAAAAAACGGCGGTGGTAACGCGCGAGGCCCGCACCGGGTCCACCGTGCAGGAACACCACCGCAAGTCCGCCGGGGTTGCCGCATTCCTCGACATACAACGTGTGCCGGCTGCTTACCGGAAAGTGTTCGGTGCGATACGGCTCGATGTCGGGGTAATGCTCTCGCATGGATGTGTCGCTGGACGTCGCCTCCGAAGCGGATGTTGTGAGAAGTCAGGCCATGGATGGCCGTCCTGGTCTTGACGACCCGAGGCGCTGCTACCACCGATCACATTCGTGAGGCAGCGATCAGGGACGATCGCATCAAACACGGTAACCGCGATGGATCGCCACGATGCCGGCCGAAAGGTTGCGCACTTCCACACCCAGGAATCCAGCCGCCTCCATCATCGCCTTCAGGGTCGCCTGGTCCGGATGCTTGCGGATCGATTCGGCGAGGTAGCGATAGCTGCCCTCATCGTGCGCGACGAGCTTGCCGATCCGTGGCAGCACCCGGAACGAATGGAAGTCGTAGAGCGGTTTCAGCCAATTCTGGTTGACCCTGGAGAATTCGAGGATCAGCACGCGGCCGCCGGGTTTCAGCACGCGATGCATTTCCGCGAGCGCCTTGTCCTTGTCGGTGACGTTGCGCAGGCCGAATGCGATCGTCACCGCATCGAACGATTCATCCGGAAACGGCAGCGCCTCGGCATTGATTTGCGTCCACCGCAGGCCCTCCAGCAACCCGCGGTCCAGCAGGCGATCGCGGCCCGCCTGCAGCATGGCGGCGTTGATGTCGCCAATCACCACCTCGCCCTCGCCGCCCACCCGCGGCAGCAGCAAGGCGGCGATGTCGCCGGTGCCACCGGCAAGGTCGAGCACGCGATCACCTTTGCGGACGCCTGAGGTCGCGACGAAGAACCGCTTCCACAATCGGTGCACGCCGAACGACATCAGGTCGTTCATCACGTCGTACTTGCCGGCGACCGACGAGAACACCTCGCCGACCAGTTTTTGCTTTTCGGCGACCGGGACTTCGCGGTAGCCGAAGTGGGTGGTGACGCCGGGGGTGTGCGTTTCTCTCATGGCTGCATTGTACGGTGACTTCCCCGGCGGGTTTGCGGCCATCGAGGAGAACCGTCGCCGGGATGCAGCCAGGCGGAATCCGGGAATCGTGGGACGTTTTCGCGGACCCCGGCGCCGTGCCTCCGTCCAGGTCGCCCGCGCGACCCCATCCCGGAACAGGAGAATGAGCCGCGGCGGGGGGACCGGTTTACACTGTGTCCCGGCCTCCGGAAAACGCATGCAACGCTGCCTCGTCACAGGCGCCAATCGCGGGCTCGGATTGGCGTTCGTCACCGAACTGCTGGAACGCGGTGCGCGCGTGCTCGCCTGCTGCCGCGACCCGGCGCACGCCGGCGTCCTCGACGCCCTGCGCGCGTCCCACGAGGACCGGCTGGCGATCCAGCCGCTGGACGTCGCCGACCCGGACGCGATCGACGCACTGCCGGCGGCGGCGGCCAGGCACCTGCAGCGCGTGGACCTCCTGATCAACAATGCGGGCGTGCTGGTTTCCGGCGAACGCTTCGGCAACGTCATGGCCGCCTCGCTCGCGGAGAGCTTTGCGGTCAACGCCAGCGCGCCGCTCCTCATCACCCAGGCGCTGGCGCCGCTGCTGGCGCTCGGCAACAAACCGCGGGTGCTCTGCATCAGCTCCCAGATCGCCTCGATCGCGCAGTCGGCGCGCTTCCGCACCATGAGCTACGCGATGAGCAAGGCCGCGCTCAACATGGCGGTGAAGCGGCTGGCGGCGGAACTCGCCCCGCGCGGGATCGTGGTGCTCGCCGTCCATCCGGGTTGGCTGAAAACGGCCATGGGCGGCCAGGGGGCGACCCTGGCGCCGGGCGACTCCGCACACGCGTTGCTCGGACTGATTGAACGCGCCGGCATCGAGGACGCCGGGAAATTTCTCGCCTACGACGGTGCCGAGCTGCCCTGGTAGCAATTGCCGGAGCGTGACGCCGTTCACGTTTTGCAGTCGTTCCCCCGCCCGCTTTTCGCGGGTCCGGCGGGGGTGGCCGCACCGTGGCACGGGCCGTGCTTCGCATTCCGGGCCGGGACGTCCGGTTTCGACAGCAATGGGCAGGGGCCATGAAAGTCGAGTCGATCCTCATGCGGAGCATGTTCGCAATGGCGGCGCTCGCCGTCGTCTGCGGCATCGTCGCGATCGGCCTGCACTGATCCGAAGGCGGGTGACGCATCCGGAGCTCTGGTGCCATCTGCGCACCGGCTGGCGCCTGCGCGCAACCCAAAAGGGGAACGGCTGAGCGCTCAGCTTGCGTGGGCAGTCAGGCCAAGGAAGGCGGTTCTGGCTGGTTCTGCGACTCCATCCAGGCACCGACTTCATTCAGCCCTGCGGCGATCATGGACGATCGCACCATAATGCCCGGGTGCTGCACGTCATCCTGTACCAGCCGGAGATTCCACCGAACACGGGCAACGTGATCCGGCTGTGCGCGAACGCCGGTGCATCGCTGCACCTGATCCGGCCGCTCGGCTTCGGACTCGAGCATGCCAAGCTGCGCCGCGCCGGACTCGATTACCACGAATTCGTGAACCTGATGGCCCACGACGACCTCGCGGCCTGCCTCGAACGGCTGCAGCAGCCGCGCGTATTCGCGTTCACCAGTCACGCACGACTCCGCTACACGGAGACCCGCTTCGCCGACGGCGATGCACTGCTGTTCGGACGCGAAACCAGCGGCCTGCCCGAAACCGTCCTGCGAACCTTGCCCGAAGCCCGGCGCCTGCGCCTGCCGATGCAACCGGACAACCGCAGCCTCAACCTGTCCAACGCGGTCGCGATCGCGGTGTACGAAGCTTGGCGGCAGCTGGGGTTTCCCGGCGGCACATGATTGCGATCGTCCATGATCGTGGCAGCATGCGATTGGCGTTTTTCAAACCGTGGATCGCGATAAGCGAAGTGTCCGAACGGCCATCCATGACTCTCCACAACAGCTGCTCCCGCTCGGAGCGTTGATCGAAGAATGCGCGTTCAGCGCAGCAGGATCCACGCGCCCAGCGCGGCGAACAACGCCGCAGCGACAAACCGTGTCGCGCGCAGCGGCAGGCGTGTCGCGAAACGCGCGCCGAGCAACACGACCGGCACGTTCGCAACCAGCATCCCGGCGGTGCTGCCCACGATGACTTGCCAGAGCGGCTGGTAGTGCGCGCCGAGCACCACCGTCGCGATCTGGGTGCGATCACCCAGTTCGGCAACGAAAAACCCCACCACCGAAGCGAGGAATACGCCATGCGCCGGGCGCGGCGGCGCATCGACGTGCACTTCCTTTTCGGGCAACAACGCCCAGGCCGCAACGGCCAGGAACGAAAGCCCGATCAGCCACCGCTGCACGTCCGGCGTCATCCAGTGCGCGAGCCACGCGCCCAGTTCGGCGGCGATCGCATGGCTCAGCAACGAAGCGACGAGGATGCCGGCGCAGATCGGCCACGGCCTGCGGAACTTGGCCGCCAGCACCAGCGACAACAATTGCGTCTTGTCGCCGATTTCGGCGAGTGCGACGGCACCGAGTGAAACGAGGAAGGCTTCCAAGGGATATCCCGGGGCCGGTGACACGCGACAATCCCGGCGTGCGCTCCGGCCCGGACACGCGCGCTGGGACTGTCGGTCTCGCCAGCCTCGCGGGCTGCCTGCGCCACGGCCTGCCGGCCGAGTGTGTTGACGCAGGCCCTTCGGTGACATCCGAAGGCGGCTACTCCCCGACGGAGTGCGCGCAGGGTAGCGGCACGCCGGTTGCCACGCAACATCGAGCGAAGTAGCTGTTGTGGGAAGTCAGGCCATGGAAGGCCGTTCTGGTATTGCAATGCGCGAGAGACGCCATTCCGCCTCCGTGCTGCGGACCGCGGCGATCAGGGACGATCGCACAAACATGCAAGGGCAGGATGCCCGTTCTGGCGTTGCTGGAACAGAGTCGTGGCAGTCTTACGGGCGTCTTGTATCGCAGCGATCATGGACGACCGCACGACGTGAGAAGTCAGGCCATGGAAGGCCGGTCTGGTATTGCAAGGCGCGAGAGACGCCATCCACTCTCTGCGTCTCGGGCTACCGCGAGCATGGACGATCGCACCAGGGATGCCCGCCGCGACGACACGGCTACAATTGCATGATGCCCGACCGCGAACCGAACGCCTGGATTCCCCACCCGCTTCGCAAACTGGGTGGCCTCGCCCTCACCCTTGCTCTCAACCGGCTGGTGGCGCTCGATCCCGAAACGCACGAGGCCATCGGACGCCTCGAAGGGCACCGGATCGGCATCTACCTGCGCGGTCCCGAGATTGCGTTCGCGCTGGCCGCGCGCAACAGCACGCTGCAGATCGAACCGCCGCCGGACGCGAGCCGTGACGGCAGCGCCAGCGATTTCGAGGTCAAGGCGACGCCCGGTTCGCTGCTGGCGATGGTGCTCGGACGCGACGGTGACACGCGTCCGCCCGGCAAGGTGGAGATCGCCGGCGATGCCGAACTCGCGCGCCAGGTCCAGAAGCTCGCGCGCAATTACCGCCCCGATTTCGAGGCTGCGTTCTCCGCGGTGTTCGGCGACGTGATCGGGACCACGATCGCGCGCGCACTGGGTGATGCCGCGAAGTGGGCGGGCGAGGGGGCGCGCCATTTCCGCGACGACACCATCGACTGGTTGCGCGACGAAGCCCGGGTCACGGTCCCGCACCCCGAGATGAACGCCTTCCTCGACGACGTGGACGACTTGCGCGAGCGCACCGAGCGGCTGGCGGCGCGCATCGCCCGGCTCGGAACCCGCCAGCCATGACCCCGCTGCGCCTGTTGCCGCGCGTGGTGCACGTCGCCGCGGTACTGGTGCGCTACCGCGTCGACGATCTGATCGACGAACAGCACGCCTTGCGCCCGCTGCGCTGGCTGCGGGTGTTCCTGCCGCGTCCGCGCAAGCCGATTGCCGCGTTGCCGCGCGGGGCGCGTCTGCGCGCCGCGCTGACGGAACTCGGGCCGATCTGGGTCAAGGCGGGGCAAGTGCTCTCGACCCGCCGCGACCTCATTCCCGAAGACGTCGCCGAGGAACTCGCGCACCTGCAGGACCGGGTCACGCCGTTTCCGGGCAGCGAAGCGCGTGCGATCGTCGAACAATCACTCGGCAAGCCGATCGGCGAGCTGTATGCGAACTTCGATGAAACCCCGCTCGCCTCGGCCTCGGTCGCGCAGGTGCACGCCGCGCGGCTGCATCCGTCCACCACGGTTTCGGCAGCCGGCGGGCGGCCGATTGCCTCGACGGCCGTGGGCCGCGAAGTGGTGGTCAAGGTCCTGCGTCCGAACATCCACCAGAACATCCGCCAGAACCTCGAACTGCTGGACGCACTGGCCTGGCTGGTCCAGCGCTGGCACCCGCAAGCCGACAAGATCCGTCCGCGCGACATGTTCGATGAAGTCGCCAAGACCCTGCACAACGAGCTGAACCTCCAGAACGAAGGCGCCAACGCCAGCCTGCTGCGCCGCAATTTCGAGAGCTCCGAAGACCTGTACGTGCCCGAGGTGATCTGGTCGCACACCGGCGAAAGGGTGCTGACGATGGAGCGCGTGTACGGCATTCCGGCCGATGACCTCGCCGGGCTGGACAAGGCCGGCATCGATCGCCGGGCGCTCGCGGAGAAGGGCATACGGCTGTTCTACGAGCAGGTGTTCCGCGACAATTTTTTCCACGCCGACGCGCATCCGGGCAACATCTGGGTCGATCCCACGCGTTCGCGGGATCCGCGCTTCATTGCGCTCGATTTCGGGATCATGGGCTCGCTGCCGCAAGAGGACCAGTACTGGCTCGCGGAAAACTTCATCGCGATGTTCGAGCGGGACTACCACCGGATCGCCGAACTCCACATCGCCGCCGGCTGGATGCCGCGCGACATCCGGGTCGATGAGCTGGAGGCCGCGATCCGCACGGTCTGCGAGCCGTATTTCACGCGGCCGCTCTCGGAAATCTCACTCGCCGAGGTGGTGGCGAAGCTGTTCAGCGTGGCGCGCAAGTTCGAGCTGACCCTGCAGCCGCAACTGATCCTGCTGCAGAAGACCCTGCTGAACGTCGAGGGGCTGGGCCGCCAGGTCGACCCCGGCATCGATATCTGGTCGGTGGCGCAGCCGGTCCTGGAGCGGATTTTGGCGGACCGCTACAGCGCCCGGCGTGCCCTGAAGGAAATGCGCAAGCGCATCCCCGAGTGGCTGCGTATCGCGCCGCTGATTCCGGAGAAGATCCACGACGCACTCGAAGCGCTCGCCGAAGGCAACGGACCGCTGCAGTTCGGCGAACGCGAACTCGAACACCTGCGGATGCTGCAACGCGAAGTCCAGCGCCGGATCCTTGCGGCGGCGTTCGGCGGCGCGCTGCTGGTCGGCGCGGGCCTGATATTCGCGCTGGGCGACCGCTATGGCATCTGGCCACCGATCATCCTCGCGGTGATCGGCGTAGCGAGCTTCGCCGTCGCCTGGCCGTGGAGCCGCACGAAGCAATAAAGCTGGGGTCAGAGTGCAATTTCGTCGGCGGCTCGACGATTCTCGATGCGTTCGGCGCGAAATTGCACTCTGACCCCGTCTTAGCCCGCGTTTGCACGCCCCTGGTTCGCCACCGCCGCTTCCTTCGCGGCGATCGCCTCGGCGTCGCCGAGGTAGAAATGCCGGATCGGCTTCATGGCATCGTCGAACTGGTACACGAGCGGTATGCCATTCGGTATGTTGAGGCCGACGATGTCGGCGTCGGAAATGCCGTCGAGGTACTTCACCAGCGCGCGCATCGAATTGCCGTGCGCCGACATCAGCACGCGCTGGCCTGAGCGGATCGCCGGCGCCAGCAGCTCGTGCCAGTAGGGCAGGACCCTCGCGACGGTGTCCTTCAGGCATTCGGTCAGCGGGATTTGCGCGCGGTCGAGCTTGGCGTAGCGCGGATCGGCGGCGCAGAAGTCATCCTTCGGGTCGAGCGGCGGCGGCGGCACGTCGTAGCTGCGGCGCCAGATGTGCACCTGCTCCTCGCCATGCCTGGCCGCCACTTCGGCCTTGTTGAGGCCGGTCAGGGCGCCGTAGTGGCGTTCATTCAAGCGCCAGTCGGTCACCACCGGCAGCCAGGCGAGGTCCATCGCATCCTGCACGCCCCACAGGGTATGCACCGCGCGGGTCAGGACCGAGGTGTGCGCGACATCGAAGGAATAGCCTTCCCGTTTCAGCAGTTCACCGGCCTCGCGGGCTTCGCGGCGTCCCTGTTCGGAGAGGTCGATGTCGGCCCAGCCCGTGAACCGGTTCTCCTGGTTCCACAGCGACTGGCCATGGCGAATCATCACGAGGGTATGCATGGCATGGCGCCCTTTCGCGAAATGGATCATTCTAGCGAGGCTTGGTTTGAGGCGGCTGTTGTGAAAAGTCAGGCCAGGGACGGCCGTTCTGGTCTTTCATGTTTCGGTGCGGATGCAGAGGCCGGTGAATTCGAGGATGCAGCGATCAGGGAAGATCGCAGGCATAGGTGAAAAGTCAGCCCATGGATGGGCGTTCTGGTCTTCACGAGCTTCGCGCGGTGCCGCTGACGAACCATCCAGCGGAGCAGCGATCAGGGAAGATCGCAAAAACATCGATGACCAAGGGCCTATTGGCAAGCCACCCGGGTTCGGGCACGATCCTCCCGAACCACGCGCCAGCGCAGGAGGTTCCCATGCGACACGCACGTCTTTGCAGCTATGCCTTCGCCTTCATGGCCTTTCCGCTGGTGCTCGCGGCCTGCGTGAGCGGCGTGAACGGCTCGGTCGACGTCGCAGCCGGTTCCAGTGTTTCCGATGCGACGACCGTGAACGGGTCCGTGCACGTCGGCCCCAAAGCCAAGGCCAGGAAGGCATCCACCGTCAACGGATCGGTCGAACTGGCCGACAGCGCCCAGGCCGGCGAAGTCAGCACCGTGAACGGGCATGTCACGCTGGGTCAGCACGCCAGCGCCGGAAGCATCGACACCGTCAACGGTGCAGTCACCCTGGAAACGGGCGCCACGGTTTCGGGTGACGTGACGGCGGTCAACGGCGCGCTCAGCCTCGAATCGGGTTCTGCCGTCAAGGGAGCGCTGACCAACGTCAACAGCCACATCACCGTGGATGGAGCGCACATCGGCAACGGCATCACTACCGTCAACGGTGACATGGACATCACCGGCAACGCCGTGGTCGATGGCGGCATCAAGGTCAAAAAGCCGAGCGACAACGGCGTCTTCGGCATCCACTTCGGCAACGACAATGTTCCGCGCATCGTGATCGGCCCCGGAGCCACGGTGAACGGCCCGCTGACCTTCGAGCGGCCGGTCCAGCTTTACATCAGCGACCAGGCGCACGTCACGGGACCGATCACCGGTGCACAGGCGATGAAGTACTCGGGCGCTACGCCGCCGTCATCCTGAGAACGCTCGCCGAGCAGGCTGACCCGGAAACGCTGGCCACCCCGGCCGAGCCCGTCAGAACGGCAGCGTGAGCGTGCTGTCGCACGCGAGGATTTGCGCGCGGAAGGCTTCCTGGATGCGCTTCAGCGCTTCCGGATTGTCGGCGTCGAAACGCAGCACCAGCACCGGCGTGGTGTTGGACGCGCGCACCAGTCCCCAACCGTCCGGCCAGTCGGCGCGCACGCCATCGATGGTGGTGATGCGGGCGCCGTCGAATTGCGCGCGCTCGCGGAAGCGGGCGATGAAGGGGTGGTTCTGGCCTTCCTCCATCTGGATGTGCAGCTCGGGCGTGGAAACCCCTTTCGGCAGGGTCGCGAAGATCTCCTCGGGCGTGCGGCCGTCCGGATCGTCGGCGAGGATCTCCAGCAGCCGCGCGGCGGCGTAGACGCCGTCGTCGAAGCCGTACCAGCGTTCGCGGAAGAAGAAGTGTCCGCTCATCTCGCCGGCGAGTTGCGCGCCGGTTTCCTTCATCTTGGACTTGATCAGCGAGTGCCCGGTCTTCCACATCAGGGGGCTGCCGCCCGCCTGCAGGATCAGCGGCTGGAGGTGCCCGGTGCATTTGACGTCATAGAGAACCGTCGCGCCGGGGTTGCGGGTGAGCACATCCTGCGCGAACAGCATCAACACGCGGTCGGGGTACACGACCTCACCGTCCCTGGTGACGACGCCGAGGCGATCGCCATCGCCGTCGAAGGCGAGCCCGATATCGGCCCCCGTCTTTTTCACGGTGAGGATCAGGTCGGCGAGGTTCTTCGGCTCCGACGGATCGGGATGGTGGTTCGGGAAAGTGCCATCGACCTCGCAGTACAAGGGGATCGGCTCGCAGCCGATCGCGCGCACCACCTCCGGCGCCGTGTTGCCGGCGATGCCGTTGCCGCAGTCGACGACCACTTTCAGGGCACGCCCGGTCTGGATGTCCGAGGCAATGCGCTCGATGTATTCCGGGGCGATGTCGTACTGGCGCAGGCTGCCCTCGCCTTCGGCGAGCCGGCCCTCGACGATCCGCTGGTACAGGTCCTGGATCGCGTCCTCGGCCAGCGTCTCGCCGCCGATCACGATCTTGAAACCGTTGTAGTCGGGCGGATTGTGGCTGCCGGTCACCGACACGCAGGACCCGGTGTTGAGCTGGAAGGCGGCGAAGTAACTGACGGGCGTCGGCACCGCGCCGATGTCGATCACGTCGACGCCGGCCGCACGCAGTCCCTCGATCAGCGCCTCGGAAAGCTCCGGCCCAGACAGCCGCCCGTCGCGTCCGACCACGATGTCGGAAAGCTGCTGGTCGCGCACCGCGCTACCGATCGCGCGCCCGAGCTGGCGGGCGACGCCCGCGCTCAGCGTCTTCCCGAGCACCCCGCGAATGTCGTAGGCGCGGAAGATCCCGCGGTCGAGCATCGCCTCCTCGTGCCGGGCAGGAGCGGCAGCCGGTGCGGCTTCCGTGCTGGCCTCTGCTGGGGCCGGCGTCGTCGGCGCGCGCCGCGGTGGCGGTGGCGAGGCCGCGATCACCTCGGACAATGCCGGTTCTTCCGCGGCCGGAGCTCCGCCCAGGCGCCCGCGCAAGCGCGGGCGCGACCACAACAGGGCGAGGCCCGCCAGCAACGCGACGATCGCCAGCACCAGCGCGGCGACGAGTGAACGGGTGATCGGCAACCAGGACTCGGGGGGCGCCGAGGCCACCACGAACAGGCTGTGGGGAATGGGGATGCCGGCGTCCTCCGCCGCGGAGAGGCTGCTTTCGCCGACGCTGTCCAGCACCACGTCGCCCGACTTGCCGGTCTGGCGAAGCTCCAGGCGTCCGGCACGAATCCCGGGCATGCTCATCGCAATGCGCAGCGGCGAGTCGCGAAAATCGACGGTTGCATATGCGAGCACCGTGCCGTCGGGGGCGGTGACCGGGCCTGCGAAACTGAGTGTTCGTGCCACCGGTGATTGCGCGGGCCCGACCCCGGCGTCGCCGAGCGCAGCCATCAACTGCGCCGCCCGCGCGTAGCCGAGCTGCTGCAGGTTGCCGCGCAGCACCTCGTTCAGCTGGGCGCTGTAGAGGGTGACGGCCTGCGCGCCGTCGATGTCGGACTGGATGCGCGCCGCCGCGGCGGTGCGCGACGCGGCATCGCCACCCGGGGAGAGCTGCGCCACCACCGCCGGCTGCGCGAGCGCGCGCGCGACTTCGGCGCGTTTGGCAGCGACGATCGATGCGATCTTGTGCGCGGCCTGCTGCTTGCCACGCGCCAACGCCTGGGTCGCCGACGCCTGGCGGGTGATCTGCCAGGTCTGCCAACCCATGAACAGCCCGAACAGCACCAGCAGCGTGCCGAGCGCGAGCACGAGATCGGCGGTGACCTCGGCGAGGCCGCGCTGGAGGCTGAAACGGGCGCGCACGGCGCGTGCGGCGGCGTGCACGGTGGGCGCCTTCGTGACCGTGGATTCGTTGTTCATGTCAGTCGACTCCGGTGGAGCCGAATCCCCCGACGCCACGTCCGCTCGGTGCAAATTCATCGACCATCCGCCATGCCACGCGCGCCACCGGCGTCACCAGCAACTGCGCGATGCGGTCCCCCGGACGGATGGTAAATGGCACGTTGCCACGGTTCCAGCACGAAATCATCAGCGGCCCCTGGTAGTCGGCGTCGATCAATCCGGTGAGATTGCCGAGCACGAGTCCGTGCTTGTGGCCGAGACCCGAGCGGGGCAGGATCAGCGCACACCAGCCCGGGTCGGCGATGTGGATCGCGAGCCCGGTCGGGATCAACGCACTCTCACCCGGGGCGAGCACCACCTCGGCTTCCGGCGCCGCCCGCAAGTCCATCGCGGCGCTGCCCTCGGTTGCATAGCCGGGCAACGGGATGCTGTCGCCGAGCCGCGCATCGAGGCGCTTCAGGTCGACCGCGACGGCGCGGCCGGGCGCGCGGGGGTTCATGCGTGCCTCCCCGCGCGGAAACGCCCGGCGATCCGCGCGACCAGCGCATTGGCGATTTCCAGCTTGGAGGCGCGCGGCAAGGCTTCGCTGCCGCCGGGCCAGAACAGTTCCACGGCGTTGTCGTCGGCGCCGATGCCGACGTGTTCGTCGACGAGATTGGCAACCAGCATGTCGAGCTTCTTGCGCTCGAGCTTCTTGCGCGCACGTTCCGCCACGCGCTCGGTCTCGGCCGCGAAGCCGACCACGAACGGGCGCGGGTCCAGCGCCGCGACCTCGGCAAGGATGTCCGGATTCTCGACGAGCTCCAGCGCCCGTGCGCCGCGGGTGCCCTTCTTGATCTTGTGGGACGAGTATTCGGCGACCCGCCAGTCGGCGACCGCCGCGGTGGCAATGAAAATATCGGCGCCCCTGACCGCCTCGAGCACCGCGTCGCGCATCTGCAGGGCGCTCCGCACGTCGACCCGCAACACGACCTTCGCCGGGGTGGCGAGCGCCACCGGCCCGGCGACCAGGGTCACCTCGGCACCCGCAAGCGAGGCGGCTTCGGCGATCGCAAAGCCCATCTTGCCGGAGCTGCGGTTGCCGAGAAAACGCACCGGGTCGATGTCCTCGTAGGTCGGCCCGGCATTCACCACGACCCGCGCGCCAGCCAGCGTGGCCGAGTCGCGTCCAGACGATTTCACGTGCACCCCCCGGCCGTCATCGCCACCGCCGCTCATGCAAGATGCATTCCCCCCGGCGCGAGCAATGCCTGGACCAACTGCTGCGGTTCGAGCATCCGTCCCGGCCCGCTCTCGCCCTCGGCGAGCGGCCCGTCGGCGGGTCCGAGCACCGCGACCCCGCGCTCGCGCAAGCACGCAACGTTGGCCTGCGTCGCCGGATGCAGCCACATGCGGTGGTTCATCGCCGGCGCCACCGCAAGCGGGGCGGTCGCGGCCAGGCACAGGGTCGAAAGCAGGTCGCCGGCGAAGCCGTGCGCGAGCTTGGCCAGCATGTCCGCCGAGGCCGGCGCGATCAGGATGGCGTCGGCCCAGCGGGCAAGTTCCAGGTGCCCCATTCCCATTTCCGCGGCTTCGTCCCACAGGCCTCCGCGAACCGACTGGCCCGACAGGGCCTGGAACGTCAGCGGCGTCACGAAACGTCCGGCACCCTCCGTCATCACCACGCGCACGTCGGCGCCGGCATCGCGCAGGCGCCGCACCACTTCGCAAGCCTTGTACGCGGCGATGCCACCCGAGACCCCGAGCAGAACGTGTCGATTTTCGCTCGAGCGATGCTCGCTTGCGTTCACGTCGGAATCCGCTGACAGCCCGGCAGGCGGCTAGCTTACCGGATTCGAGCATCTTGCCCGCTGGGTGGCGGCGAGCGTTGTCGCGATCATTGCGCCATGGCGAGCAACCATCGACGGCGCCGGGCCCCAGCCCGGACTTTTGCGGCTCCGCAGCCGGCTTCGCCGCCAGAGGCCGGCCTCCGCAAATGGCCGCTGGCGCGCTGCGCAGCCAGCCCGCCTCCGCGCTGCACCCGGGCTCCTGCCGGTCCGCCACCATGAGCATCAAGGATTGGCCCGCAGGCGAGCGGCCCCGCGAAAAACTGCTGGCGCGAGGCGGCGCCGCGTTGACACCCGCGGAACTCGTCGCGATCCTGCTGGGCAGCGGCGTGCGCGGCACCAGCGCCGTCGATCTGGGACGCGCGCTGTTGAGCCACGCGGGCAGCCTGTCCGCACTGCTCGCCGCGGAGCCGGCGAGCCTGCCGGGGCTCGGCCCCGCCAAGCGCGCGCGGCTGGTGGCGGCGCTCGAACTCGCGCGGCGCTGTCTCGCCGAGGAGCTCTCCGCGCGTCCGTCGCTCACGAGTCCCCGCGACAGCGCCGCGTTCCTGAAGGCGCAGCTCGCGCACAGACCCTACGAAGTGTTCGCCTGCCTGTTCCTCGACAACCGGCACCGGGTATTGGCGTTCGAGGAACTGTTCCGCGGGACCCTGGACGGCGCGAGCGTCCATCCGCGCGAGGTCGTGCGGGCGTCGCTGAAGCACAACGCAGCGGCGGTGATCCTCGCGCACAATCATCCGAGCGGCGTCGCGGAGCCTTCGGCAGCCGATCGCAATATCACCCACCAGCTCCGCGACGCCCTGCAACTGGTCGGCGTGCGGGTACTCGACCATCTGGTGATCGGCACCGGCGAGCCAACCTCGATGGCGGCACGTGGGCTGATCTGAAGCAGCCCCGGTTGAACTTCTGCCCGCTGCCCCTTGACATCCGCTCCGCCCGCCGATCCCACTTATTCACAACACGACCGCACAAGCGTTTGCCGGGCAATTTTCTCGTGTTTTCGTTAAACAGCGCGCAAGTGGTTGTAGTTAGTAATGTTTGCTAACTGACTCCTTGCGTAACGGGCTCTCCGAGGTCGTCCCAGGCGCAGGACCCGCATGAGTATCCACCAAGTTATCCACAGGAAGCGATTTGGTCGCAGACCATCCGCTGCGCTACGATGCCGGATCGTCCCGTTCCTGCCCATTCTCACGTGAAAGACGCCCTGAGCGAGTTGCTGCTGCGTGCGCTCGAAAGCCTGCGCCGCGCCGAAGCGGTCGATGTTGCCACCCCCGATTTCGTGATCGAACGGACCCGTTCACGCGAGCACGGCGACTTCGCCTGCAACGCGGCGCTGGTGCTCGCCCCCACTTTGCGCCAGAAACCTCGCGACATCGCCGGGGAAATCGTCGGCGCCCTGCCCGAAAGCCCGCTGGTCCACCGGGTCGAGGTGGCGGGGCCCGGGTTCATCAACTTCTTCCTGACCGACCGCGCATGGCAGGACGAAATCCGCCGCGTCCTCCACGAGGGGGCGAACTACGGGCATTGCCAGATCGGTCGCGGCCGCCCGGTGGGGGTCGAATTCGTATCGGCCAATCCCACCGGCCCGCTGCACGTCGGGCACGCCCGCAATGCGGTGATCGGTGACACGCTCGCTCGCCTGCACGCCGCGACCGGCTGGCAGGTATACCGCGAGTACTACTACAACGATGCCGGCGCGCAGATCAACAACTTGGCGCTGTCGGTGCAGGCCCGCATCAAGGGGATCGAACCGGAAGACCCGCGCTGGCCGGCCGACGGCTACCGCGGGGAGTACATCCGCGACATAGCGCGCGATTACGCGAGCGGCGCGGCGGTCGAGGCCGGTCACCCCCACGGCGATTACAACCGTGAACACACCCGCGAACTGGCGCGCGACGACGTCGGCGGGGCGGCGCCCGGGACCACGGGTGACCGCCTCCCCGGCAAGCAGGATCCGGACGATCTCGATGCGATCCGTGACTTCGCGGTGGCGTGGCTGCGCCGCGAGCAGGACGAGGATCTGCGCACCTTCGGCGTCGAATTCGACAGCTATTTCCTCGAGTCTTCGCTGTACCGCGAAGGCCAGGTGGAACGCGTGGTGGAGCGCATCGCGCAGCAGGGACACAGTTACGAGGACGACGGTGCGCTGTGGTTGCGGAGCACGGATTTCGGCGACGACAAGGACCGCGTGATGCGGAAGTCGGACGGCGCCTACACCTATTTCGTGCCGGACGTCGCCTACCACCTCTCCAAGTGGGAACGCGGCTACAAGCGCGCAATGACGGTACTTGGCGCCGACCACCACGGCTCGCTGACGCGGGTGCGCGCCGGACTGCAGGCGCTCGAGATCGGCATTCCGAAGGACTGGCCGGAATACGTGCTGTACCAGATGGTGACGGTGATGAAGGGCGGCGAGGAAGTGAAGATTTCCAAGCGCGCCGGCAGCTACGTCACGCTGCGCGACCTGATCGGGATGGCCGGGCTCGACGCCACCCGCTATTTCATGGTCGCGCGCAAGAGCGATTCGCAACTGGTGTTCGACATCGACCTCGCCCGTTCGCAAACCAACGACAACCCCGTCTACTACATCCAGTATGCACACGCGCGGGTGTGCTCGGTGCAGCGGCAAATGCACGAGCGCTCGCTCGTGTTCGAGCAACACGAGGCGCTGAAGCATCTCGACCGGCTCGACAGCGCACCCGCGCGCAACGTGATGGTCGGGATATCGCGCTTCCCGGAAATCGTCGCGGCCGCGGCCGGCAACTTCGAACCGCACCTGCTGGCGCAATACCTGCGGGAGCTGGCCGGCGCGTTCCACGTCTGGTACAACGCCGAGCAGTTCCTGGTGGACGACGAGGCCTTGCGCAACGCCCGCGTGGCATTGGCCTACGCGACGCGCCAGGTGCTCGCCAACGGGCTCGGGATGCTCGGGGTATCGGCACCCGCGTCGATGTGACGATCCGGTTCTTTCTTCAACGATGTGAAGCGGCCCGTGGCCGCGCCGCACGCACACACGCATTCGAGGGCAGGCAGTGGCAAACCAACGCAACGGCAGACAGGCGGTACGCAACGGCGGCTCCGGGATTCCCGGTTGGGGGCTGTTCCTCGGCGGTGTGGTGCTCGGCATCATCCTGTGCGCACTCGTGGTGTGGAGCGGACGCCTGCCCAGCCTGCGCCGCAACGACCAGCCGCAGGCCAATCCCGATGCGGTCGCCGAAAAGGGCAGCGCGCCCGGCATCGCCGGCAGCAGCGCGGCGTCGAGCGCGTCCCAATTCGACTTCTACAAGGTGTTGCCCGAGAAGGAAGTGGTGATTCCGAGCACGGAACTCTCCGCGATGGCCAAGGCCGAGCAGCAGAAGGCCGCGGCGGCCAACAACGCCACCGCGCCCGCCCCGGCCAGTGCGGCGCCCACGGCCTCTGCACAAGGCGGATACGTGCTGCAGGTCGGCGCGTTTCCGAGCGCCAGCGACGCGGACGCCATGAAGGCCAAGCTCGCCCTCCAGGGCTTCACCGCCCACGTGCAGAAGGTGACCCTCGATGGGCAGACCTGGAACCGCGTCCGGATCGGGCCGTTTTCCTCGGCGACGCAACTGCAGGCGGTGCAGAAGCAGCTTTCCGGCGCCGGCATCCACGCGATTCCGCTGAAGGAAAAATAGGGGCAGGTGACCGCTGGCGGGGGCGCAGGTCCCGGGTGCATTTCGTGGTGCCGGATTCTCCAACGATGCGCCCCTCCCACCGCCGATCCGCGTTTGTCGAGCCGGATCGCCCGATGCAATGGAAGGACCGTACATGCAAGAAAAAACCATCCTCGTCACCGGCGCCTCCGCCGGCTTCGGCGCCGCGATCGCGGCGAAATTCGCTGACAGCGGCTGGCGCGTCGTTGCCTGCGCACGGCGCACGGAGCGGCTCGGGGAATTGACCGGCCGCTTCGGTTCCGGCCGCGTGCATGCGAGCGCATTCGACATCCGCGACGAGGCGGCGATGCGCCAGGCGCTCGACACGCTCCCCGAAGGCTTCCGCGACATCGACGCCTTGGTCAACAACGCCGGCCTGGCGCTGGGCACGGCGCCCGCGCAAGCCTGCGATCTCGCGCAATGGCGCCAGATGATCGACACCAACGTCACTTCGCTGGTCACGCTGACCCGCCTGCTGTTGCCGAAGCTCATCGACCGGCGCGGTGCGATCGTCAACGTCAGCTCGATCTCCGGCACCTATCCCTACAGGGGCGGCAACGTGTACGGCGCCACCAAGGCGTTCGTCACCCAGTTTTCGCTCGGCCTGCGCACCGACCTGCACGGGACCGGCGTGCGGGTGACGAATGTCGAACCCGGCATGGCCGAAACCGAATTCACCCTGGTGCGCACGGGAGGCGACCGGTCCGCATCCGACAAGCTGTACCAGGGCGCGCACCCGATCACGCCCCGGGACATCGCCGACACCGTCTGGTGGGTGGCCAACCTGCCGCCGCACCTCAACGTCAACCGCATCGAGATGATGCCCACCAGCCAATCGGCGGCGGGGCTGCAGGTCGCGCGGGAATCCTGACGGTCAGGTTTCCCGCAGGTACGTGTAACCCGTGAGACCGGCTTCCAGCGCGGCCTCGATGCGCTGCGCGGCTTCGCCCGTGACGCCGGCGGCGCCGATCTTGTCGCGATACGCCGCGCGCAGGTCGTCGCACCGGTAGCCGACATAGTCGAGCAGCATGTCGGCGGAATCGCCGCGGCGCGCGCCGTCGAGTTTCCAGCCGTCGCCGTCGATGCGGACGTTCACCGCGTCGGTATCGCCGAACAGGTTGTGGATGTCACCGAGGGTTTCCTGGTACGCGCCGACCAGGAAAATGCCGAGCCGGTAGGGCTCGCCGGGACGCAACTCGTGCAGCGGCAGGCTGACGTCGAGGTCGCCGCAGTCGACATAGGTATCGATGCGTCCGTCGGAATCGCAAGTCAGGTCGACGAGCGTGCCGCGCCGCGCCGGCCTCTCGCCGAGCCGCGCAAGCGGCATGATCGGGAAGATCTGATCGATCGCCCAGACATCCGGGATCGACTCGAACACCGAAAAATTGCAGAAATACTTGTCGACCAGCTTCAGGTCCAGCGCATCGATGATCTCCCGGTGCGAGCGTTCATCGGGTTTCAGGCGCGCGCGGATGCCGATGGCGATCGCGTGGAACAGCGCGTCGAGCTTCGCGCGTTGCGCGAGATCGAGCTCACCCCGTGCGTAGCGCGCCTGCCCCTCGCCGAGATCGTGCTGGGCGTCCTGCCACACTTCACGCACCGGGCGCCGGTCGAGTGCCGCGAGCGTCGCGCGCAGGCTGCGCAGCACCGGCGGTTCGTCCGGCTGTGACGGCGGCACCGCACCGTCGGGCGCGGCTTCGACCTCGCTGACATTGACGACCAGCACCGCATGGTGCGCGGTCATCGCGCGTCCGGATTCGGTCAGCACGTGCGGCGGATCGAGCTGCCATTCCGCGCAGGCCGCGGACAGCGGCGCGACCACCGCGTCGGCGTATTGCTCGAGGTCGTAGTTGACCGAACACTCGCCGCGCGAACGCGTACCTTCGTAGTCCACGCCGAGCCCACCGCCGACATCCACGTGATCCAGCGGCAAGCCCTGCGCGCGCAGTTCGGCGAAATGCCGTACCGCCTCGCGCATGCCTGCGGCGATGTCGCGCAGGTTGGAAATCTGCGAGCCCATGTGGAAGTGCAGCAGGCGCATCGTGTGCGTGAGGTTGGCCTCGCGCAGGCGCGCCACCAGTTCCAGCAACTGCGCTGGGGTCAGGCCGAACTTGCTCTTGTCGCCGCCCGTGTTCTGCCACTTGCCCGCGCCGATCGAGGCGAGGCGCACGCGCACGCCGAGCTTCGGCTCGACCCCGAGCACACGCGATTCGCGGATCACGTGCTCGAGTTCGGACGGCTTCTCGATCACGATGACCACGTCGATCCCGAGCTTGCGGCCGATCAGGGCGAGGCGGATGTAGTCGGCATCCTTGTAGCCGTTGCACACGACGAGAGAACCCGCGGCGGCGAGCCCGAGCACCGCCAGGAGTTCCGGCTTGGAGCCGGCCTCCAGCCCGAATCCCTCGCCGCCCGCGAGCGTGCCCGCGACCGCGCGCTGCTGGTTGACCTTGACCGGATAGAGCGCCGTGTAACCCCCGGCGTAGGCGTGCGCGCGCATCGCGCCGGCGAACGCGGCGCGCAGTTTCGCGCGGCGGTCGAGCAGGATGTCGGGAAAGCGCAGCAGCAATGGCAGTCGCAACCCGAGTTCCTGCGCGCGCGCCACGGCGTCTTCCAGCGCGATCCCGGGTCCGCCTGCGGCGCGCGGGCGCAGCACGGCGCGGCCGTCGGCGCCGATGTCCACGTAGCCGTCGCTCCAGTGCACGACCGAGTATGTCGCGCGGGCGTCGTCAACGCTCCAGTCCTGTGGCATCGCGGTTCCGGGCTCAATCCAAACGCCGATTGTAGCGCCGCGTGGCGCACCGGCCGTTACAATCGGGCGCCTGTCCAAAAGGTTTTGCGCATGTCGCCGTCCAACTGGTTCACCGAGCAACACGAGGCTTCCGGTTCGTCCATCGGCTACCGGGTCGGCGCCAGGCTCGCCGACGAGCAGACGCCGTTCCAGCACATCGAGGTCTGGCGTACCACCGATTGGGGCAACCTGATGGTGATCGACGGCTGCATCATGCTCACCAGCCGCGACAATTTCTTCTATCACGAGATGATGACCCACCCGGCGCTGTTCACCCACGCGGCACCGCGCGAGGTCGTGATCATCGGCGGCGGCGACTGCGGAACCCTGCGCGAGGTCTTGCGCCACGCCGAAGTGCAGGCGGCGGTACAGGTCGAGATCGATGAGCGCGTGACCCGGCTCGCCGAAGAGCACTTTCCGGAGCTGTGCGAATCGAACGCCGACCCGCGCGCGCGGCTGCTGTTCGACGACGGCATCCGGTACATGGCCGACGCCGCGCCCGAGTCGCTGGACGTCGTGATCGTCGATTCGACCGATCCCGTCGGACCGGCGGAAGGCCTGTTCAACGCGAAGTTCTACGCGAGCTGTTTCCGTGCGCTGCGTCCCGGGGGCATCCTGGTGCAGCAATCGGAATCGCCGCTGGTGCTGCTGGACCTGATCCAGTCGATCCACGCGGCGACACGTGAGGTCGGCTTTGCCGCGACCCGCACCCTGGCGTTCCCGCAGCCGTGCTATCCGACCGGCTGGTGGAGTTGCACGCTCGCGCGCAAGCAGGCTTCGCTCGACGATTTCCGTGAAGACGCGGCGGCGGGCAAGCCGTTCGCCACCCGTTACTACAACGCCGCGATCCATCGCGCGGCGCTGGCGCAGCCCGAGTTCATGCGCGAAGCGCTCGGCGCCTGACGAATCGCACCGAGCCGGCCCGGCAGGCGAGGGTTCATCGGCGCATCTTTACGGTCAGCAGCTCGCTCCGGAGCACGACATGCACAGACTTGCCCCGATTGTCGCCTTTACGGGCTTGCTGATCGCCGGCCACGCGTCGGCGACCCCACCGCCGGCAGCGGCGGGTTCGACTGCAGGCACGAGCGCCTCGCCCGCCGACCAGAAGCGCGTCGCCGCGATCCAGCAGTACCAGCATGACCTGGTCAGCGTGGTCGCGCTGCGGGCGGAGCCCGATTACCTGCTCGGCGCCGCGATCCTCGCCAAGCCCTTCGAGAACCAGACCCCCGGCCTCGAATTCGACGCCTTGAGCCAGCGCGCCGCGGCGGCGCCCGGTGCCGGTCCCGCGGTCCACTGGCAACGCCTGGTCGCCTGCAAGACCCAGGCGGATTGCCCGAACCAGGACGCCCTCGCCTATCTCGAGCAGCACGCTGCCGACAACGCCGCGGTCTGGATCGTGGCGATGGATGTCGCCGCCCAGGACAAGGATGCCGCCGCGGAACGCGCGGCGCTGAAAAAAGCCGCCGCCGCGCGGTCCTATGACGACTATTACGGCAAGGCCCTGGCGGGCGTCGCCGAGGCCGTGGCGGTGCTGCCGCCCCTGGACGACACCACCAAGGGCGCGCACGATGGCCAGCCCGACAATCCGGACGGCGTGCGGGTACTGGTCACGCTCATGAACATGCAGGCGTACACCCGGCCGGATTTCGGGCCGGTGGACAAGCTCTGCGGGAAACCGGGTGCCGGCAAGGACGCCGAGCCCGCGGCCGACTGCCTGAAGCTCGCGCATACCTTGCAGTGGGGCTCGAGCCCCATCGCGCGCGCGATGGGGTTGCGCATCCAGGCTGTCTTGCAGCCGGCCCGCAAGGCGCAGGCCGAGCAGGCCAGCCGCGATCTCGAGTGGCAGGTGCAGCAATATTCGCACCTGCTGCAGCGCTCGCTCACCGATCCGGCGCGGGCCTCGCGCTGGCTCGCGGCGGCCCGCAACGGCGGGACGGAACTCAGCTTGATCCTCGCCACCTTGCGCGCGAACGGAATTCCACTCGACGCGCCGGCCTCCGCCGGCAGCGCCGCCCGATGAAGGGACACGGCGATGCGTGAATTGTTGCTGCTGCGCCATGCCGAGGCGATGTCGGCCGGACCCGACACGCGCGACATCGAGCGGCCCCTGAGCGTCCACGGCGAACGCCAGGCGCGCGCAGCGGGAACCTGGCTGGCGGGCCAGGCCGCGCCTGACGCCCTGCTGTGCTCGCCGGCACGGCGCGCGCAGATGACCTTCGACGCGCTCGCCCGGTCGCTGCCGGTGCGCCCCCCGCTGTTCCTGCCTGGAATCTACGAGGCCACCCCGGGCGACCTGCTGACGTTGCTGGAGACGCACGCCGGCGCGGCGCGCCAAGTGCTCCTGATCGGGCACAACCCGGGGCTCGAGCAATTGCTCGCGCTGCTGACCGAAGGGCGTTCCGCCGGGGCACGCGGACTGGCGCCCGCGACCCTCGCCTGGGTCGAGTTTGCCGGGGACGCATTCGAACCAGGCGGCGGCCGGCTGCGGGCTTTGTGGTCGCCATGAATGCAGCCTGGGTCCTGGCGTTGCTGCTGCCGGGCCTGGCGCTCGCGGCGGCCCCGGCACCCGACCTGCAAACCCGGCCGATCGATCCGGCGCGCTCGCAGGCGCAATTCAGCGTGCGCAAGCTTTGGTTCGCGCACGAACGCGGCACCTTTCCGGACCTCCATGGCACGCTCCGCCGGACCGAAACGCCGGACGGCGGGGACTTCGTGACCGTCGATGCCACGCTGGACGTCGCCGAGCTCGAAATGGACGACCCCGACCACCGCGCCCGCGCGCTTGGCCCCGATTTCTTCGATCAGACCAGCTACCCGTGGATCGGTTTCGATTCGAATCCCTTTCCGCTCGCGGAACTCGCGACCGGCGGGGCCGTCAGCGGCACGCTCGCCCTGCACGGCGAGCGGCAGCCGGTGACGCTCACCTTGCAGGCATCCACCTGCCCCGCCGAGCCACTCGCCTGCGTGATCCGGGTGCGCGGAACGATCGAACGCTCGAAATTCGGCATGCGCGGGCTGCGCGGGGTGTTGTCCGACCGGGTCGAACTGCGCTTGCGGATCGTATTGTCGGACGCTGCCCCGTGAGCGCGGCAGCGGCCGCGCACGGACGGGCGGATCAGTGCCGATCGCCGGCCGCCCCCACCGAACGGCATGGGTGCGCGCGCTGCCCCAGCGCCGGCGATGGAACGCGCCGCGTATGATCGCGTCGATGAACCGCAATGTGCGCACACGGATCGGCGTATGCCTTTGCGTTTTCACGCTGGTCCTCGCCGCCTGTGCGCCGTTGTCGCCGCGCCGCATCCAGCGCGCCGACCAGATCGTCGCGATGTCGGTCGATCAGCGCATCGACTGCGCCCGCGCCGACCATTGCGCCGAGCCATCGCCGTTCCTCGAGCAGGCGCATGCCGCACTGGCGGCGTCGAGTCCCGGGCACCCGCACAACGTCGTCACGCTGCTGGACATCGGGCAGAACGCACTGGCTGCGCGCATCAACCTGATCCGGGCGGCGCGCAAATCCATCGATATTCAAACCTACATCTGGGTCGACGATGATGCCGGAATGCTGGTGCTGGACGAGCTGGTCAAGGCCGCGCGCCGTGGCGTGGTGGTCCGGATCCTCGCCGACCAGCTCGGTTCGTTCAACAATCCCGAACTGCTTTCGCAACTCGCGCGCGCCAGCAACAACCTGCACATCAAGCTGTACAACCCGACCTTCGACAGCGCGCGCAGCAACTTCGTCGAATACACCGCGAGCGTGCTGTGCTGCTTTCACAAGTTCAACCAGCGCATGCACAACAAGCTGTTCCTGGTCGACGACGAGGTCGGCATCGTCGGTGGACGCAATTACCAGGACGACTATTACGACTGGGATTCGCAGATGGACTTCCTCGACCGCGACGTGGTCGTCGCGGGCGCCGCCGGGCGGCAGATGGAAAAAAGCTTCGAGCTCTTCTGGCACCACCCCCGCTCGCTGCCGCTGACGCACCTGAGGGACGTCAACGCGCAGATCCTCGCGCATCCCTTCGACGCCAAGTCGTGGAGCGAGCCGCGCTTCGCCGATCCGCAGCGGGTTGCCAAGGTCCGCGCGCAGGCCGAGGACCGCGATTGGCTCGAGTCGAACCTCGTCGACCACAGCCTCAAAGTCGGACTGGTCGACTACTTCTACGACCTGCCGTCCAAGGACGAAGCGGTGCACGGTCCGGATTCGCGCGAGCTGACCCGCGACCTGATGGCGATGCTGGCGGGTGCCCGGCACCAGATCGTGCTGCAGACCCCGTACCTCGTGCTGACTGATCGCGCAGGCAAGGTCTTCAGGGCGCTGCAGCGCAAGCGGCCGCCGGTGCAGGTGATCGTGTCGACCAATTCGCTGGCCTCGACCGATGCGATGGCGGTGTATGCGCTCTCCTACAAGCACCACAAGAAGTTCGTGGTGGACTACGGCTTCCGCATCCATGAGTTGATGCCGCACCCGGCCGACGCGCCGGAAATGCTGGCCGACTACAACCGCCTCTCGGGCATCGGGTCCGAGCGATCTTCCCTCCACCGCGGCGGACGGGTGCCGATCGAGGCCGGCCATCCCGGACCACGCGTCAGCCTGCACGCAAAATCGCTGGTGGTGGACGACCAAATCGCGATGGTCGGCTCGCACAATTTCGATCCGCGCTCGGACAACTACAACACCGAGTGCGGCGTGATCATCCCCGACCGGGCGTTTGCCGAGGAGTTGCGCGCGTCGATCCTGCGCGATACGGCGCCCCGCAATGCCTGGCGGGTGGCGCCGCGCCACCCGACCCCGGTGATCGGCGACGTGAGCCGGGCTATCGGCGTGGTCTCGCGCAGCCTGCCGATTTTCGACCTCTGGCCCTGGGCCTATGCCACCGATTATCAGTTGAAACCGGGCGCCACGCCGGTGCCGCCGAGTGATCCGAAATTCCTCGACAACTGGGAACCGGTCGGCGACTTCCCCGAGGTCAACCTGTCGTTGACGGCGATCATCACTCGCTTCATCACTGCCTTTGGCGCCGGCATCCAGGGGATCCTTTAGCCTTGCGTTCCTCCGTGAACGCTGCATCACGAGGCGCCGGGGATCCCTATGCATTTGCGCCCCCGTGTAGACCAGGGCGGCCATCCATGGCCTGACTTTCCGCAAAAGCCGCTACGGCGGGCAGGCCGTCATTGACGGGCCAGAAG
>JAICJG010000179.1 GCA_025928585.1 Rhodanobacteraceae bacterium
CCAGACGCTGAACTGGCGGGCGCCGCTGGTGGCCGGGGTCGTGATCCTGGCGATGGCGGCACTCGGGCTGTACCAGATCCATTTGCGCGCCGGCTGGTTGGGGCGCCTCAGCCGCCAGGGCGTTGCGTTCGTGCTGGGCGGTGTGGCGCTCACGGTGCTGTACTACGCTTACCCCGACGCCTACGTGGGCCGCGGCGTGCTGGCCATTGCGCTGGTGATCGGCTATCTCGTGGTGGCGTTGTGGCGGATGCTGTTCCTGGCGTTCGTGGACGCCGATCTTTTCAAGCGTCGCGTGATTGTGCTCGGCGCCGGCGAACGCGTGGCGGCGGTGGTACGCAAGATGCGCCGCCGGACCGACCAGCGGGGATTCAAGATCCTCGGCTACGTGCCCGTGGGCAACGATCCGGTGGGTGTGCCATTCGCATCGCTGCTGTATCCCGACCGGCCCCTGTGCCCATGGCTGGTCCGGCTCGGCGTGGATGAAATCGTGGTCGGCCCCGACGATCGCCGCGGGACGCTGCCGGTCGAGGCCCTGCTCGAGTGCAAGCAGCGGGGCATGGCGGTGACCGAGCTCGCGGACTTCATCGAGCGCGAAGCCGGCACGATCAAGATGGACCTCACGAACCCTTCATGGCTGGTGTTTTCCAATGGGTTCAACACTTCGCCGGTGCGCCGCACGATCAAGCGCATGTTCGACGTGGCAATGGCTTTACTGGTATTGGCATTGTCCTGGCCGTTCATGCTGCTGACGGCGTTGGCGATCCGGCTGGAGTCAGGTCCGGGAGCGCCGATCCTGTACCGGCAGGAGCGCATCGGCGAAAACGGGAGGACGTTCTCCGTGGTCAAGTACCGCAGCATGTGCACCGACGCCGAGCGGGACGGCGTGGCACGTTGGGCCACCAAGAACGACCACCGCGTGACCCGGGTGGGCCGGTTCATTCGCAAGACTCGACTTGACGAATTGCCGCAGTTGTGGAACGTGCTGCGCGGCGACATGAGCATCATCGGTCCGCGCCCGGAGCGCCCGCAGTTCGTGGACGATTTCAACAACCGCATCCGCTATTACCCGTTGCGGCACTGCGTGAAGCCCGGCCTCACCGGGTGGGCGCAACTGCGCTATCCGTACGGCTCCTCGCTGGAGGACGCCGAGGAAAAACTCAAGTTCGACCTGTTCTACGTGAAAAACCACAATTTCGTGTTCGATCTGGCCATCCTGGTCCAGACCGTGGAAGTCGTGCTGTTCGGCCGCGGCGCCCGCTAGAAAAAACTTCAAGGAGAACGCCAAGTGAGACCGCTACCGCGAAACTATGTCCTGTGGTTGATCATGGCAGCGGGACTTCTGCTGCTCGGCGCGTGCAGCACGGCGCCGGCCGTGCAGGATCTCGGCACCACCCCCCCGACCAACGAGCGCTACATCATCGGGCCGGGTGACTCGCTCGAAATCTACGTGCGCAATAATCCGGGCGTCACGACCACGGTACCGGTGCGCCCCGACGGGCGCATCTCGATCCCGCTGGTGCAATCGATCCAGGCCGCCGGCAAGACGCCGGACGAATTGGCCTCCGATCTCGAGAAGGCGCTGAGCCAGTACATCCGCTCGCCGCTCGTGACCGTGATCGTCAAGAGCTTCGTCGGCGCCTACAGCCAGCAGATACGGGTGGTGGGACAAGCTGCCAAGCCACGGTCGCTGCATTACCGCAGCGGCATGACCTTGCTGGATGCGATGATCGATGTCGGCGGCCTCACCAAATTCGCGGCGGGCAACAACGCGAAGGTCATCCGGCACCTGCCGAATGGCACGGAAAAGACGATCCCGGTGCGCCTCGAAGACCTGATGAATGGCGACATCCAGTACAACATGGCGATGCGGCCGGGCGACACCCTGATCATTCCCCAGTCATTGTTTTGATACGGCGCGCGGTTGCCCGAGTGGCTACGCCTGCGCAGGGGTAGAAGAATCATGCAAAAGCCATCGCTCGATTTGCACGAGCTGTACCAGCAGGTGCTGCTGGAGGCGCGCGCCACCTGGCGCTTTCGCTGGCACGCG
>JAICJG010000010.1 GCA_025928585.1 Rhodanobacteraceae bacterium
ATGACGATGTTGCTGGAACCGATTACGTTGGGGGAGCTCCATCTTCGCAACCGCATCGTGGTGTCGCCGATGTGCCAGTACTCCTCGCCGGAAGGGATTCCGACCGACTGGCACCTGGTGCACCTTGGCAGCCGTGCGGTGGGCGGTGCGGCGCTGGTGTTCACCGAAGCGACCGCGGTTTCGCCGGAAGGGCGCATTTCGCCCGACGACGCGGGCCTCTGGAACGATGCGCAGGCCGCGGCGTGGTCGCGCGTCGCGGCCTTCATCCGCGGGCAGGGTGCGGCGGCGGGGATCCAGCTCGCCCACGCAGGCCGCAAGGCCAGTACCGACGCGCCGTGGCACGGTGGCGGTCCGCTGGATTCGGCGCACGGCGGGTGGACGCCGGTTGCGCCGAGCGCCATCCCGTTCGACGAAGGCTATCCCGTGCCGGCCGCCCTTGATTCGACGGGGATCGCCAAGGTCATCGAAGACTTCTCTTCCGCCGCGCGTCGCGCACGCGATGCGGGATTCGACGTGATCGAATTGCACGCGGCGCATGGATATCTGTTGCACCAGTTCCTGTCGCCGCTGTCGAACCAGCGCCGCGATGCGTACGGCGGCTCGCTGGAGAACCGTGCCCGGCTGTTGCGTGAAGTGATCGCCGCGGTGCGGGAAACCTGGCCTGCACCGATGCCGCTGTGGGTGAGGTTGTCGGGCTCCGATTGGGCGCCGGGCGGCTGGGACATCGACGAGTGCGTGGAACTCGCGCGGGTGTTGCGCGAGGAGGGCGTCGACGTCATCGACGTATCCTCCGGCGGCACGGTCCCGCACCCGAAGATACCCCTCGGCCCCGGCTACCAGGTGCCGTTCGCCGCGCGCATCCGCCGCGAGGCCGGTATTCCGACCGCGACCGTCGGGCTGATCACCGAGCCGCGGCAGGCGGATGGAATCCTGCAGCGCGGCGATGCGGATGTCATCGAAATGGCGCGCGAATTCCTGCGCGATCCGTACTTCCCGCGGCGTGCGGCGAAGGAACTCGGCGCACCGGTGCGCATCCCCGAGCCATACCAGCGCGCGTGGTGAGCACTGCTATCCGCCCGGGTGGTAGGTGCGCGCCGTGTGGCCCTCGAGCTGTTCCGGCCAGAAGTACACGGTGCGAAGATCCCCGGACACGTAACGTTGCGCCTGGTCGGTGAAATGCGGTGACTTCGGGTCGCCGCTCTGGCCGCCGACGTGGATCGCGCGCGCGCTCACCCTGGGTCCGAATTCGACCACGGCGACGAAGCTGTTGCCGCTGCGCCCGTAGTACTTGTTGGTGTTCGGCCAGCGATGCGCGTTCGAGGCCGCGAGCGAACCCCAGCGTGATGCCGTGAACGGGACGCCGATGCTCGGCTTCGAATCATCGAAATGCGGCCGGATCGAATCATCCAGCCGCTGGTAGCGGTTGACCTGGCCCCAGGGCACGCCCCAGTATCCGAAGTCCTTCCCAAGCCGATCGACCGCGGCGGCGAGTGCGCCGAGGCGTTGCTTCGGCGTGGCCTTTTCGGCGATGTAGTCGATTTCCCTCAAGTCCGTGGTGTGGGCGTCGAGTCCGCTGGCTTTCGCTTCCGCGGCGATCTCGTTCCACAACGTGTCGCCCCAGGTTACCGCGACAGTCGTCGGAATCGAGGCGAGCCCCCAGCGGAAGTCCCAGTTCCGCAATACCGCGATCGGCCCGGCGAGCTCGGTCTTCTGCGGATCTCCCGAAGGCAGGCTGTCGTAGTCCTTGACGAGGATGGGGATCAATCGCGCGAACGCGGGCAGGTAGGAGTCGAACGCATCGGTGATGAGTTTCGCCTTGGTGAAATCGTGCGCGCCCGTCAGCATCAGGGTCGCATGGATGCCGCGCGCGTTCTCGCCGAAAGAATCCATGTATTGCGGGAAATCCGATCGCTTGGGACTGTACTCGCCGGCGGCGGAGTAGGGCCAGTTGTTGGTGTTGAACACCCAGCCGTTGGGCGGATCGATGCTGTTCGGCATGTCTTTCAGCGGCGTCATGCCTTGCCAGGCGGTTGCGGGATTGCTGCCGTCGACGGGTTGCAGGTAATCGAACGCGTTGTCGCGCCTGGGGATGAACTGCGGCGCGAGGAACGCGATCTCGCCCTTGTCGTCGGCGAAGATGGTGTTGTTCGACGAATTGGCCTGGAACTCGGCGACCTTCATGTAGCTCGCAAGGTCCGTCGCCTTGGTGCGCAACCAGCTCTGCTCCAGCGCCGGAATCGGGCGGTTCATCAGCGCTTCGGCGATCCACTTGCCGTTGTCGCTGCGGACGATCGGGCCGTGCTGGGTGAAGTACGCCGTGAAGGTGCGTTTCGCCGTCGAGCCGTCGTCGTCGCGGTACTGGATCGTGATGTCGCGCGTCTTGACCGGCAGCAGTTGCTTGCCGAATCGGTAGAAAAGCCTGCCATTCTTCTTCTCGATCGTCTCGGCGAACTCGTCCACCGCGTCGACGCCGGTCGAGGTGTGCATCCAGCCGATGTGCGGGTTGAAGCCCTGGTAGATGAAGAACTGGCCCCAGGTCGAGGCACCGTAGGCGTCGAGCCCTTCGTCGCTCGACATCTGCGACTCGGTACGGAAGTTGAAGGTGACGTGCGGATTGATCAGGAGCAGGGCATGACCATCGGCGGAAAGCTTCGGCGCGATCGCGATGCCGTTGGAGCCGATCGGATCGACCCAGGTCGGCGGCGTCGTCTTCGCCAGCGCGATGGTGGTCGCGGGATCGGCGCCATAGAACTTCGCGAGGTCGGCGAGATCCACGCGGGTGATGTCGCCGCCGATGCTGCCTTCGGTGAAGGACAGCGCCATCCACGGTTCGTAGTGCGTGATGACGGGATGCGCATCGGAGTGCGTTGCGAGATACCAGTTGAGGCCATCGGCCCATGCGTTCATCAGCTTCTTCAGCCACCGCGGGCTCTTGGCGTAATCCTGCTTCAGCACCGCCGGATCGATCCACAACTGCTCGCGCAGGTCCGACCAGATCGCGGACTTGCCTTCCGCTCGCGCGGTCCAGCCGAGCGCGTCCAGCAGGTTGCTCTGGACCCGGCCGAAATCGTCCTCGCATTGCGCGTAGATCATCCCGAACACCGCGTCCGCATCGGTCTTGCCGTGGACGTGCGGAATGCCCCAGTCGTCGCGGGTGATCGTGACGTTCTGCGCTTCGGCCTTGAGGCGCGCGTATTCCTGCGAGCCTTTCGACCCGATGGAATTCGAGGGGGTCGATGCAGCTGGCGCAGTCGCGTCGGTGCGCGCCTGCGCTGCGCCGCAGAAGGAAACGGTCAGTGCTACGAGCAGGGCGCCCGCGCAACGGCATGAGACCGGGACGAAACGTGCTGGCATCGGATTTCCCCTCGCGATACAGGAATTTTGGAAACCTTACCGGGAAAACCCGCGCGTTGCGCATCGGCCGTGCGCCGGCTCATGGCTCGTGGGCGGGTGGGTGCAATTCCCGCAATCCTGCTTCGGCACCTGAATTTGAACAACAAGATGGCATCGCTTCGCGACGATCCCCTTCCGAAGGCTACAAGCCTGGACGCTTCGCGCTGGTCTTCCCCTTCCGAAGGAAAGGGATCGAGCTGAATGGCTTGGACATCGCGCGGAATCTTCCCCGGCCGAAGGAAATCGAGCGGGATGGCTCTGGCTCCTCGCGCTTGTCCTTCTCCCTTCCCAGGGAAGGGGGATCAAGGGTGAAGACGTATTCTGCGGGCGCGAAGCCGGATCAGCGGGGGTCAATCCGGTTTGCGTATCCACGTCTGCGTACGCCCCAGCAACGGCATGCCGATGTAACCGCGCACATCGAGCTTCCCTCCGTTGTCCTTGGGCGTCAGCTTGACCTTGTAGATCTTGCCGTTGTTCGGATCGAGGATGTGGCCGCCGTCCCACACCTCGCCGTCCTTCTTGACGCCCCACAGGATCGTCATGCCGACGACCGGCTGGTTGTGCCGCTCGCCCTCGCACTGCTTGCAGATCGGATGCGTGCCCTGATCCGAAAAGAGCACCTGCTTGACCACGCCCTGGAGCGTGCCGTCGGCCTGTTCGGTGATCTCGATGATGGATTTGGGCTTGCCGGTGGCGTCGTCGACCTGGGTCCAGGTACCGACCGGCGTCGCGGTCTCAGTGGCGGCATAGGCCGTGGCCAGCAGCAGGGCGAGGACGACGAGTGCGGAACGGACCACATTGCGCATGGCGAGTCTCCCGGGATTGTGGCCCTAGACTGCGCGCTGGCCGTGGGCGCGTCAACTCCCGCAGCATTGTGGCGTCGGCTGACCCGGATCAGGGCCGCCGCGGCGCCGTCTGGCATAATGGACGGCTGTTACCGGCAGGGAAGACGAATGGCATCCGCCGTCACCGAGGCCCAGGTTCGCGCCAACCTCGCGGGCATCCTCGATCCGCATACCGGCGCGTCGCTCGCGGAGAGCGGCGAGGTCCGTGCGGTGGGCGTGGACGGCGATCGGGCTGCGGTCGAGATCGTGCTGGGTTACCCGGCCGACGGCTGGCGCAAGCACTTTGCCGCGGAAATTCGCGAGAAGCTCGAGGCCGACCCGGCGATCGCGCAGGCGACGGTTTCGGTGACCTCGCACATCGCGACGCACAAGGTGCAGGGCAACCTGATGCCGCTGCCGGGCGTCAAGAACATCATCGCCGTCGCCTCGGGCAAGGGCGGGGTCGGCAAGTCCACGGTCGCCGTGAACCTCGCGCTGGCGCTGGCGGCCGAAGGCGCCAATGCGGGCATCCTCGACGCCGACATCTACGGGCCCAGCCAGCCGCTGATGCTCGGCATCCACGGCCGCCCCGAATCGCCCGACGGCAAGACCATCATTCCGATGACCAACCATGGCCTGCAGGTGATGTCGATCGGCTTCCTCGTCGGCGAGGACACGCCGATGGTGTGGCGCGGCCCCATGGTGACCCAGGCGCTGTCCCAGTTGTTGCATTCCACCCGCTGGCAGGACCTCGACTATCTCGTCGTCGACATGCCCCCCGGCACCGGCGATATCCAGTTGACGCTCACCCAGCGCGTGCCGGTGGCCGGCGCGGTGATCGTGACCACGCCGCAGGACATCGCGCTGCTGGATGCGCGCAAGGGCCTCAAGGCTTTCGAGAAGGTGCAGGTGCCGGTGCTCGGCGTGATCGAAAACATGGCCACCCACATCTGTTCGAACTGCGGTCACGAGGAACACGTGTTCGGCGCCGGCGGCGGTGCGCGGATCGCCAAGCAATACGGCGTGCCGCTACTCGGCTCGCTCCCACTCGACATCCGCATCCGCGAACAGGCCGACAGCGGCAATCCGACGGTGTCCGCAATGCCCGATTCGGAACTCGCCGCGCGCTATCGCGAGATCGCCCGCAACACCGCCGCCCGGTTGTCGCTCCAGGCCGAACGCGACATGACCGGCGTGCCGGACATCCGCATCGCCGACGATTGAGAACGAGCTTCGCTGGCAGGCTCCCCCGTCTTCCGTCCCAGGTCTTCGTATTTCCATGAGCATCAAAAGTGACAATTGGATCCGGCGCATGGCTGCCGTCGGGATGATCGATCCGTTCGAACCTGGCCAGGTCAAGGAGAACGGCGGCGGCCGGATCGTTTCGTACGGCACGTCGAGCTACGGCTACGACGTGCGCTGTGCCGACGAGTTCAAGATCTTCACCAACATCAATTCGACGATCGTCGATCCGAAGGCGTTCGACTCGCGCAATTTCATCGACTTCAAGGGCGAGTGCTGCATCATTCCACCGAACTCGTTTGCGCTGGCACGCACCGTGGAATACTTCCGCATCCCGCGCAACGTGCTGACGGTCTGCCTCGGCAAGAGCACCTACGCGCGCTGCGGCATCATCGTCAACGTGACGCCGCTGGAGCCCGAATGGGAAGGCCACGTCACCTTGGAGTTCTCCAATACGACGCCGCTTCCGGCCAAGATCTACGCGAACGAAGGTATCGCGCAGATGCTGTTCCTCGAATCGGACGAAGTCTGCACGACCAGCTACAGGGACCGCGGCGGCAAGTACCAGGGCCAGAAGGGCGTCACGTTGCCGAAAACCTGAGCGCTGGGACCCCTGATGGATGCGCTTCCTCGTCGCTCCGGTGTGGCGCCCAGTTCGACTATTTGTCGGGACCACAGGCCGTCATCGGCGTCCTCACTGGATACCGGCCTGCGCCGGCATGACGAGCAAGGTCGGTATTTCCCCGGCCGGCGGATTCAGGTGGTTTGTGGCAGACTTGCACGGCTGCAGCGCTGCCCGCCTGCCATCCCGATCAGCCACGGAGACCGTTCCATGAACCTGCGTTCGTTTCTTTCGCGCCTTGGCGGTGCGGCCCTGGTAGCCACGATGCTGGTGCTGGCCGCGTGCAACGGCACCGTGCGCAGCGGCGGCGAGACCGTTGCCAACGTGCCGCAACAATTCGACATGACGATCGGCGCGTACAAGGACAACCAGTTCCTGCTCGACGGCGCGGTTCTCAGCGCGCCGGATCTCGAAGCGCATTTCCGTTATCTCCAGGACCAGAAGCAGTTGCCGAAGACGGTCCTGCTGAAGGACTCCGACTCCGCCAAGATCAGCAACAGCGATCTCGAGGAATTCGCGAGCCTGCAATTGAGCTTCCATTTCACGGGCTACATCGAGCACAAGGGCAAGCTCACGCTGATGAGCGCGGTCGAATCGCCGGATTCGAAGAAGAAGTAGCCGCCGCCGGTCCGGACGTCAGGATTCCGCTCCGGCCGCGACGCGCGCATCGCCGCGCGTGGTCAAGGCGGTGCGAACGATGATGCCGAGTGCGCGCTGCATTTCCGCGAGCGGCATGCCCGGTGCCCCGTGGTGTTCCGCCTGCTCCGGCAGCCACGGCACGTGCACGAAGCCCGCACGGGTGTTGCGGCGGCGCCGCAGGGCGTGCATCAACGCGTAGAACACCTGGTTGCAGACGTAGGTGCCTGCCGTCTGCGAAATGTGCGCGGCAATGCCGGCTTCCTGCAACGCCAACAGCGAGGCCTTCACCGGCAGCGTCGAAAAGAACGCCGCCGCACCCCCGCGCAGCACCGGCACGTCCACCGGTTGCGCGCCGGCGTTGTCGGGAATCCGCGCATCGATCAGGTTGATCGCGAGGCGTTCCAGCGAAATGCCCGCGCGGCCCCCGGCGAGGCCGACTGCGATCACAACGCGGGGTTCGGTCGCCCGCAAGGCGTGCCACAGGACGGGCAGCGACGCATCGAACTCGGTAGGCAACTCCACCGCCGTGACGTGGTGGCCCGCGATCACGCTGCCGTCGAGCGCACGTACCGCCTGCCAGGACGGGTTGAGCACCTCGCCGCCGAACGGCTCGAAGCCGGTGAGCAGCACGCTCGGCACACGGCGGCGGGCGGTCGGGTTCAAAACCGGAATACCAGGAAGTACATCAGCGCCAAGTTTACGACCAGCAGCAACGCGCCGGTCTTCCACTGGGCGCGGATCACGTCGTTCTGGTTCGGCAGTTCCAGGAGTGCGACCGGCACGATGTTGAAATTGGCCGCCATCGGCGTGAACAGCGTGCCGCAATATCCGGTGACCATGCCGATCGATCCGAGGATCGCCGGATTCGCGCCGTGCAACTGGATCAGCAGCGGCAACCCGACCCCGGCGGTCAGCACCGGGAAGGCGGCGAAGGCGTTGCCCATGATCACCGTGAACAGCACCATCCCGAGACCGTAGGCGATGACGCACGCCACGGCGCTATCGACCGGGATCACCATCCGCACCAGGTCGGCGACAGCGGTGCCGACCCCGGTGGCCGCGAACACGCCGCCGAGCGCGGCCAGGGTCAGCGGCAGCAGCGCGGCCCAGCCGAGCGTATCGAGCAGGCGCCTTCCTTCGGCGATGCCGGCGGCTGGCTTGGCGCGCGTTACCCACAATGCCGCGATCAACGCGACCATGCACGCCAGGGCCAGCCCGGTCAGGGTCATGCGGGTCGGGTCGAAGAGGTGCCAGCCGTCGACCACCACGTAGGCGCCGAACAGGGCCACCAGCAGGGTCACCAGCGGGATCAGCAGGGCCGGGCCGAACAGGCGGTGACGCAGGCGTTTCGCATCGGCCTCGCGGGCGGCGGCTTCACGTTCGAAGATGTGCCCGCGCTTCATCCGGGGCGACAACACCGCCAGTGCGATCACGCCGACCCCGGCGAGCTGCGCGGGCAACGCGTCATGCGCGGCGGTCGCCTCCATCACGTAGCGGCCACCCCCCATCAGCGCCGCCAGCACCAGCCAGAACGCGGCGTGCCACCAGCGCCGGTCGCGCAGGTTGAACCACGCGGCTCCCGCGAGGAACAGCGCGACCAACCAGTACGCGTGCTCGATCTTCAGCATGCGGCTCGAAAATCACGGGTCAAGGTCAGGTGCCCTTTTGTCCGGCATGTTTTGCCGTTCGTCCGTGGAGCGAGCCTGGAGTCGTCCCGGCGAAGCCGAGGCGCCCGTGCCCGCATTCTTTATCCGCCGAGCGAACAACACCGTGCGCGCTGCATGGATGAAGAACGCCGCGATCGCGGTCGGCAATGCCCACAGCGCGATCTGCAGCGGCTCCAGCTCGATGCCGTGCTGCGAATAAAACCCCTGGATCAACAGCACCGCGCCGAGCGCGATGAAAACGTCCTCACCGAAAAAACGACCGACATTGTCGGTGGCCGCGCTGAAGGCGCGCACGTCGTTGCGTTCGTTTTCATCGAGCGCTTTGCCGCGCTTTTCCGCGGCCGATTCCGCCATCGGCGCCAGCAGCGGGCGCACGGTCTGCGCCTGTCCCGCGACATCGGTCAAGCCGAGCATCGCCAGGATTTGTCGTATGGCCAGGTAGACGATCAGAATGCGCGAAAGGGTGAGTCCTCGTAGCGTTGCAATCCAATTGCCGACATGCTCGCGGAGCCCCGCGCGCTCCAGCACACCGATCGCCGGCAGCGTCAGGACGAACAACAGCAGCGCACGTTCGGAGACGAAGCTGTTGCCGATCAGCGCGAGGATCTCGGCGATCGACTTGCCGGCGGCGAGTCCGCTGACGATGGCTGCCGCAACCACCACCGGCACCGGGTTGAAACGCAGCGCGAAGCCGATGACGATCGCGAGCACACCGAGCAGCGGCAACCAGTGCATCACGCCGGGCGTTCCACCGCGGCGATCTTCAGCCCGGCGCCTTCCAATGCCTCGTGCAGTGCCTTTGCGAGCGCGGCGGCGTTGGCGCGGTCCCCGTGCACACACAAGGTGTCGGTGTCGAGCTGAACTTTGTTGCCGTCGACGGCAACGGCCTCGCCGCGGCACGCGAGGGAGATCGCCTGCGCCACGGCCGCGTCGGGTTCGTCGATCACCGCGCCGGGCTCCGAGCGTGCTGCGAGCGAGCCGTCGGGCCGGTAGCGGCGGTCGCAGAAGCCCTCCCCGAGCACCGGAAGTCCGGCGCGGCGGCCGGCCGCGACGAGCGCGCTCCCCGCAAGCCCGACCAGAATCAACGTGGGGGCGAAGTCGCGGACCGCGGCGGCAATCGCATCGGCAAGCTCCGGGTCGCGCGCGGCCATGTTGTACAGCGCGCCGTGGGGTTTGACGTGGTGCAGCCTGCCGCCGGCGGCTTTCACCAAGGCATCCAGGGCGCCGACCTGGTACAGCGTTTGCGCGTAGGCTTCACTGGGGGCGATCGGCATTTCGCGTCGCCCGAATCCTTGGAGGTCGGGGAGCGACGGATGGGCGCCGATCGCGACGTCGTGCTCCATGCAGAGGGTGATGCTGCGTTGCATCGTGGCGGGGTCGCCGGCATGGAACCCGCAGGCGAGGTTGGCCGAGGTGATCCACGGCATCATGCCGGCATCGTCGCCCATGCGCCACGCACCGTAGGATTCCCCGAGGTCGGCGTTGAGATCGATGGATTTCACGGGATCAGGGATTGGGGATTGGGAACGGGGAATGAAGCGAGGGAACAGCCGGAACTTCTGCCCCTCCCCAAGCGGGTTCACCGCCCGGGGAGAGGCGGCCGCAGACCGGGCGCGTAGCGCTGGGTGAGGGGCCGGGGCGCGTTCGTGGTCGGGATTTCATATCGATCCATATTGATCGTGATCCTGTCGCAGCCGTCTGTGGATGGTGGCTTCTAGTTCATCGAGTGCACGTTTGCGTTTGCGTAGCGCGCCCGACGCTTCGTCCAACGTGCAGGGCTGGAAGCGTAACGCATCGCCGGGCCGGCGTTGCGCGAGGCTCGGCAGGTCCACGGCGGCGATCTGCCCGACACGCGGATAGCCGCCGCTGACGGGGCATTCGGGCCCGAACGCGATCGGTTGGCCCGAGGGTGGCAATTGCAGCACGCCGGGCACGCAGCCTTCGCTCACCATCTCGAAGGGCGTGTCCCATTCGGGGGCCGGACCCGAGAGGCGAACGCCCACGCGATTCGAATCGACGCCAACGACAAACCGTTCAGAAAACAGCCTCTTGCGTGAGATTTGTTTGAGTCGTTCGAGATGGCTTCCCGGCAACAGTCGCAGCGGTTTGCTCGAATCACCGGAGAACCACGGTCGTGGATCGAGCCGCCATTTGGAAACGGGGTCAGGTTCACTTTTGCGCAACCACTGGCGCGTCCCTGAAGGTGCCGGGAAAAGTGAACCTGACCCCGTTTCGAGCACATCGCCTGCGCGAAGGGGCCTGCCTTCGTTCGGACCGAGGCGCGCATTGACGTCGACGCTGCGGCTGCCGAGCACCGGATCCACATCGAAGCCGCCGGCCACCCCGAGGTAACTTCGACAACCCGAGCGGATCGCGCCGAAGGTCACGGTGGCACCGGCAGGCACGGACACGGGTGACCACATCGGTCGTTCGGTGTCCTGAACGTGGAATGCAATCGGTGCCCCGGTGACCGCGATCCATGTACCCGAGTGGAACTGCAGCGTCGGCCCCAGCAAGGTGATTTCCAGCCCGCTGGCATCGGGCGGGTTGCCACACAAGGCGTTTGCGATCCGCAGCGCGGGCTCATCGAATGCGCCCGCGCGGCCGATGCCGAGATGCGCGTATCCGCTGCGTCCCGTGTCCTGCAGGGTGGTCAGCAGCCCCGGCTTGCGGACTTCAATCACCACGCGGATGCTCGACGAGTCTTGCGAATTCATCGTCCCCGATCGCGTGAAAGCGGACGTCGTCGCCGGGGGCAAGCAGGCAGGGCGGCTCGCGTCGCGGGTCGAACAGCACCAGCGGCGTGCGCCCGATCAACTGCCACCCGCCCGGCAGCTCGCGCGGATAGATGCCCGTCTGCGCACCACCGATCGCGACCGAACCGGCGGGGACGCGGGTGCGCGGCTCCGCACGGCGCGGGATCGCGAGCGCCGGATCGAGGCCGAGCAGGTAGGGAAACCCTGGTGCGAAGCCGATCATCGCGACGGTGTAGTCGGGCCCCGTGTGGCGCGCGACGATTTCGTCCGGCGCGAGGCCCGCATGTCCCGCGATCGCAGCGAGATCGGGCCCGTATTCGCCGCCGTAGCATACCGGGACTTCGATGGTGCGGCCCGCTTCGCGCGCCGGGACCGCATTCTTCTGCCTGTCATCCCGGCGACGGCCAGAATCCAGGATCGCGCGCAAGGCAGCCGCGACGCGTTTGAACGGGTGGGCTCCAGCAGCGTCGATCCATTCGGCGGGATCGAACCGCACCAGCAACGTTGCATAAGCCGGCGCGATGTCGAGGATGCCGGGGAGGTCCCCCGACCAAAGCGCACGCGCGGCGGCGTGCACTCGCTGGTTGATCGACACTTCGATGCCGTCGCCGAACCGCAGCAGCAGCGCGTCTTCGGCCAGCGGCTCGATGGTGACATCACGGCTCATTCATGACCCTTTCAGCCGAATACTGCCTGTCTTGCGAGGGTGCTCGCATCTCGAACCCTCCCCTTGGAGGGGAAGGAGAAAATCAGGATCCTGTGCCCGAACGCAACTGCGTTGCGAGCGACTGACGTTGTGCTGGCGTGTAGCGCAGCGCCTCTCCCTGGCCCCACACCGGCCCGGGCCATGCCGCGTCACCCACACGCCGCGCCACTACGTGCACATGCAGTTGTCGCACGATATTGCCGAGCACACCGACGTTGAGCTTGTCGCATGCGGCCACCGTGCGCAGCGCCTTCATCGCGGCCTGGATTTCCTGCATGAGCAGCGCACGCTCGTCGTCGTCGAGATCGTCCAGTTCCCTCATGCCGGCACGTCGCGGAACCAGGATAAGCCAAGGGAAGCGGGCGTCGTCCATGAGCAGCACGCGGCAGAGCGGCCAGTCGGCGATGAACACCGTGTCACGGGCGAGCCGCGGGTGGAGTTCAAAACCCGCTTCGGGTTCCCGGCTCATGCGTGGCCCGCGAGGTGCCGTTCGAAGAAATCGAGGGTGCGTTGCAGCGCCAACGGCGCGGCGGCCGGATCGTGGTGGTGGGGATCGACATCCCGGTTGAACGCGTGCCCGGCGCGTTCGTAGACGTACACCGGCGTGTCCGGGTATGCGTCTCGATGCTTCTGGACGGCGTCCGCGGTGATGGAGCGATCCTTGGCGCCGAAGTGGAACATTGCCGGCGCCTGCAGTGGCTGATCGAGGAAAGGCACGTTGCGCGCGCCGTAGTAACTCACCGACGGCAGCCCCAGTCGTTGCGCGGCGAGCAACGCGACCGTGCCGCCCCAGCAGTAGCCGACTACGCCGATCTTGCCTGCAGACCGGATCGAATCCGCCGCGCTCGCGACGGCCTCTACGGCGCGGTCAAGCCCCACCTCCGCTGCGAGATCCTTGCCGCGTTCCGTGCCCGCCTGGCCATAATCGAGTTCCACGTCGTCCTCGACGAAGTCGAAGAACGCCGGCGCGATCGCGGTGTAGCCCTGCTTCGCGAAGCGATCGGCGACGTCGCGAATGTGCGCAGTGACACCGAAGATTTCCTGCACCACCACGATGCCGCCCCTGGGGCGGCCTTCCGGCTTCGTGAGATAGGCGCCGATGCAATGCGTGCCGGACGTGTTGAGGTTGATGCGCTCGCCCATGGCGGCCTCCGCGAGTCGTGATCTGATCAGCGTACTACGCGAAACCCAATGGGAAGGACTTTTCCCGGGTCCGCGGGTTGGGCGTTGCGAGCTCCGCTAGAATCGCGGGTTTCGCTCTGCGTCGATCCGCAATGACAACCGCGTCCTCCAAAATCGGATTCGTCAGCCTGGGCTGCCCCAAGGCACTGGTCGATTCCGAACGGATCCTCACCCAGTTGAAGGCCGAGGGCTACGACATCGTGCCGCGCTACGACAAGGCGAATGCGGTGATCGTCAACACCTGCGGCTTCATCGACGCGGCGGTGCAGGAATCACTGGACGCGATCGGCGAGGCGCTGCACGAGAACGGCCGGGTGATCGTGACCGGCTGTCTCGGCAAGCGCGACGCGCTGATCCGCGAAGCCTATCCGGACGTGCTGGCGATCACCGGTCCGCAGGACTACGCGAGCGTGATGGGCGCGGTGCACGCGGCCTTGCCGAAGCCGCATGATCCATTCGTCGATCTTGTTCTCCGCGGGCGCGTTGGCGACGCTGAAGAAGGAGATGTCGGCATCAAGCTCACGCCGAAGCACTACGCATACCTCAAAATTTCCGAGGGCTGCAACCACCGCTGCACCTTCTGCATCATTCCCTCGATGCGCGGAAATCTAGTCTCGCGCCCGGTCGACGAGGTGCTGGTCGAAGCCGAAAAGCTCGTGCGTTCAGGCGTCAAGGAATTGCTGGTGATCAGTCAGGACACCAGCGCCTACGGCGTCGACCTGCGCTACACCGAACGCACGTGGCGCGAGCGGCCATACGCCACGCGCATGACCGACCTGTGCCGCGGCCTGGGCGAGCTCGGCGCGTGGGTGCGGCTGCACTACGTGTACCCGTATCCGCACGTGGACGAGGTGATCCCGTTGATGGCGGAAGGCAGGATCCTTCCGTACCTGGACATCCCGTTCCAGCACGCCAGCCCGCGCATCCTCAAATTGATGAAGCGCCCGGCGCATTCGGAGAAGACGCTGGAACGCATCCGCGCGTGGCGGGAGGTGTGCCCCGACTTGACGATCCGCAGCACCTTCATCGTCGGATTCCCCGGCGAAACCGATGCCGAATTCGAGGAATTGCTGGACTATTTGCGCGAGGCGCAGCTCGACCGCGTCGGCGCCTTTGCCTATTCGCCGGTCGGCGGTGCCAGGGCCAACGACCTGCCGGATCCCGTGCCCGAGGAATTGAAGGAAGACCGGCTCGAGCGCTTCATGGAAGTGCAGGCGGAGGTTTCCGCTGCCAAGCTGCGGAAGAAGATCGGTCGCGGGCTGACCGTGCTGGTCGACGAAGTGAACGCCAGTGGCGCGATTGCGCGTTCGATGGCCGATGCCCCCGAAATCGATGGCGTGGTGCGGATCAGCGATGGAGCTTCGCTGAAGCCGGGGCAGTTCGCCGAGGTATGCGTAACCGAAGCCGGCGAACACGATCTTGTGGCGTCCCTGGCGCTGGCGGGACATGGCACGCCGGCAGGCGCGCCGCGCGCCACGCCGGCTGGCGTGCGATGATCTGCCGACCACTGGGGAGGCCCGCCCGTGATCCCGCATTTCAGCGACCACGCCGCCAATGAGCGCACCTATCTCGCCTGGGTGCGCACGGCCATCACCATCATGGCGTTCGGCTTCCTGATCGAGCGGTTCGACTTGTTCCTGGCCTCGGTGTCGCACATCGCCGGACGGACCCTCGCGGGTCTGCATCTGCGCGGGACCGAATGGGCAGGGTTGCTGCTGATCATCTTCGGCGCGCTGATGATCCTGCTGGCGACCCTGCGCTTCCTGCGTGCCCGCGGCAACATTTCGGAAGAGCGGACGATTCCCTACGCCGGCACGCTGGCCGAAAAGGTGCTCGCCGCGATACTGGTTCTGACCGCGCTGTTCCTGGTGGCCTACGTCGGCCAGCAGATCGTGCTCCTGGGTTGACGGCGGTTCAAACGGCGGGCAAGTACTCCACCGCCACCACGACGAAGCGGGTCCGTCCGCCCGGCAACTCCGCCTCGAATTCCTCGTCGATCCGCTTCTTCAACGCTGCGCGCGCGAGTGGCGAATCGATGCTGATCCAGCCTTTCTTCGCGTCCGTCTCGTCGGGGCCGACGACCCGGTAGGTCTGCGTCTCGCCGGTGTCGACGTTTTCGATTTCGAAGCGGGCACCGAAGAAGACCGCCTCGCGGTCGGCGGGCACCCCTTCGGCGACTTTCAGCGACGGGATGCGCTTGGACAGGTAGCGCACGCGGCGGTCGATTTCGCCGAGCTGCTTCTTGCGGTACGTGTATTCGGCATTTTCGGAGCGGTCGCCTTCCGCGGCGGCGGCGGCGAGTGCCTTCACGACTTCCGGGCGCAGTTCGCGCCAGAGGTGGTCGAGCTCGGCCTTGAGCGCGTCGAATCCCGTGCGCGTGATGATCGCGGTCGAGCGGGGCGGGGGCGGACGCCAGCGGCTCATTCGGTCGGAGCCCGGTCCGCCACGAACCCGCGGAGCTCCGCCGCGGCCTGGTGCCGGGGCCAGCGTTGCAGGAAGCCGCGCGCCAGGTGCCCCGCGAGCGCAGGCACTCCGATCCGCGCGGCAAGCCCCGCAAGGGTGGCGCTGTGGTCCGGATCGTCGGGCAGGAACGCTGGGTCGATCTCGCGGCACTCCTGCACCACCCCGAGTGCGCGCCGGGCCTCCCCGGCCGCGCAAAGTTGCGCGATCCAGGTCTGGCCGTGCTGGAGCAGCAGGTCGTCGCGACGGAGCTTGCGCAACAGTGCGCGGAACTGCGCATGGACGGGCGCGGGGGCTGCGCGCTCGCGGATGCGGTCGCGCAGGCGGAGCGCGGCCGTTTCGGGGTCGCTCTGGGCCAGTGCCTCGCATTCGCGCACCAGTTCGCCGTCGGCGTCCTGGCCGATGGCGCGCGCGAGGGCGGGGCCTTCGGGCTGCATGCCGAAGCGTTCCCGATAGTGCCAGACGAGCATTCCCATCCAGTGGAAATCGAGCACCACGAGGTAGGTGCATGCGAATCCGTACAACGGCAGGCCGAACAGCAGCGGCAGGTCCGATGCGCCGCGCGATGCCATCCAGACCAGCATCGCGAGCACCAGGTTCGCCGCCACCGGGATCAGGTAGACCATGCCGAACCGGCCGATCGTGAGCGCCCACGTCCACGGATTGAGCGCGACCGGCAGGCTGCCGTCGAACGCGAGCGACATGTCGATGACGGGCAGCAGGACCGCCGCAATGACGAGCGCGAGCCACAAGTAGTTCTGGGCGAACAGGGCCAGCATGACGCAGGCCAGGAGCACCACGGCGTGCACCACCATCAGCGCGTGCGGACCGCCGAGACGGTCTTCGAGGCCCACTTCGGGCGGTTCGGCGTAGCCGTTGGCGGTCTGCACCATGCAGTCGACCGCGTAGCGCCAGGTCGCCGTCCACAGGGCGACGCTGACGATGATCCCGAGGACGACGCCGACGAAGCCGGGCACGGCCCTCGCAAGGAGGTTGGCATAGCGGCACAGCGCGAGCGCGACGGAGGCCGTGAGCGCGCCGCCCGTCAGCGGATACCGCAGCCCCGCGAGGAGGCGTTGTCCCAGCGGCAGGTCGGCGGCGGCGAGCGCAATGCGCGGCATCGTGCGTCAGCTCCCTTCCGAACCGCAGGGCGTGGCCTCGCGCGCAGTCGCATCACCTGCACCCCCTGGGTTCTGGCGGATCAGGATGTCGTTCACGGCGCGATTGTATGGGGGCGGCATGATGTGCGCCGTTTCCTTGAGTCATCATGCACTTCCCGCTAGGGTGCGGCAGTCATGTGCTTTTCGCGGGTGGTTCGGATGCTGGGGCGATCGGGGTGGTTGGCGTGCGTGGCGGTGGTGGGCTCGTTGGCGGGGTGCGCGCAGGCGCCGACGCACGCGGATGCGAGCGCCCCCGGCCTGAACGGCTTGTACGCGAAGCTCGACCAGGCCACCGCCGAATACGACCAGGCGCTCGCGCAGGCGCGGCGCGGCGACCATGCGCGCTCGGAGAAGACGCTGGAAGCCGCGCTGGACGCCATGCGCAGCGATTCAGATGCCTGCGTCAACACGGCGGGGTGTGACCCGCAGCGGTTCCTGTCGGCGTACGACCGTGCGCTTCGCCTCAAGGATGGCAGCTTCCTCGGTACCGAGAACGACGACGACACGCTCGACCAAGAGCAGTCGGCCGCCGGCACGGATTCGGGCGTGCTCGCGACCCTGCCGCAGGCCCAGCGAACCGTGCAGTTGCTGCATGGCCACACGCTTTCCGACCTGGTGGCGACCAACGGCTCGGTGCAGGCGGCGTTGCAGGTGTGGCTGACGCGCCTGCGCCCCAACCTGATCCGCGCCTACGTGGACTACCAGTACTTGCGTTACCAAATGTGGCCGGCGTTCCACCAGGCGGGGCTGCCGGAGGCGGTCCTGTTCGGGATCCTCGCCAAGGAATCCGGCGGCAACGTCCACGCCGTTTCGCGGTCGGGTGCCGCGGGTCCACTGCAGTTCATGCCGGCGACGGGGTCCCGCTTTGGCCTCGACACCATCGACGGCTTCGATGAGCGCTTCGATCCCACCATGGCCTCGCGTGCGGCCGCGTCCTACCTGGACGAGCAACTCGGCAACCTCAACGACGATCTCGCGCTGGTGCTGGCCGCGTACAACGGTGGCGAGGGCAGGATCGGCCGGCTCGCGGCGGGTACGCAGAACGCGAACTTCTGGGATCCGGACATCTACTTCTCGTTGTCGGCCGAAACCCGCGCATACGTGCCGATGGTGCTCGCCGCGGCCTGGCTGTTCCTGCATCCGGCGGAATACCACCTGCGCTTCCCGAAGGTGGACGGCGCGCCGGGCCACGTCGATCTCGCCAACGCCGCATCGCTCGACGAACTGTCGGTGTGTCTCGGCAACGACGACAATGCGCGCTATGGGTGGTATCGCACGCTCCGCAACCTCAATCCGCAATTGGGCCCTTCGGACGTGCAGCCACCGGGCACGCGCGTCAACATGCCGAAATTCCTCGAGGCTGCGTACCGGCGCTCGTGCGTCAGCGGAAAGTGGGTCGCCCTCGCGGATGAGTTGCAGAACGCGCAAGTGCCCGAGCGCGTGGCGGCCGCCGACCCGCCCGCGCCCGAAACCCGCCACTACACCGTGCGTCGCGGGGATACGCTGTCCGCCATCTCGCGGCGGTTCCACTGCGACGGCGCCCGCGAATTGGCGCGCAGCAACCACCTCCACTCCGCGTCCGACCTGCAGATCGGCAAGCGATTGAAACTCGAAGGCTGTAGCCGGCGCTGAATCGGCGCTGGCAAACACAGGGCCGGCGGCCGATGGGATGAACGAGCGGCCGGAGGCCGCTGACTCGCAACTGGCGAGCCTGAGAGGGCGCGTCCACGCCACCCACGTCCCCGGAATCAAAAACGCCCGCAAGGGCGTCATCTGTTTCTGGCGGAGAGGGTGGGATTGCTCGGCCCATCCCTGGGCCTCACCCTCGCTGCGCTCGGGGCCGCCTTCGGCGTCCAATTTTGTTCCCGACAAAATTGTCGAACCAGCGAGTTCGTCCACACCACCCACTTCCCCCAGAAACAAAAACGCCCGCAAGGGGCGTTTCCTGTTTCTGGCGGAGAGGGTGGGATTCGAACCCACGTTACGGCATAACCGTAAACCGGATTTCGAATCCGGCGCATTCGACCACTCTGCCACCTCTCCGGTCAGCCGCTCATGATAAATGCGCACCGTCCCGAGTGACAACCGACAACCGAGCGCGCAACGCCGGGCCCTGCGGTCGACAGCCTGATCACTTGAGCCGAAGCCCGTGATGCCTTAGCTTGATGGGAGACACAGGAGGGGGTCGCCATGCGTAAGCCGTCGGTGGTGGGTGTCTTGGTGCTGGGGATCGCCGTTGCGATGCCGGGCTGGGCGCTCGATGCCGGCCGAGCTTCGACCGGCGCGCCCACGTTCTACGCCACCATCCGGGAATTGCAGCAGCAGATGGCGAGCGGCAAGCTGGACTCGCAGCAGCTCGTTCGTGATTTCATCCGCCGGGTCGACCAGCTCGACCAGGCGGGGCCGCGGGTGAATTCGGTCATTGCGCTGAATCCGGACGCGCTCTCGATTGCGAAGCAGCGCGACGCCGGTCACGCAGCGCACCCGCACGCTGCGCTCTGGGGTATCCCGGTGCTGCTCAAGGCCAACATCGACACTGGCGACAAGATGCCGACCACCGCGGGCTCGCTGGCCCTGCTCGGAGCGCCGGCACCGCGCGATGCGACGGTAGCGGCGAAGCTGCGCGCTGCCGGCGCGGTGATTCTAGGCAAGGCCAACCTGAGCGAGTGGGCGAATTTTCGTTCCACCCGTGCGACCAGCGGCTGGAGTGCGCGCGGCGGGCTGACCCGCAATCCGTACGTGCTCGATCGCAGTGCCTGCGGATCGAGCTCGGGTTCCGCGGCGGCGGTCGCGGCCGGATTCGTGACGGTTGCGATCGGGACAGAAACCAACGGATCGGTCATCTGTCCGTCGGCGGCCAACGGTGTGGTCGGAATCAAGCCGACCGTGGGACTGGTGAGCCGCGCCGGGATCGTGCCGATCAGTTCGACCCAGGACACGGCAGGCCCCATCGCGCGTGACGTGCGCGATGCGGCCATCGTGCTCACGGCGCTCGCTGGCAGCGACCCGCGCGATCCGGCGACCAAGTACGCCGACGCGCACGCGACCGATTACACGAAGTTCCTGGACCCGAATGCGCTCAAGGGCAAGCGCATCGGTGTGGTGCGGGAACTCGCCGGCAACAATCCCGACGTCGACCGCCTGCTGACCGAGTCGATCAAGGTGCTGCGCGCCCATGGTGCGACCGTGGTCGACCACGTCAGGATTCCGCACCTGCACGAGTATGGCAAGGCCGAGTCGACCGTGCTGCGGTACCAGTTCAAGCACGACATCGATGCCTACCTCGCCACCCGCAAGGGGCTTGCCGTGCACTCGCTGGCGGACCTCATCACGTTCGACAAGGCACACGCGGCCGAAGAAATGCCGTGGTTCGGGCAGGAACTGTTCACCGACGCCGAGGCCAAAGGTCCGCTGACGGACAAGACCTATACGGATGCGCTGAGGAAGCTCCAGACCCTGGCGGGGCCCGAAGGGATCGATGCGGCGATGCACTCGCAGCACCTGGATGTGTTGATGGCGCCGGCGCAGGACCCCTCGTGGCGGATCGATCTCGCCAACGGCGACGCTGGCTCGGCTTCGGCGTATGGCCCGGCGGCGGTCGCGGGCTATCCCTCGATCACGGTGCCGGCAGGATTCGTGCACGCGCTTCCGGTCGGAATGCTGTTCTTCGGCGGCAAGTGGAGCGAGCCGACCCTGATCGGAGTTGCCTATGCCTACGAACAGGCCACCCACGCCTTGCGGCATCCCCGGTTCCTGACGACACTCCCGGCGCCGAAGGGAATCGATCCGCACACGCAGAAATCCTCGGCGTCGGCGCAGCCCGTAAAGCCACCACCTTCCGGTGGGTGAAGCGCCGGATCAAGGGGAACCGCTCGCCGGGCCGCTGCGGCTCATGCCGCCTGCGCGGTCTGGCCCAGTTGCTGCAGGACCGCCTTCGCAGCGTCGACCGACGAGGCCGGGTTCTGGCCGGTGATCAGGTTGCCGGAATTGACGACGTGGGTTTGTCCGTCTGCCGCCTTCGAATACTCTCCGCCGCTTTCCTTCAACATGTCCTCGACCAGGAACGGCACGGTGTCGGCGAGCCCAACGGCTTGTTCTTCCGAGTTGGAAAATCCGGTGACTGCCTTGCCCCGGACCAGCGGCAGGCCGTAGGGGCCCCGCGCGTGGCGCAGTGCCGCCGGCCCATGGCAGACGAGAGCTACTGGCTTGCCGGTGGCGTACATCGTTTCGATCAACACACGTGAGTCGCCATCTTCGGCGAGATCCCACAGCGGCCCGTGCCCGCCCGGGTAGAAGACCGCGTCGAAAGCGTCGGCGCTCACCTCGGCGAGCTTCTGGGTTCGTGCGAGCGCCTGCATCGCTTCCGGGTCACCGCGAAAGCGCCGGGTGGCGTCGGTCTGGTGGGCGGGCTCCTCGCTGCCGGGGTCGACCGGCGGCTGGCCGCCTGCAGGCGAGGCGAGCGTCACGTTCGCCCCCGCATTCTTGAACACGTAATAAGGCCCCGCCAGTTCATCGAGCCACAGACCGGTCGGCTTGCCGGTCTTGCCGAGCTGGCCGTGCGATGTCAGCACCATCAGGATCTTCATACTGTGCTCCGTCGTTCTCGGGTTGCGGACCTGTATTGAAGAGTGGGAGCGCCCGGGCGGAATGCAAGGCGCGCATCCCAGAATCCGCGCGCTGTTAGGCTTCGCGTAATTTTCCTGAGCGGCAACGAAATGAACCTGATCTCAGCGCCGGTCTCCTGCGGCGAGCTGGTCGACAAACTGACCATCCTCGAAATCAAGTGTGAACGGATCGCCGATCCCGCCAAGCTGGCGAACGTGCGCGACGAGCTGGGGCTGCTGACTGCCTTGTGGGAGGCCGACCCCGCTTCGTCCATGGACATCGCGGCCGAACGTGCAGAGTTGAAGCGCATCAACGAGGCGCTGTGGGACCTCGAGGACGAAATCCGGCTCAAGGAGCGGGAGCAATCCTTCGATGCCCGGTTCATCGAACTGGCGCGGTCGGTGTACCGCACCAATGACCAACGGGCCGCGGTCAAGCGCGCGATCAACCTGAAGCTGGGATCGCGGCTGGTGGAAGAGAAGTCGTACCAGGATTACGGCGGTTCGCCGTAGGTTTTTCGTGCCCCGCGGCGGCGGGCGGGCGTATTTCGCGATGCCTGTTCCGCGCAGCCCTGGATGGAGCGGCGAAGCCGGCCCGCAGGGCGAGCGACATGGACGTCGCGGATGAATCCAGGAAGGGTGTTGCGACTTTCCCGGATTCCGCTTCGCTGCACCGGGGCTAGCGTGAGTGTTACGGCTGAAGCGCGGCTTCGAGTTTTTCGATCGCGTCGTCCACGGTCACGAGGTCCATCACCCCCGGGTACTCGATCTTGGTGCCCCATGGGATGTCGGCGGCGGACTTGTGCAGGTGCTTGCGCGCGGCATCCTCGTAGCGATCGACGCACCAGCGCCGGTCCGAGTAGGGGCCGGAACGCGCGGGATTGCTGGCCGCGTGCAGTCCCAGCACGCGTGCGCCGACCGCGTTCGCCATGTGCATGGGGCCCGCGTCGGGCGTCAGCACCAACGCGGCGCGCCGGTACAGCGCCAGGGCGCGCTTGAGGGTGTCCTTCCCGATCAGGTCCAGCGGTCTGGTTTGCATGTACGCGAGGACTGCATCGCCCAAGGCGCGTTCGGCCGATGACGGTCCGCCGGTCAGGACCACCCGCATCCGCAGCGCGCGCGCGGCGTGATCGGCGACCGCGGCGTAGCGTTCCGCACGCCAGTTCCGCAGGGCGTGGCTGGAGGCCGCGCTGATGACGAGGGCCGGTTGCCCGTCGTCCGGCCACTGGGCCGCTGCCCACTCCGTGGCTTCGTCGGGAATCGGAATGTCCCAGCAAACCGTTTCCTGTCGCAGCCCCAGCGGTTCCACGAAACTGCCGATGGCGTCGAGCACGTGTTCGCCGGTCCGCGCGGGAATCCGCTCGCGCACGAACAGTCCGTGCAAATCCTTGCTGCGCGCAAGGTCGTAGCCGATGCGCCGGTGCGCATGCACGGCGAGGCTCACGAGATTCGCGCGCAGGGCGACCTGCATGTGGAGCAGCGCATCGAAGCGGCGCCCGGCCAATGCCTTGCGCACCGCGCGGTAGCCCGCGATCCCCGCGCCCTTGTCGAACGCCACGAACTCGACGCCGGCGATATCACCGACCAGCCGATGTTCCAATTTTCCGACGATCCAGGTCAGACGGGTCGCGGGCCACGCCGCCTGCAACGTGCGCACCAGCGGGACCACGTGAGTGACGTCGCCGAGGGCCGATGTGCGCAGCAGACAGACGGATTGCGGGATCGCGGGCATCGGCTTGCTAGACTGGATGGATGGAAGCGCCAGCGCATTCAGGCGGTGAACGTCACGCGGTCGACCCGCGCATTGTCGCATCGGCGGGCGGCGCGATGGTGTACGACGCGCGACTGCCGGAGCCGCCCACCGAGGCCTGGTTCGAGCCGTCCTGGTGGCAATCGCAAGACCGGATGCGCGCGGCCAGCGGCGGGCGCGGCGGCATCGCCTTCATCGACACGCCGGTCGGGCCCTGCGTGCTGCGGCACTACCGGCGCGGCGGATGGATGGCGCCGCTCCTCGGCGACCGCTACGTGTGGTGCGGTCGCGACCGCAGCCGCGGTTTTGCCGAATTCCGGATGCTGGCGGAACTGTCCCGGCACGGATTGCCCGCACCGGCGCCGGTCGCGGCGCGCTATCGGCGGCAGGGCCCGTACTATCGCGCGGACCTGATCACGCGCACCGTCGAGGGCGCGCGGACCCTCGCCGAGGTCATAGCCGAAGGCCGCCTCGATGCCAGGCTGGGGGAGCAGGTCGGCGAGCTCGTTGCCCGGTTCCACGCCGCGGGGGCCGACCACGCCGATCTGAATGCGCACAACATCCTGGTCGCCGCCGAGCGTCTGTGGCTGGTCGATTTCGACCGCGGCGAGATCCGTGCACCCGGCACCGCGTGGAAGCTCGGCAACCTTGCGCGCCTCAAGCGCTCGCTGTTGAAGGTCGGCGCGTGCGATCATGACGAAGCAGCGCTGGACCGCGAAGTCTGGACGCCCCTGATGCGCGGCTACGAACGCGCGTCGCGGACAAACCAATGAAGAAGAGACGCGCCGACAAGGATGCCGCAGCTCCCGTCCCGGAAACCAAACCCGGAACCTGGTCGCTGCACGTGCTCGGCACCGGCGCCGCGGGCGCCGTCGACCTCGGATCTTCCGGCGCCGTGCTCGAGCGCGATGGCGAGCCGCTGCTGCTGATCGATTGCGGGCCCGGCACGCTCGAACATTACCTGCGTTGTTACGGCGCACTCCCGCCGGCCGTGTTCATCACCCACGGGCACATGGATCACGTCGCCGGACTCGAGCGGTTGTTTCATGCCGCATGGTTCGATCCGCGCGAGCGTGGTCGCGTCAAGCTGTTCGTGCACGCGAACCTGGTGCCGATCCTGCAGGCCCGTGCAGCCGATTATCCCAATGCGCTGGCCGAAGGCGGCGCCAACTTCTGGGAAGCATTCCGGTTTGTTCCGTTGTCGCGTGGCTTTTGGCTCGAGGGCTGGTGGTGCGACGTGTTCGGCACGCGTCACCATGTACCGGGTACCTCGTTCGGCGTGGCCCTGCGGGGCTGCTTTGCGTGGACGGGCGATACCCGCCCGATCCCCGAGCTGCTGGTCGAGCATTCCGACGCCCGCACCCTGGTCGCGCACGACTGCGCGCTGGTGGGCAACCCGTCGCATACCGGTGTCGAGGATCTGGAGCGCGAGTACCCGGAGGAACTGCGCGAGCGGCTGCTGCTGTATCACTACGGCAGCGAGGCTGACGCGGCGGCACTTCGCGCACGGGGCTTCCGGGTTGCCGTCCCCGATGGCCGCTATCCGTTGCAGGCACCGCATCCGGTGCGCCCGGAGGCCGGATGACCCGCCGCGAAGCACCGCTGGCCATGCAGCAGGGTACGGCACCGCCGGACGCGCTCGGGCGCACGCTCGCCGACCTGCGGATATCGGTGATCGACCGTTGCAACTTCCGCTGTCCGTACTGCATGCCGGAAGAGGCGTACCCGGCGGACCACGCATTCCTGCGCGCCCGCGAGCGGCTGGAGTTCGACGAGATCGAGCGCATTGCGCGGGTGTTCGTGTCGCTCGGCGTCCGCAAGCTGCGGCTGACGGGCGGCGAGCCGTTGCTGCGCCGGGGATTGCCCGATCTGGTCGCGCGGCTGGCGGTGATCGAAGGGCTCGAGGACTTCGCGCTCACCACCAACGGTGCGCTGTTGCCGCGGCTTGCGCAGCCCCTGCGCGACGCCGGGCTCCAGCGCGTCACCATCAGCATGGATAGCGCGGACGCGGAAATCTTCCGTCGGATGTCCGGCGGGCGCGGTGAGCTGGCCGGCGTCGAGGCCGCGATCGCCGCGGCAGAACGGGCGGGATTCGCCCCGCTCAAGATCAACTGCGTGGTGATGCGCGGGGTCAACGATGGCGGCGTGCCGGAACTCGTCGAGCGCTTCCGCGGCACCGGCCACATCCTGCGCTTCATCGAATACATGGATGTCGGAACGGTGAACGGCTGGCGCAACGACCGCGTGGTGCCGGGCGCCGAACTGGTGCGGCGGATCGACGCGCGATGGCCGCTCGAACCGTTGCCGCGCAATCCTGCATCGACCGCGCGCCGCTGGCGCTTTCGCGATGGCGGCGGCGCGATCGGCTTCATCAATTCGGTGACCGAGCCTTTCTGCGGCGGCTGCACCCGGGCGCGGCTGTCGGCCGACGGCAAGTTGTATACGTGCCTGTTTGCACATGCCGGGCACGACCTGCGGGCGCTGCTGCGCGCGGGCGAATCGGACGCAGCACTGCGCGCTTCGATCGCGGGGATCTGGAGCCATCGCGGCGACCGCTACAGCGAACGTCGCGCGGAACTGCGTGCAGCGGGCGTTCTGGAGCATGTCGAAATGTACAGGATTGGCGGGTGAAGATCGGCTCCTTGTTCGAAATAATTCCGAATCCATTTTGGCCCAGGGCAAAGCCCGATCTGCATTCCGGGTTCTGTTGCCGGCAGAGCCGGCAAAAGCCCGGGAATGACGACCTTGAAACGCTCCGAGGCAAGCCCCTTCGATCCGGCGACAGAGAATGCCCAGACACCGAGAGCCACCATTGACTCATCTAGATGCCGCTAACCGCCCGCGCATGGTCGACGTCGGCGCGAAGTCGCCCACCGCACGCGTGGCGGTGGCCGAAGCCGTTGTGCGTTTCCCTGTCGAAGTTGCGGACGCGCTGCGCGCCGGCGGGATGCGGAGCGCCAAGGGACCGGTCATCGACACCGCGATCGTCGCTGGCACCATGGCTGTCAAGCGCACCCACGAGCTGATCCCGTTCTGCCATCCGCTCGCGATCGAACGCTGCCGGATCGAAGCCGATTTCGTGTCGGACACCGAGCTCGCGATCCGTTGCGAAGTCGCGGTCACCCACAAGACTGGCGTGGAGATGGAGGCGCTCACGGGTGCCAGCGTCGCGGCGCTCACCGTATACGACATGTGCAAGGCGCTCTCGCATGCAATCGTGATCGGACACGTACGCCTGCTGGAAAAGTCCGGCGGCAAACGCACGGTGCGGGAAGGGAAGGCGGCCCCGCGCGCGAAGGCGCAGGGGAAACGATGAATTACCGCCTGCTGTATTTCGCCTCATTATGTGACGCCGCTGGCCGGGCGGAGGAAATCGTTGCGAGCGAAGCGGCCGACGTGCGCGCCCTGTACTCGGAACTGGCGGAGCGGCACGGTTTCACCTTCGCGCCCGAGCGGTTGCGCGTGGCGGTCAACGGAGCATTCACGGACTGGGACCACTGCCTCGCCGACAACGATGAGGTGGTGTTCCTGCCGCCGGTGAGCGGCGGGTGAGGAGCGGCGTTTACGTGATGCCAGTGGCATCGCGTGCCACGGGCGGCCAGGGATGGCCGCACCGGCGCCACGCACCATGGACGGTTGCTCGGTGAGATCTGCATGAATACGAAGGCATCCACTGCAAAGTTCTGGATCAGCGAGGCGCCCATCGATATTGCGCATCTGCAGCGCGAGTTGGAGGCGGCCGGTGTCGGGGCGGTGGTCTGCTTCGAGGGGCGGGTGCGCGACCACAACGAGGGTCGCCCGGTGGACAGTCTCACGTACCAGGCCTACGGCGAATTGGCGGAAGCGGAGGGGCAGCGGATCCTCGAGGAAGCACGGGCTCGGTTCGCGATCGAACGCGTCGTCTGCCTGCACAGGGTTGGCGAGCTGGCAGTGGGGGAGGTCGCGGTGTGGGCCGGAGTTTCGGCGGGGCATCGCGCCGCCGCGTTCGATGCCTGCCGCTACGTCATCGACGAGGTCAAGGCGCGAGTTCCGATCTGGAAGCGCGAGCACTACCGCCAGGGCGCTTCGGAATGGTTGCATCCCGACTCCGCCGGGCCGAAATGATTGCCCGGAAGCAGTGGCACCGGTATCCTGCTGCGTTCACTTTCCCGGAGAGGTGTCCGAGCGGTCGAAGGAGCACGCCTGGAAAGTGCGCAAGCGGCCAAACCCCGCTTCGCGGGTTCGACGAATTCGTCAGGAACGAATTCGGACAACCGCAGGTCGGCCCCTAGCGCAGCGAGGGGTGAGCATCAGGGATGATGCGAACAGTCCCGCCCGCGGGCGGGATGGGAACAATCCGTGGAGAGGTGTCCGAGCGGTCGAAGGAGCACGCCTGGAAAGTGTGTAAGCGGCTAAACCCCGCTTCGCGGGTTCGAATCCCGCCCTCTCCGCCAGTTTCAGTCATGGTGGCCCCGTTGGTGCCTTCGCGACGATAAATCGAAAACCCCGCCAGGGCCGGAAGGCAGCAACGGTATCGATCGACTCGTGCGCCGGAGATCCGCTGGCGGGGCCGCCTCCATTTCCCGGGCGCGAGTGGCGAGGATGTAGCCGCATCGCGGCGGAATCCGGGATCATCCAAGCACTTCTTCGGATTTCGCTTCGCTTCATCCGGGCTACTGGCATCGGCCCGTTCCCCGCGCGTGGTTTTCTCGCCCATGGGTTGGCACAATGGGCAGTGGTTCGTACGGTCGTCGGGATCACGGTTCACGTTAACCCCGCCAGGCGGCTGCGTTACGGATCGAGAAACTCCAGAATGGCCGTTCGTCGCGTGACATTTCGAGAAGGCAACTCCGGATCTTGCCCATGAGCTACCAGGTCCTGGCCCGCAAGTGGCGTCCGAAGCAGTTCGACGAGTTGGTCGGGCAGGAACACGTCGTCAAGGCTTTGGCCCACGCGCTGGACTCGGAGCGCGTGCACCACGCCTATCTCTTCACCGGCACCCGCGGGGTCGGCAAGACCACCATTGCGCGGATCTTCGCGAAGTCGCTCAATTGCGAGCGCGGCATGTCTGCGCATCCTTGCGGTGAATGCGCGATCTGCACGGCGGTCGACGCCGGGCGCTTCGTGGACCTGATCGAAATCGATGCGGCCAGCAATACCGGGGTCGACGACGTGCGCGAGGTGATCGAGAACGCCCAGTACGCGCCGGCGCGCGGCCGCTACAAGGTGTACCTCGTCGACGAAGTGCACATGCTCTCGAAGAACGCGTTCAACGCGTTGCTGAAGACGCTGGAAGAGCCGCCGGGGCACGTGAAGTTCCTGCTGGCGACCACCGATCCGCAAAAGCTTCCGGTCACGGTGCTTTCGCGCTGCCTCAAGTTCGGTTTGAAGCGTCTGCTGCCGGAGCAGATCGCCGGGCAGATGCGGATGATCCTCGGCCGGGAGGGCATCGGGTTCGACGAAGCCGCGATCATCGAGCTCGCGCGCGGCGCGGACGGCTCGCTTCGCGACGGCCTGTCGCTGCTCGACCAGGCGATCGCCCACGGGGGAGGCACGCTGCGCGCCGAGGATGTGCGGGCCATGCTCGGCACCATCGCGGACAACGACGTCGGCACCCTGTTGCGCTCGCTCGCCGATGGCGACGGCAAGGCCCTGCTGGCCGAAGCCGACCGGATTGCCGGATTGTCGCCCGATTTCGCGATGGTGCTGGAGCAGCTTGCCGGCGCCTTGCACCGTATCCAGTTGCGCCAGTTGGTGGCCGGGTTCGAGGCCGACGAGCCCGAGCGCGAAGTACTCGCGGCGCTGGCGGGCGAAGTCGATCCCGAGGACGTGCAGGTCTGGTACCAGTTTGCGCTCAATGGCCGGCGCGACTTGCCGCTCGCGCCGGACGCGCGTACCGGCTTCGAGATGACCCTGCTGCGGATGCTGGCCTTTCGGGGCCATGGGGTGGATGCCGGGCGGGCGAAGGAACGTCCGGTGCCTCCGCAGCACGCGCCAGTGCGGACCGGGGCACCACGAGCGGCTGCCGCGGCGCCTCCGCCCTACGACTCATCTCGGTGCGAGCGTCACGCCGCGGCGGAGCCGGTGACGCCGCGGGTGGCCGATGCACCTGGCAAGCCGGCCGTGGCCGCACCTGCAGCCACATCGCCACGGATCGACAGCGTCGCCGACTGGGAGGCCTGGATCGAGTTGGCAGGACTCGGCGGCCCCGCCGGGCAACTCGCGCGGAACGCGCTGCCGAAGTCGTTCGAGCACGGCGTGTTGACGCTGGAGCTGAAGCCCGAGCACATGATCTTGTGCAGCGACGCCTTGTGCGGGCAATTGCAGGATCGGCTCGGCAAGGCGGTCGGGCGCAGCCTGCGGGTTCGGGTCGTCCCGGCCACCACCGTTGCCGAAACCCCCGCAGCGCGGGCGGCGGCGGCCCGATCGGAGCAACAGGCGGCGGCGGAGCGCGCGCTCGCGGACGACCCGATCGTCCAGGATTTCCAGCGCGAACTCGGCGCCGAAATCATCCCCGAGAGCATACGACCCGTAGGCAGGCAGGCATGAAAGGACAACTGGGACAATTGATGCAGCAGGCGCAGCGGATGCAGGAAGACCTCAAGCGCGCGCAGGAAGAAATCGCCAAACTCGAGGTCAGCGGCAGCGCTGGCGGCGGCATGGTGGAAATCACCATGACCGGTCGCCACGAGGTGCGCCGGGTGCGCATCGACCGCAAGCTGATGGCCGACGATCCGGAGATGACCGAGGACATGGTCGTGGCGGCGTTCAACGACGCGGTCAACAAGGTCGCCGAGGCCAGCCAGCAGAAGCTGGGCGGTGTGGGTTCCGGGATGAATCTTCCGCCGGGATTCAAGCTGCCGTTCTGATTCGGGTGGGGGTCGTGAAATCGGGGTCAGAGTCACTTTTCCGACAGCGGCCCGGAATGGCTACCGTAAATCGTCACCGGAAAAGTGACTCTGACCCCGGTTTCACGGTTTCACCGCAAATGGAAAGCCACCGCGCATGTCTTCGGAACCCAACCTGCTTGCCGAACTGGTCGAAGCCCTGCGCTGCCTGCCGGGCGTCGGCGCCAAGAGCGCCCAACGCATGGCCTTCCACCTGCTCGAACGCGATCGCGACGGCGGCATCCGTCTCGCAGCCGTGCTCGACCAGGCGATGCGGCGCATCGGGCACTGCAGATCCTGCCGCAACTTCAGCGAGACCGACCAATGCGCGATCTGCGCAAGCTCCTCGCGCGACGCGTCACAGGTCTGCGTGGTCGAAACGCCCGCCGACCTGCTCGCGATCGAACAGGCGACCGGCTATCGGGGGCGCTATTTCGTGTTGATGGGAAGGCTGTCGCCGCTGGACGGCCTGGGCCCGCAGGAACTCGGCGCGGAACTGCTGGCAGGCACGCTCGCGACCGGCGAAGTACGCGAGATGGTGATCGCGACCAATCCCACGGTGGAAGGCGAGGCCACCGCGCATTGGCTGGGGCAACTGGCGCGCGCGGCGGGCGTGCGTGCCACGCGGCTCGCGCACGGCGTGCCGCTCGGCGGCGAACTCGAATACGTCGATCGCGGCACGCTGGCGCACGCGTTTGGAAGCCGGCAGGATCTGGGCGACTGACACGGGCCCTGTCAGCGTCGTGATCGGCCGGGCATCCCTGCGGGCGCGATGCGCGCCCGCGCTGCGCGCGCGTTCGCTTCGCTCCGTCCTTCCTGCGGAAGGGGGTTAGTCAAGTATCCTTTGCCCGAGTCCCGAGTGCCCCACCATGCCCGATACCATTTTCGACAAGATCATCCGGCGCGAACTTCCCGCCGACATCGTGTACGAGGACGACGACGTCCTCGCGTTCCGCGACATCCATCCGCAGGCTCCGGTGCACGTATTGTTCGTTCCGAAGAAATCCTTCGCCACCTTGAACGATTGCAGCGAGGCCGACGCGGAATTGCTCGGGACGTTGCTGCTGGCCGCATCTTCGTATGCCAAGCGCGAAGGGTTCGCCGAGGAAGGCTACCGCTGTGTGGTCAACTGCAACCGGGGCGGCGGCCAGACCGTCTTCCACCTGCACGTGCACCTGATGGCGGGCAAGCAGATGCCCGAGCGGATGTCCTGACCCCGTTCGCAACGACGCCCGCTGGTGCGGGCGTCGCAGCCGGACTCGATTCAGCCCTTCTTCGGCGGCGGTGGCGGAGGCGGCGGTTGGCGTGGCACCACGATCACCCGCGGCGGATAGGACCAGGGCCCGTAGCCCCAGCCGCATCCCCACGGCGACCAGAAGGGATCGCACGGTCCCCAGGGCCCCCACGGATCGTAGGGACGCTGCACGTACAGTGGCCGCCGGGGCCAGAGGTACACGTTGTCGGCCTCGACCTTGGGGTAGGTGTAGTCGAACTCGCCGATCTTGTGCTGGAGGGTGCCGTCCAGGGTGCCGGTGACGGTGAGTTCGCGGCCCTTGGCGAACACTTCCGGATCGTAAAAGCCCTGCTTGCATGCGACGAAGCGGCCGAGGCTGTCGCCATCGCTTTCCGGACGCGCCTGCGAATCGAGTGGCTCGGCCAGTACGAAGAAGCAGGTTTGCTGCTCTCGCGGCTGGGTTTCGATGATTTTGCCGCCCCAGCGCACTCTGGCACTGGCAGTGCCGCTGCGCGCCGCGTCCAGCGAAACCGGCGGATAGTTTCCTTGCAGGGGTTGCGGAATGGTGGCGCAGCCACCCAGGGCCAGCGCGCCCACGGCCGAAAGAAACAAGACGCGACGTGACATGGCAGGCCTCCGGGATAGTGAACCGATGGTCTATTTGACCACACGGCGGGGACGGAATTGCCGAACCCGACGCACGAATACGCGAATTCGTTCAGGCGGCGGTTCGCAACAACGGTAACGCAGCGCGAGGTACTCGCTGGCCAGTTCCTGCAGCGCCAACGCCTGTCCGGGAAGCGCGGCTGCCGTGCGCAGGTAGAAATCACGCGGGCCTTCGCTGCTGCCGCGCACAAGGCCGAGGCGCGCCAGCCGCCGTTGCAGGCGCAATTGCGCCCTCGCGAGCGCGTCAAGCGGTTTGCCGCGCGGCCGCAACGACGCCAGCAGCGCGCCGGCGCCGAGTGCGAGGAACACCACGACCGCCAAGGCGATCCCCAGTATCTGCGCGCTCGCATGGTCGATCCCGAACGGCCGGAACAGCCGGGCCTGCGTGATGGTGTCGAAACCCATCACCGTTTGTCCCCACCAGCGATTGATCACATCCAGGCGGTCCTGCCATGGCAGCCACCAGTTGCCGCCATCGCCCGCAACATCCGCGCCCGCGGCGCCCGTCCCGGCGAGAACCACGCGGCTCACGGCGGCGGTCGGGTCGACCCGAACCCAGCCTCGGCCTGGCAGCCAGACTTCCGACCAGGCGTGTGCGTTCGACTGGCGGATCAGCAGATAGTGTGCGAAGTCGTTCCAGTAGCCGCCCTGGTAGCCGATCACCACCCGCGCCGGGACACCGGCGGCGCGCATCAGGAAGGTGAAGGCGCTGGCGTAGTGCTCGCAAAAGCCGGTTTTGGTGTCGAACAGGAAGTCATCGATGCTGTTGCGCCCGAGCGGCGGCGCCTCGAGGTCGTAGGCGAACCCGCCGTCGTGGAAGAGCTCCAGCGCGTCGCGCACGATCGCGGCGCCGTTGCCACCGGAATGCGCGCGCCACGCGGCCGCCAGCGCGCGCGCGCGCGGATCGAATCCGTCCGGCAGGGCGAGCGCCGCGGCACGGACCGCCCGGGGCAGCTCCTCCGGCGCCAAGCGGTATTGCGTTGCCGAGGCGACGCGGTAATGCACGCTCTGGTTGATGGGCTGGATCGACCACAGGGTATGGTCGGGCCCCATTTGCGCGGCATCGGGCTCGTCGATCGGCACGTCCAGCGCAAACAGCCAATGCTGGTGGCTGGGCAGGAGCGTAACGTCGTACTGGACCGTCGGGCCGAGGATGCGGACCGGGACCGGCGACCGGCGGCGGGTCGCGGCGACGCCCGGAAACCAGCTCCGCCCATCGAAATCCCACAGCACGGCGCCGCGGAAATAGCGCTCGGCGGCGCGCGGCGGCGCACCATCGAACCCGATCCGCATCGCGACCGCGTTGTCGGTCAGCAGGTGTTGCAGGTCGCCAGGGGCCATCCGGTCGGAAATGCCGGTGCTCGCCGCGCCGTTGCCGGGCGAACCCCACAGCGGCGTGTCGAGCCGCGGGATCAACAGGAAACCCAGCAACGCCGCCGGCAGGCTCGCCGCCAGCATCACCGCGCCCGGCCGGAACGCGCGCAGCCAGCCGCGCTCGGGGAGGCCGGGCTCGAGTGCGCGCAGGGTCGCGAGGGCCGGCAACAGCATCGCGCCGACCAGGATCGTGGATCCGAGCGACTGGTCGAACAGCAGCGCGCTCATCAGGATGAAGCAGGCGAATCCGACCGCCATCCGTGCGTCGCGCGTGGATTCGCTCTCCAGCACTTTCAACACCAGCAGTCCGCACACGATGGCGGCACCCGGTTGCTGGCCGAGCGGCGTACCGTACACGAGAGTCACCACGACCGGAATCGCCACCAGCATCATCAACCTGAGCCATCCCGACACCCGCCGGTGCCGACCCCGGCGCTGCCACCAGCGGGCCGCCAGGAGTCCCGCGAGTGCTGCGGTGTACCAGGCGGGAAGGTGTGGCGCATGCGCGGCCAGCACGCAGAGCACGCTCGCGCACAGCAGGTTGAACGGCAACGCGCCGAGCGCGGAGGCGACCACGCGGGTTCCGGGGGGCGTCTCGACGCGGGGCTTCACGGCAGCTCCGCGAGTGCGCTCAGGCAGCGGTGGTAATGGGCCGCGTCGCTGGCGGGTCCGATGGGCCGGCGGTCCTCGAGCACCAGGATCCAGGGGTGCGCCGCCGCGTAGGCGTCGCAGACCCAGCTTGTCAGGCGCGAGATGCGGGTTTCCCGCTCGACGCCGGTGAGGGCGTTCCAGTCGAAGCGCAGCGGTTGTCCGGGCGCGGCGCGGTCGAATTCGCGCACCAGCAGGTGATCGTGGCGGGCGCTGGCCTTCCATGCCACGTGGCGGATCGGGTCGCCCGGGCGGTAGTTGCGCAGGTTCGCGAATTCGTCGCCGCCCGCGATGCGATCGTTGGGGTCGTCGTGGCGTTCGCGCGGCCTGGCGTCACGCAGGATCCGCGGATAGACCAGCATGTGCCCGGCGGGCGTGATCCAGCTCCACGCGCGAAACAACCCGAACGGCAGCGTGCTCGACACCTGCATGCGCGGCAGCGCCATCCAGCCGCGCCGTTCCGTCGGTACCGTCACGGTGGCGAGGCTGTTGCCGGGCTGCAGGGGACAGGGTTGCTCCAGCTTGTCGATCGAGATGCGCAATCCGTGCCGGGGCTGGCGGTCGTCGGCGAACGCGAGGTGCAACGGAACCCGGGCGCCGCAGAATCCGTGGTCGGCGTGCAGCGAGCGCAGGTTGAGGTCATGCAGTTCGCGCCAGGTCAGCAGCATGCTGCTCGCCAGCGCGGCACCGAGCATGCAGGTCAACAGCAGCGCGGCGTTGTTCTGGTAGTTCAACGCACCGACCAGCATGGCCGCGAGCAACACCGTGAAGCCGAGGCCCGCGCGCGTCGGGACGATGTAGATGCGGTGGCTGTCGAGGCGTACCGGCAGCGGTTCCGGTTGCCGGCCGCGCATCAGGCTGCGCGACCAGTGGCGCACACGGGTCGCGATCCCGGGTCCTGCGCCTCGCGCGATGGTATCCATACCGTTACTCGACCGCGACGGATTCCAGCAGCGCCTGGGCCAGCGCCTCGCGCGTCGCGCTGCGCGAGGGGATGAGTCGGTGGCCCGCGACACCGGTGAAAACCGCTTGCACGTCTTCCGGCAACACGAAGTCGCGATCGCCGAGCAGCGCCCAGGCGCGGGCGCAGGCGAGCAGGGACAGGCCGGCCCGCGGCGACAGCCCGGTCCGGATCTCGTGGTGCCTGCGGCTGGCGGCGAGCAGGGCCTGCACATAGTCGAGCAGGGCCGGGCTGGCGGTGACCGCACGCACCTGCAGGCGCAGCGCCTGGATGTCGGCGCCGGTTAGGCAAGCCGACAGCCGGCCCACCATGCGGGAGCGGTCCTCGCCGGTCAGCAGCCTGCGCTCCGCTTCCGCGTTCGGATAATCGAGTGCGATCCGCAGCATGAAACGGTCCAGTTGCGAGTCGGGCAGCGGATACGTACCTGCCATGTCGAGCGGATTCTGGGTGGCGATCACGAAGAACGGCTGCTGCAGTGCACGGCTCGCACCGTCCACGGTGACCTGGCCCTCGGCCATCGCCTCCAGGAGCGCGCTTTGCGTCTTGGGGGTCGCGCGGTTGATTTCGTCGGCCAGCAGCAGTTGCGCGAAGATCGGTCCCGGCTGGAACCGGAACGAGTCGCTTTCGCGATCGAACACGCTGACCCCGACGATGTCGCTGGGCAGCAGGTCCGAGGTGAACTGGATGCGTCGGAAGCTGAGGCCGAGCGTGGCCGCCAGCGCGTGGGCGAGGGTGGTTTTGCCGACCCCCGGCACGTCTTCCACCAGCAGGTGGCCGCCCGCGAGGAGGCATGCAAACGCCATCCGCACCGCCAGGTTCTTGCCGACCAGCACGTCGTTGACCTGCGCCAGGGCGGCATCCAGGCGGTGGCGGGGCGCACCCCGCTCGGGCGCGGGCATTTCGGTTGCAGTGACGACGCTCTGATCCATGGGATGCCTGAACCCGGACTCGCGGAGAAAGTGTACGATGCCGCACGTCGCGGAAGGGCGAATGCGCGCCCAATCGCGGCGGACCGACTCGCCGTCGCACGCAGACAGCATTGGTTGCAGGGTTCGGTCCGGCTGCATCCCCTCAGGGAACGGCATGTCCCGCCTGGCGCAGGAGCCGCGCCAGGGCCATCAACGGCAGGCCGACGAGGGCCGTCGGGTCCTCCGTCTCGATGCGCTCGAACAGTGCGATGCCGGCGCCTTCGGACTTGAAGCTGCCGGCGCAATCGAACGGTTGTTCGCGGGCGAGGTAGCGATCGACCTCGGGGCCCTCGAGGCCGCGGAAGAACACCCGGGTGTGGTCGAGTACTTCCCACCGGCACCCGTCGCGGCTGGTCGTCAGGCACACGCCGGTATAAAAATCGACGATTCGTCCGCTACTTGCGAGCAATTGTTCGCGCGCATTCTCGATATTGCCGGGCTTGTGCAGGATGCGGCCGTCCAGCGCGGCGACCTGGTCGGAGCCGATCACCAGCGCGTCGCCGAGGCTGGCCGAGGCCGCGCTCGCCTTGGCGGCTGCCAGGCGCCCGGCGCGGGCCGCCGGCGTTTCGTCCGGCAGTGGCCGTTCGTCCACCGCCGGCGCCACTTGTTCGAAATCGTCCAGCAGCCGGCGCAACAGGTCCGCGCGGTAGCGGGAGGTGGAAGCCAGCACGATGCGCGGGGCACTCATTGCTGCGACAGGTCCTCGATTTTCTCGCGCACCGCGGTTTCGAGCGCGTGCTGCGCGGAAGCCAATTCGCGGAGTTGGCGCCCCAGCGCACCGCGCGCCTTGCCGATCGCCCTGACCGCGGCGTCGAGCTCGTGCTGGTTGGCGCTGTCGGCTTGATCGCGCAGCCACAGCCGGTGCGCGAGGAGTTCGCGCAGCGCGGCGTCGACCGCCACGCGTGCCTCGGCCTCACCGGCTGCCGGCTGGTTCGGGCCCATCGACATCGATGCGTGGGCGCGGGCGAGGCGGGAGCGGCATTCCTTCAGGTCGTATTCGAGGCCATCCGCCTCAAGATACAGCGTGCGCAGCGCGCGCTGGTGGCGCACCTCGCGGACCAGCACGTAGATGATCACCGCGCAGGCAATCACGGCGAGCAGGGCGGGCAGGCCTACGGCGAGCAAGGTGGTGGGCAGTGACATCAGGAAATCGCTTGGCCGAGGGGCCCGATCGGCAGGCCCCCTTGTTGGCAAGCATGATACGGGCCACGCCGGATGGATGCTTCGCGGTTGACTTTGTGCAGTGCGGAATCTAGCATTCCCCGCTTATGCCTGCGTCCCTGCCAGCGAGTGTGGACGCCGAACGCATGGTGACCGGGCGGCGGTCGTTCGAGGGCGTCCTGTCCGTCGCGGAGTTGCCGCGGCTGGTCGAGGCGCTGGCGGACGACCGGGGCGAAATTGCCTACAGGCTGGATTTCGGCCGGGGCGAACTCGGCGGTCCTCAATTGGCTATCCGGTTGCGGGCGGGGCTTACGCTCGAATGCCAACGGACCCTCGAACCGTTCGAATGGCCGGCCGTGGTGGAGACTCGGCTGGGGTTGCTCGCGAGCGAGGCGGAAGCCGCAGCGCTGCCGCCCGACTGCGAGCCGCTTCTACTCGAGGACGGCTCGCTGTCGCCGCGGCGGGTCATCGAGGACGAATTGTTGTTGGCATTGCCGCTGGTGCCCGTCAAGCCCGGCAGCGAGATAATGCAGGGCGAATGGAGCGCGCCCGGACATGACCCGCGGGATGCGGAGCGAAGCGAACCGGCCACGCACCCCTTCGCGGGACTGCGCGACCTGTTGGAAGCCCGCGACAAGAAGCATCGTTGATTACCTGAGGGTGCCACCCGCACCCTCGGCACATGGATGCGCCGGCGCATCCGGTGCGTGCCACCGGGGCGGCAAACGTGACGCGGCTTTGCCCGCGGCCGTTTGTTTGCACTGCGCCCGCAGGAGCGGGCGCGAACGGCGGAGCCGGCCCGAAAAGGCGAATGCCAGGGATGGCATGAGTAAACCGCGACACGATGTCCGGTTTTGCAATTTGAACACACTTCAGGAGAGCCATCATGGCCGTTGCCAAGAGCCGCAAATCCCCCTCACGACGTGGCATGCGCCGTTCGCACGACGCGCTGACCCAGGTCCAGCTCGCCACCGATTCGACGTCGGGCGAGATCCACCGCCGCCATCACATCACCAAGGACGGCTACTACCGCGGCCGCAAGGTGATCGAGGACAAACAGGCGGTCGTCGACGAGGACTGAGGTCCTCGGCAAGAAGGCATCAGACCTGCGTGCGCCGCGCGGCGAACACGGGGCATTCACGTGGCTCTGCCCCCTTGGGTGAGGGGGGTGGTCGAACCGTGCCGCGGTTCGACGAGGGTTGTGGGGGTGTACGACGTGGAAGCGAAGCGTAAGCCGACAGGTGGAATCGCATCGTTTCCGGAGGACCGCACCTTGACCTACGCCCGTATTGTCGCCACCGGCAGCGCGTTGCCCGAACGCGTGGTCACCAATGCCGACCTCGAGAAGATCGTCGATACCAGCGACGAGTGGATCCGCACGCGCACGGGAATCCGAGAGCGCCGGGTTGCCGCGGACGGCGAGACCACCGGCGACCTCGCATTCCGGGCCGCCGAGCAGGCGTTGCACGACGCGGGCATCAAGGGGTCCGACCTCGACCTGATGGTGCTCGGCACCACCACGCCGGACTTCATTTTCCCGGCGACCGCATGCCTGATCCAGGACCGCCTCGGCGCGAACGGCTGCATGGCGTTCGACGTCAACGCCGCGTGTTCGGGCTTCATGTACGCGCTCGGCATCGCCAACAATTTCGTGCGCACGGGACAGTGCAAGCGCGCGCTGGTGATGGGTGCGGAAACCCTGACGCGCATGGTCGACTGGAGCGAGCGCGAGACCTGCGTGCTGTTCGGCGACGGCGCGGGCGCGGTGGTGCTGGAAGCGTCCGCAGAGCCTGGCATCCTCGCGACCTGCCTGCATGCGGACGGTGGCTACCGGCACCTCCTGTACAACCCGGTGGGCGTCTCGGCCGGATTCCGGGACGAGAAGAACCACGGCGTCAGGATCAAGATGAGCGGCCGGGAGGTCTTCAAGGTCGCCGTCAAGACGCTTGATGCCCTGGTGGAGGAAACGCTGCAGGCGGCGAACCTGCACCCGGACCAGCTCGACTGGCTGATTCCCCACCAGGCCAATCTCCGGATCATCGAAGCGACCGCCAAGCGCCTCGGCATGTCGATGGAGCAGGTGATCGTCACCGTCGACAAGCACGCCAACACGTCGTCCGGATCGGTTCCGCTGGCGCTGGATGCCGCGGTGCGTTCGGGCAAGGTCAAGCGCGGGCAGAACCTCTTGCTGGAAGCGTTCGGCGGCGGGTTTACCTGGGCGTCCGCGATGGTGCGCTTTTAGTGCGATGGTCCCTGATCGCTGCGCAATCGAGCTGTCTGTCGCATCGAGACCGTCGCGTCAGTGAGCACCAGAACGGCCCTCCATGGCCCGACTTTCCACACCAGCCGTTTCGGGCAGAGACGCAAAGAGGCTTTTTCACCCATGAGCGACAAGACATCGAACGATCGGGTCCCCGGTCCCCGGTCCCCGGTCCCGCAACTCGCTTTCGTGTTCCCGGGCCAGGGTTCCCAGGCGGTCGGGATGCTCGCCGAACTCGGCGCGGAATTTCCCGAAGTCCGCAAGACTTTTGACGAGGCATCCGAAGGCGCGGGGCTCGACCTGTGGGAACTGTCGCAGCGAGGTCCGGAAGACGAACTCGGCAAGACCGAAAACACCCAGCCGGCATTGCTGGCCGCGAGCGTCGCGGTGTGGCAGGTCTGGCTCGCCCAGGGCGGCCCGGTGCCGGCACAAATGGCGGGACACAGCCTCGGCGAATATTCGGCGCTGGTATGCGCGAGTGCACTGCCGCTGCGCGAAGCCGCGGCCCTGGTCGCCGAACGCGGCCGGTTGATGCAGGCTGCGGTACCGGCCGGCATCGGTGCGATGGCAGCCGTGCTGGGTGCCGACGACGAGCTGATCCAGGAAGTCTGCCGGGAGGTTTCCGCCGAGCAGATCGTGACGCCGGCGAACTACAACAGTCCCGGACAGCTGGTGATCGCGGGCCACGCGGGCGCGGTCGATCGCGCTATCCAGCGACTGGCCGAGCGCGGCGTGCGCAAGGTCGTCAAACTCGCCGTGTCGGTTCCCTCGCACACGCCCCTGATGCGCGAAGCCGCCCAGCAATTGGCCGCAAAGATGGCCGGACTTCCCTGGCAGGTGCCGGTGATCCCGGTACTGCAGAACGCCGATGCCAAGGGGCACGTCGGCATCGAGTTCATCCGCGCGGCGCTCGAACGCCAGTTGTACATGCCGGTGCTGTGGACCGACACGGTGCAGTCGCTGGTGCGCGGCGGTGCCACGAAGATCTTCGAATGCGGCCCCGGCAAGGTACTTTCGGGGCTGTGCAAGCGCATCGACAAGGGCATCGACGCGCGCCCTCTCGGCACGCCCGCCGAACTGCGCGCGGCGCTCGCGGAGGTGCAGTCATGAGCGGCGTGCTGGAAGGTGAAATCGCGCTGGTCACCGGCGCCTCGCGCGGCATCGGGGCCGCGATCGCGGACGAACTCGCCGCACAGGGCGCCAGAGTGATTGGCACCGCGACGTCCGAAAGCGGGGCGCAGGCCATCGCGCAGCGGCTCTCCGCCCACGGCGGCGATGGCCGCGTACTGGACGTCACCGATGGCGCGTCGGTCGAGGCGCTGATCGGGGCGATCGTCAAGCAGCACGGCGGCCTCTCGATCCTCGTCAACAACGCGGGCATCACCCGCGACCAGTTGCTGATGCGCATGAAGGACGAGGACTGGCAGGTGATCCTCGACACCAACCTCACTTCCGTCTATCGCACGTCCAAGGCGGTGATGCGCACGATGATGAAGGCGCGCAAGGGCCGCATCGTCAACATCGCCTCCGTGGTCGGCGTGACCGGCAATCCCGGCCAGACCAATTACGCCGCGGCCAAGGCCGGCATCATCGCGTTCTCGAAATCGCTGGCGCGCGAGGTCGGCTCGCGCGGCATCACGGTGAATGTGGTGGCGCCCGGTTTCATTGATACCGACATGACGCGCGCACTCTCCGAGGACCAGCGCAAGGCGCTGGAAGGCACGATCGCGCTGGGGCGGCTGGGCGAACCGGCGGACATCGCGAAGGCGGTGGCGTTCCTGGCGTCGCCGGCTGCGAATTACATCACCGGCGAGACGATGCACGTCAATGGCGGCATGTACATGGCATGACTTTGCGATCATGCTTGATCGCATTTCCGCTTTGTGTTCCAAAAATTCAACGCGAGCAACCATCCGGGGTGCTGGCGCCGGCCCGGCCCTCCCTGGCCGGGCGCCCGGTCGGGCACGCCACGCACCGGCATCGCGCAAGCGCCCGCCTTCGCCCTGACTTTCCATGCCAGCCGCTCCGGGCCGGGTAATGGTTCAATTGGGCTCCGGAACCGGGTAATATGGCGTCTTTCGTGCCGCGGTCGCAGCGCGGAAGGTCGTCGCGGAATGCCACACGGAACCGTTGTGGGCCGGCTTGAACTTGTACCCTGCGGATCCAGGTGGACACGCATGGGGTAATGGGGAAGGGCAGTGCCCGACCTCGAATGCATTTGTCCCGGGAGGCACTGTCACATGAGCAGCATCGAAGAGCGCGTCAAGAAGATCGTGGTGGATCAGCTGGGGGTCAAGGAAGAGGATGTCACGCCGAACGCTTCGTTCGTCGACGATCTGGGTGCGGACTCGCTGGATACGGTGGAACTGGTGATGGCTCTCGAAGAGGAATTCGAGACCGAGATCCCCGACGAGGAAGCCGAAAAGATCACCACCGTGCAGCAGGCGGTGGATTACATCAAGGCGCACGTCAAGTCCTGAGCCCGGTTCCCGGCGCACGCCCCACGGCGGCGCGACGGTCGGGTCTGTCGGTCCGGAAGCTGCGCCTTCGTGCGCAGCTTTCGTTTTGATGGGCCCTCCAACTGTGCGCCGGAGTATGGCGCCTGGCGAAACGCGAGCGATGCCCCATGCAGACCTTCATTTCGAAGGTGCGGAAGCGTGGGCCATGGAGCCAGCGCTGCTGCGCGCGCCGCCTGACACAACCGCTGCGAAAGCAATGCGGTGGCTTGGCGTGGCGTTGAAAGGCCCTGAGGAGTTCCCATGAACAAACGGCGTGTGGTGGTCACCGGCCTGGGTACGGTTTCGCCCGTCGGCAACGACGTGGCGACGGCATGGAAGAACGTGGTCGAAGGCCGCAGCGGGATCGGGCCGATCACCCACTTCGATCCAGGTCCCTTCCCCACCCGAATCGCGGGCGAGGTGAAGGATTTCGATCCGGCCGCGTACATCGCTGCGAAGGACGTCAAGAAGACCGACACCTTCATCCACTACGGCATTGCCGCAGGCACCCAGGCGCTGCGCGATTCCGGGCTGGAAGTGACGGAGTCGAATGCTCCGCGCATCGGCATTGCGGTGGGTGCGGGCATCGGTGGCATCGCCAGCATCGAGCGCACGGCCATCGCCTATCACGAAGGCGGGCCCCGCAAGATCTCGCCGTTCTTCGTGCCGGGCTCGATCATCAACATGGTGTCGGGCAATCTCGCCATCATGCATGGGCTGAAGGGACCGAATATCGCCTGCGTCACCGCCTGCGCCACCGCGACGCACAACATCGGCCTGGCGATGCGGATGATCCAGTATGGGGATGCCGACGCGATGCTGACCGGCGGCGCGGAGTTCTCGGTCACCCCCACCGCGATCGGTGGGTTCTGCTCGGCGCGCGCGATGACGACGCGCAACGACGAACCGACGCGCGCCAGCCGCCCGTGGGACAAGGACCGCGACGGCTTCGTACTGTCGGACGGTTCCGGGGTGCTGATGCTCGAGGAATACGAGCACGCCAGGGCACGTGGCGCGAACATCTACGGCGAACTTGCCGGATTCGGGATGAGCGACGACGCCTATCACATCACCGCGCCGAGCGAGGGCGGCGAGGGCGCGGCACGCTGCATGGAAAACACGTTGAAGGACGCCGGCGTCAATCCGGAACAGGTGCAGTACATCAACGCGCACGGCACGTCGACTCCCCTGGGGGACGTGGGCGAGGTGCTGGCCGCCAAGCGCGTGTTCGGAGAGTACGCGAAGAAGCTCGCGGTGAGCTCCACCAAATCGGTGACCGGCCACCTGCTCGGCGCGGCCGGCGGCGTGGAGGCGATCTATACCCTGCTCGCGATGCGCGACGGCGTGCTGCCGCCGACCATCAACCTCGACCAGCCGGGCGAGGGTTGCGATCTGGACTTCGTGCCGAACACCGCCCGCGACGGCAAGATCGACATCGCGCTATCCAACTCCTTCGGCTTCGGCGGCACCAATGGAACGTTGTTGTTCAAGCGGATCTGAGCGGCCTTCGTTGCGCCCGGGGCTCAGCACGGCATCGGTTGCGGGCGCGGCGAACCGCGTCTGGCGTTGGGCTTCGCTGCGCTCAGCGCCAACCTACGAAAGGCACGTTCGGCCGGGGCTCAGCACGGCATCGGTTGCGGGCGCGGCGAACCGCGTCTGGCGTTGGGCTTCGCTGCGCTCAGCGCCAACCTACG
>JAICJG010000165.1 GCA_025928585.1 Rhodanobacteraceae bacterium
CGCTGACCGACATCAAGGAAATCAACCGCGCCATGTCGATCGGCGAGGCCAAGGCCCGCCGCGCCCAGAAGGAAATGGTCGAGGCCAACCTGCGCCTGGTGATCTCGATCGCCAAGAAGTACACCAACCGCGGCCTGCAGTTCCTCGACCTGATCCAGGAAGGCAACATCGGCCTGATGAAGGCGGTCGACAAGTTCGAATACCGCCGCGGCTACAAGTTCTCGACCTACGCCACCTGGTGGATCCGCCAGGCGATCACCCGCTCGATCGCCGACCAGGCCCGCACCATCCGCATCCCGGTGCACATGATCGAGACCATCAACAAGCTGAACCGCATTTCGCGCCAGATGCTGCAGTTGTACGGCCGCGAACCGACCCCGGAAGAACTGGCGGTCGCGATGGAGATGCCCGAGGACAAGATCCGCAAGGTGCTGAAGATCGCCAAGGAACCGATCTCGATGGAAACCCCGATCGGCGACGACGAGGACTCCCACCTCGGCGACTTCATCGAGGACCAGAACGCGGGTTCCCCGGTGGAATCGGCGACCGACACCGGCCTCACCGAGACCGTCCGCGACGTGCTGGGAGGCTTGACCCCGCGCGAGGCCAAGGTCCTGCGGATGCGTTTCGGCATCGACATGAATACCGACCACACGCTGGAAGAAGTCGGCAAGCAGTTCGACGTCACTCGCGAGCGCATCAGGCAGATAGAGGCCAAGGCGCTGCGCAAGCTGCGGCACCCCTCGCGCTCGGAGCAGTTGCGGTCGTTCCTCGATTTCGAGTAGGAGCCCGCGCGCAGGGCCGACTGCGCCGCGCAAGCGGCTTGATCCGACCTGCTCGATGTCGCGGGCCGAGCGCGGAACCCGGCATCCGCAGTTGCGTGTAAAGTGCCAAGACCGTGTGCAGCCCGGGTGCAGCGACGCGGAATCCGGGATCGCTTTCCCAGAATTCCCCCTGACGCTGCACCCGGGTTGCTTCGAGCATGAACGGTTGATACCCAGATGAACCGCATCGCCGTTTTCGTCGACGCCGGCTACTTCTTCGCTTCCGCCAGCGAGCTGCTGTTCGGCACGCCACTCCGCCGCGGCGAAATGCGCCTCGCGAACGCCGAGTTCGCCCAATACCTCGCGCAATCGGCGGAAGCCATTGCGGGTTGTCCGCTGCTGCGCATCTACTGGTACGACGGCACCAACTCGGGGCCGACGCCCGCGCACCTCGCGATGGCCTATCTCGACAACGTCAAGTTGCGGCTCGGCTTCGTCAACCAGTCCGGCGAGCAGAAGGGTGTCGATGGCCTGATCTTCTCCGACCTCACCAACCTCGCCCGCAATCGCGCGATCTCGGATGCCATGCTTTTGGCCGGTGACGAGGATTTGCGGGTCGGCGTGAGCCAAGCCCAGGAACACGGCATCCGCGTCCACCTCCTCGGCGTGGAGCCGCGCGACCCCGCCGGCAACCAGTCCGCCGCGCTGCAACGCGAGTCCGACACCCGCCGCCAGCTCAATGCCGAAACCCTCGGGCAGTTCCTGTTCCGGCGCGAATACGCATCTACCGGCACCCTTCCGTTCGGTGCGCCCGGTCTCGCGGGCGAAGACACCGCCCACAACCTCGCGCGGATGCAGGAACTCGCCGGGGAATTCGCGGCGACGCTGGATGCCGGCCAGCGCGAGTTGATCCTGTCGCTGCCCGAGCGCACGCCGCTGCCGCACGAACTCGACCGCGAGCTCCTGCTGCGGGCGAGCGAGTTGCTGGACCGAAAGCTCGAAGAGACCGAAAAGCGTACCCTCCGCGGCGCCCTGCGCAATGCGGTGACCGCGGCACCGCCGTCCACCGCGGCGTAATTCACCCTGGGCGCAACCGCTCAGGCCGGGCTGCCGGCCGGTCGGGCGTGTCCGGATGCAGGTCTAGCGCCCCCGCGGTCGTTTGCACCAGCGGTACGAAATGGTCCTCGGCGGTCACCTCGCGCTTGCGGCGCATGAATCGATAGAGTGCGTAGCCGGCCAGTATGCCGTCGAGCACAGCGAACCAGGCGAACAGGTACTCGGGCCGCGACAGCGTCATGAGTGCACCGGCCGCCAGCGGCCCGACCGCCGAACCGATCCCGTTCACCAGCAGCACCGTGCTCGAACCCGACAGCAATTCCTCGCGCCGCAGGTAGTCCACCAGGTGCGCCACCGCGATCGGGTACACGGCAAAGCTCATGCCCCCGAACGCGAATACCAGCAGCATCGCGGCAGCGTGGCCGGCCGAAGGCAGCGCCAGGTTGGCCCACGCGGCCAGCGACGCGATCGCAGCAATCAGGGCCAAGGCGAGGCGGCGGTCGATGCGGTCCGACAGGCGGCCGAGCGGCCACTGCAAGGCGACGCCACCCGCGATCGCGACACTCATGTAGGTGCCGACCGCGTCGGGCCCGAGGCCCCGGGCGGCCGCATACACCGGCAACAGGCCCCAGAACGCGCCCAGCACGAGCCCGGAAATCAGTGCGCTGGCGAGCGCTGTCGGCACCAGGCGGAACATGCGCCCGACCTGCACTCCCGGTGCGGAGTGGATGCTCGGCTGCGGCTGCGGGGTCGCGACCACCGGCAGGCTCGCGATGCAGACCAGGATCGCGACGACGCAGAACAACACGAAACCTTGCCCGTGCAGGCGCAGGAGTTGCTGCGCCGCCGCGCTGGCACCGAGGTTCAGCATCATGTAGATCGCGAACACCGAACTGCGGTGCCGCGGCTCGGCGGCAGCGTTGAGCCAGCTTTCGATGATCGCGTACAGGCCGACCAGCAGCAGCCCCTGCAGGACCCTGAGGACCAGCCAGGCTCCGTAGGCCGAAGTGAGCGCCTGCACCAGCACCACCACCGCCAGCAGCGCGGTGCAGAAGGCGAAGGTGCGGATGTGGCCGAAGCGGTGGGTCAGTTTCGGCACCGTGTAGGTGCCGACGAGGAAACCCGTGTAATAGCCCGATGTCAGAATGCCGATCATCGCGACCGAAAAGCCGAGACCCCTGCCTTCGAGCGCAATGTGGGTGTGCAGCAGCCCGACGCCCATCAACAGGAAGACGGTGCTCGACAGCAACGGGGCGGTGGTGCGGATACTGGTCAACATGCGGCAATTCCGGGCGAACGCGGTCACATCCCCGAACGGGGCGGTGACAGCAGCGTACGGGACGGGAATGAACTTGTCGCGTCCGGGGGCCTTCGCCATCGCGCTTCGCCGCCCGGCTGGACGCGAACAGCGCCGGCGGGAGCTGCGTCTTCCGAGTGAATCACACCCGCCGGTCCGCCGGGCACGCGGCACCCTCGACGGATTCTGCGAAAATGATGCCGCGCTGTCGGGCCTATAGCTCAATTGGTCAGAGCAGGGGACTCATAATCCCTTGGTTCCAGGTTCGAGTCCTGGTGGGCCC
>JAICJG010000018.1 GCA_025928585.1 Rhodanobacteraceae bacterium
CTCGAGCAGTGGTGCGACTGGACGGGCAACGATCCCGCCAAGACGCGCGCGGTGGTCGGAAGCGCGTTTCGCATGCCGGGCCCCGACCAGAACGTCTACACGCTGGCGGCCAACGCCGTGTTGCGCCTGATCGGGCGCTACGGCATCGACCCGCGGCGGATCGGCTATCTCGCGCTCGGCACCGAATCGAGCACCGACAACGCCGCCGGCGCGGTGATCGTGCGCGGCCTGGTGGACGTGGCGCTGGCGGCAGAAGGCAAGCCGCCGCTCGCGCGTGATTGCGAGGTTCCCGAGTTCAAGCACGCCTGCCTCGGCGGCGTGTACGCGATGAAGGGCGGCTTGCGCTATCTGGCATGCGACGGGAAGGGGCGGCAGGCGATCACGGTCAGCGCGGACGTCGCCGAATACGCGCGCGGCAGCAGCGGCGAACCCACCCAGGGCGCCGGCGCGGTCGCGATGTTGCTGGAATCGCCGGGACGCCTGCTGGAACTCGACCTCGCGGCCGGCGGCAGCGCGTCCGATTACCGCGGCCTGGATTTCCGCAAGCCGTTCCTGCGCTTCGCGGGCCAGACGCCGGGCCAACATGGGCGCCTCAGCGACCTGCCGGTGTTCAACGGCAAGTATTCGACGGACTGCTATACCGAGGCGACGCTGGCTGCGCTGGATGCGATGTTCGCGCGGCGCGGTGGCTCGCGCACGGCCTGCCTGCGCGAATTGGCCGCGGTGTTCATGCACAGGCCATATCACCGGATGCCGCGCAACGCTTGGGCGATGGCTTACCTCGCCGCGCTCGCGCACGATGCGTCCGCGGGTGATGTCGAAGCCGGGCACGAACTGGAAGCCTATTGCGGCGCCGCGGGCGCTTCGCCGGAAGAACTGTCGCGCGAACTCCGGGGCGGCACCGCTGCCTGCCCGGACGGCGGCCTGCCGGCCGATGCGTTTCCGGTGGCGACGGCGGTGCTCAAGGCATTCCGCAAGAGCGACGCGTACCCGCGGATCGTCGAGGACAAGCTGCGATTTGGCACGGCCGCGATGATGGAACTCGGCAACCTCTACACCGCGGCCTTGCCGGCCTGGCTGGCCGCGGGACTCGACGACGCGGCCGGGCAGGGCGCCGACTTCGAAGGCCGCGACCTGCTGGTGCTCGGCTACGGAAGCGGTGATGCGGCCGAAGCGATCCCGGCGCGGGTGGCGCCTGGCTGGCGGGAAGCCGCCGCCGCGATCGGCTTTCGCGAGGCACTGGCCGCCGCAAGGGACCTCGATCATGCGGAATACGCGCTGCTGCACGACGCCGGCACGTTGAACGGAGCAGCGGTGCAGGCGCCATCCGGAGTGGTCATCGACCATGTCGGCGAGAGCAACGATCCTGCCTTCCAGGATTTCGGCATCGCGTATTACAAGTATTGCGGTCGTCCCTGACCGCTGCATCGCCGAGTCGTCTCTCTCGCAGGATGGCTTCCGTTCTCGAGCATCAGAACGGCCATCCTTGGCCTGACTTTTCACAAAAGCCGCTCCGCTCGCGACTTTGTACAGCCGCTTCGAGCCTGACCCTCTGTTACGGTATTCCGGCGAGGCACCGGTGCAGGCGGGCGGGATCGGGCGCGGCGACCCGCACGCGCCCCGAATTCGACACCACGACGGACTTGCCGTCGCGATCGCGTGCATGGCAGATCGTGAAACGGGCGTTGCTGCCCGCGGAGTTGCCGTCCGGGTGAAAGATGATGTGCCTGCGGCCGGAACTGGTGATGATGCGGCTTCCCCTCGGCATCGCAGGTAGCGCGGCGATGACCTGCCGGCCGGCATCGGGCTGCCCGTCGTGATCGGCATCGGGGGCGACGATCCAGCCGTGTTGCCAATCGTATCCGGCCCGGCAATGCCGACCATCAGCGCTGGGACAAACAATGATCCGCGTGTTGTCCATGACGGCCGCGGTGCGCGCGTGCCGCAACGTGCCCGCGACTCTCGCCTCGGCGCTGGCCTCGCGCGTGCGGGCGAGCAGGCTGCCAAGCGCGGGTGCCCCGATCATCGCCAGGATTGCGGCGACCCCCAGGGTCAGCATCAATTCGATGAGCGTGAAACCGCTGGCTTTCCGGTGCATGGCCGCTTCCTCCGTGGAGGAAACAGTCTGCCGATCCGTTTCCGCGCGGGGCAGCGGCGCGCGGCGCCTGATCGCGTCAGCGCGTGCCTATGTTTCGCGTCGGAAAACTCCGGCACAAAAGAGGGGACACAAGTCCCCTTTTTGTGTCCCTTTTTGTAAGGAGAGAAGTTCCGACGCTCAGACGTGGGTGGTGGAGCGGGCCTTGGCGATCAATCCCGCCACGTAGCGCATGCTCGTCAGCCGCTGCGCTTCCGCCGACGCGCCGGCGATCTGCTGCGCCGCTTCGGTGAGCGCGGCATCGCGCAGCTTGCGGCCGTTCGCGGTGCCCGGCTGTGAAATCGCGCTGACGTACAGCGCATAGGCGTAGTCATGGCGGAAGGTGGTGCCGGTCGCGCCCGCCTTCTGTTGTTGGTCGTACCACGCCAGCGCCGGTTGCAGGACTTTCTGCGCTTCGTCGTTGCGGCCCTGCATCGCGATCGCCTGTGCGAGGACGAATCGGGCGCGCGATTCGCGCGGCTTCGGGTCGGTTTGCGTGGCTGCCGCATTCGGGATGATCGCCAACCACTGTCGCGCCAGAGCTTCTGCTTGTGCGTAGTGCCCGAGTCGCATGGCCGCCCGCGTGGCGACGTTGAGACCGTCTGCCAGATTCTGGTTCTTCCAGCGGGTTGCGCCTGCGTCCGTCGACGGCACCTCGATCGGCTGGATTGTGGCGCGCGCCTCGGTGGCTTCGGCCAACGCCGGTTGCAGCGCACCCTGGCTCAGTTTGATATCCCCGAGTGCGAGCGGCAGGTTGGTTGCCGCAAGCCGGCGCTGGGGAGAACCAGGCGGTCGATCCGCCATCAGCGATTGCAAATCGCGCACGGCGGTCTGCGCTGACTGCTCCGCCCCCGCTTCGCCGTTCTCCGCGATGGCCCTCGCGAGGTTGAGCCGGATGTACCAGGTCACGGCAGCGAGAGGTTTGGGGCTGCGCGGGTCCTGCGCCAGCGCCAGCGCCGCGCGCAGGGTGGCGATGGATGTCGATACCTCGCCACGCTCGAACTGGAATGTCGCAACCTGGGTCCGGGCCTGCGCCAACCTGCCCCAGGCATCGACACTGGACGGGTCGAAGCGTACCCAATCCTCGGCGGCCTGCACGGCTTCGTCCGCATGCTTCGCGGCCGCCGCCGCGTCGTGCCGGCCCGCAGCAAGGTCGCCGAGCCGCTTCACGGCAAAGAAGCGATCTTCCAGCGAATGCAGGTCGCCCGGCCGGCGCGCCAGGACCTTTTCGGTCATCGCGAACACCTGCTGCTCCAGCTTTTCGGCTTCGTCGATGCGGCCGAGCGCCTGCAGTTCCCCGGACTTGGTATCGGCGGTGTCGGCCCAGGAGGCCGCGGCATTCAGGTCCGACAAATCCAGCGCGCCGAGGCCTGCCAGCGTCCTGAGCGCTTCGTCGCAGGTTGCCAGGCCTTGCTGCGGCCGCTGGTTGAGGCAGATGATGTTCAAGGTGTCGGCGTAAAGCTGCCGTACCCGGTGCGACGGATTGGCACCGTTGACCAGCGGCCGCAGCAGGGCGGCGGCCTGGTCCATCGGCGCCGAACTCCCGCCGCCCACGGCGGATCCGTAATTCGCGTTGTACAGGATCGAGGCGAGGCCATAGACCACGGGTTCGCCGTCGTCGCCCGCTGCGCGCAGCTTCGCGAAGATCGCCTGGGCTTCGCCGAAATTCTTGCGCGCGGCTTTGTCGTCGCCGCTGGCATTCTGGGCTGAACCGAGGCGCACCAGCGCCATCGCCTTGTTGATTTCGGTTTCCGGGGTGAGCAACGCCGGCGGCAGGCCGTCGTAGTAATCCACGGTTTTCTGCGCCAGCATGCCCAGCGTGCCGAGCCGGCCGGTGGGCGCGAGCTCGTCGTAGAAATCATCGATCATGAAGCCGACCAGGTTCTCCGCATGCGTGCGCGAGGCCTGGGCTTCCGCTTGCGCGATCTTGGCGCGGTGCATGCCGATGAAGCCGAAGACCGCGGCGATAATCGCGAGTACCAGCAACACTACGCATACCGTCGCGACCATGCGCGTGCGCAGCAGCGCGCGGTGGGTGGCCGCCTCGCGCTCGCGCTGCGCGGCGAGCTGATGTTCGGCCTGCTCGCGCGCCTCGCGCTCGCGGCGCAGGTTGCGGCTGGCCAGCACCACCGGGCACAGCACGTCGTGGGTCAACTCGACCCTGCGCATGTCGAGGCGTTCCTCGATCCGCAGCAAACGCCGGTTGACCAGCGTCGCCAGCGTGTCCGGTTCGGCGCCAGCCACGGCGAGCGCCTTGGCCACCCGTTCCTCGGCCAGGCTTTCGCGGTAGCCCGATTCGGTGAGCAGCTCATCCTCGATCACGCGCCGAACGCCGGCCGGCTGGTCGGCCAGCGCGCGCTCGTAGAATTCGCTCAGGATGGTCTCGCGTGATCCGGCCAGGAGATCGGTCGAGATTTCCTCGCGCCCCTGCGACAGCCGGATGTTGTTGAGTTCGCGGCACACGAGGCTCAGCAATGACGGCTCGATTTCGGCGTTGACCAGTTCCGAACCGCCGGCGACGAAGCGCACGATCGATTCGGCGACTTCCCGCGACACCAGCTTTCCGCCCGGCTTCACCACCGCGTTCAAAGCCTGCGCGCCATTCATCCGCGCCAAGCGCATGCGGTTCTGGGTGATCGAAGGCATGCTGGCCTTCAGCCCTTCCAGGTGCGCGAGGTAATCCTCGCGCAGGGCGATCAACATGCGGTAATCCGCGCGCGCGAAATCGAAATCGTCCGCAGCGGTGTCGTCCTCCTCCAGCCTCGCCTCCAGCGCCGCGGGCGCGCGGTTTTCGACCAGGTCGGCCAGGTCTTCCAGGAATTGCTTGGCGCGCAGGCGGCCGGCGTCGTCGGCCTGGCCGAGCGTGAAGATTTCCTCGAACTGGTCGAAGATCAGCAGCGGTATCAGCGCGCGGCCTTCCGCGTCGCGCAGCAGGTCACCGCGGTGGTGCAGGAATTCCCACAGCGACTCGCCCTGGATGGCGGCGCCCGGCCGCGTCCAGTGGCCGGCAGCCTCGGTGGCGCGGAAGATCGCGTGCTTGATCTGCTCGGAAGGCGCAGGCGACGCGGCCGCATAATCGATGCGCACGTACACCGGGCAATAGCCATCGTTGCGCAGCCGCGGCACCAGGCCCGCGCGCAGCAGCGATGTCTTGCCGAGGCCGGATTGGCCGAACAGCACGGTCAGGATCTTGCGTTGCACCCGGCGCGCGAGCTCGGCGGCTTCCTCGTCGCGGCCGTGGAAATACGCGCGCGTCTCCTCGGTGTAGGAAAACAGGCCCAGCCACGGATTCTCCGGATCGAGCGTGACCGTGTCGGTGCCGCCGGCGTGGCCGTCGTTCATGCGGACCTCCCGCTGAACAGATCCTGCAGGCGGCGCAGGAATTCCGGTGTCGGTTCGCCGCCCGACAGCCGGGTCATGTGCACGGCCTTGAAATGGTCCGGCACCAGCGCGGCGGATTCCGGTGTGTCGTCGATGCACACCGGCAGGATGAACACGGCGCCGCCGGCCATGTTGCGCACGCGATCGACGGCGTAGCTCCATTCGCGGCGGAAGTAGGCCTCGAAACGGTGCTGGGTGGTGGCCGAGATCACCGGCACGAAGTAACTGCAACGGGCGATATTGGCGCGGATCTTGCGGTCGTAGTCGTCGCCGCCTTCCAGCCGGTCGAGATCGAACCAGGTGGTCATGCCCGCGGCGTCCATGCCGGCCTTCAGCCGCTGCACGGAGGCAAGATCCTCGCGCGCGTAGCTGATGAAGATCGCGTTTTCGGGCATTTCGCGGGCGGGTGGCAGGAACCGCAGCGGCGCGCCGCCATTGGCCGAAGGCACGCCAGCCTGGCGAGCACTCCAGCGCTGATGCAATTCCGCGACGAAGGTTTCCGCGCCGCCGTACACGCGGGTACGCACGCTGACCTGCTGCAGGAACGCGACCAGTCGTCCATCCTGCAGCGTGTGATCGTCGGCGAATACCTCGGTGACGTCACGCGGATCGGATAGCCGCTTGCGCTTGGCCATGCGCAGGAAAAGGCGCGCCAGCCAGTTCGAAAAATCGCTGCCGATCAGAAGCAGGTGACTGTGTTCGAGCTCGTGGAAAAGCTTCTCCGGCGTCAGGTGTTCGGACTGCAGCGCGCAGATGAACTCCAGCATGTCCTCGTCGGAGAGCACGTACGTCGGCGAGGCGGACAAGCGCCCGAGCAGGTGATAGACCACCGTGCGCGACAGGTTGGCGCGTTCGCTCGGCAGGTCGGCAACGCGGTTCGGTGTATAGGCGATCACCTCGGCGCCGGGTTGGCCACCGTACCGTTCGAGGTTGACGGCATTTTCCAGCAGCGGATCGAACGTGGTGGTGACGAACAGGTCGAAGTCGGTGATCTGCGCCAGTTGCCGCAAGGGCCGCGGCGGTTCGAAGTGCATCTCGCGCATGATCGAGCGCAGACGCGTGTACGCCTCCTCGCGCCGCCCGTGCTGGCCGAGATAGCTGCACATCACGTCGTTGAGCGTCAGCGGCTGCGGCAGCCCGACAGGATCCACCGACAGCCGTGCCGCCAGTTTTTCCGCCAGCCAGACGTACAGCGGACGCAGGCCGCTTTCGGTCTGCACGCGCAAAAGGTCGGGTCCGATGATCGGGATGACCCGGTGCTCCTCGATGTAGTTGAGGAGATCGTCCCAGGCGTCTTCATCGAAAGACGGCACGGGATCCGTCGCGGCGGGAAGCGTTGACATGGCGGGGAGGCCCCTTTTGGCCCGCAGAGCTTACTCCCAATCCTGGGCGAGGGCGCAAGCGCCGCTCGAAGCAGGCGGCGAGGCCGCCGCAAGCGACATTTATAATTGCCGGATGGATGAACCCACTTCACAACGCCGCGACGAACGCTTTCAGTTGGTAGCCCCGTACAAGCCCGCCGGCGACCAGCCGCAGGCGATCGTGAAGCTGATCGAAGGCTTCGAGGCGGGTCTTGCCGCGCAGACGCTGCTGGGCGTCACCGGTTCGGGCAAGACCTTCACGATCGCGAACGTCGTGGAGGCGGTGCAGCGGCCGACGCTGGTGCTGGCGCCCAACAAGACCCTGGCCGCGCAGTTGTACGGTGAATTCAAGCAGTTCTTTCCGCACAACGCGGTCGAGTACTTCGTCAGCTACTACGACTACTACCAGCCGGAAGCCTACGTGCCCTCGTCGGACACGTACATCGAGAAGGACGCTTCGATCAACGACCACATCGAGCAGATGCGCCTGGCCGCAACCAAGGCGCTGCTGTCGCGGCGCGATGCGCTGATCGTCGCCACGGTGTCGGCGATCTATGGCCTCGGCGATCCGGAAGACTATCTGAGCCTGCGGCTGATCCTGTCGATCGGCGATCGCGTCGACCAGCGCCAGTTGCTGCGCCAGTTGACCGAATTGCAGTACACCCGCAACGAGATGGAACTGCACCGCGGCACCTACCGGGTGCGCGGCGAGAGCCTCGACATCTTCCCGGCCGAAAACGAGACCGAAGCGCTGCGCATCGAGATGTTCGACGGCGAGGTCGAGAGGATCTCGATGTTCGATCCGCTGACCGGAGGCATCCTGCGCAAGCTGCCGCGTTGCGTGGTGTATCCGGCGACGCACTATGCGTCCACTCGCGAGAGCGTGCTGAACGCGGTCGACACCATCAAGGAGGAGTTGGCCGCGCGGCTCGAGGTGCTGCGCGGCGCCAACAAGCTGCTGGAAGCGCAGCGCCTGGAACAGCGCACGCTCTACGACATGGAGATGATGCACGAGGTCGGCTACTGCCAGGGCATCGAGAACTACTCGCGGCACCTGACGCGCCGCGCGCCGGGCGAACCACCGCCGACCCTGTTCGACTACCTGCCGTCCGACGCGCTCTTGGTGGTCGACGAATCGCACGTCACCATCCCGCAGCTCGGCGCGATGTACAAGGGCGACCGCTCCCGCAAGGAAACCCTGGTCGAGTTCGGCTTCCGGCTGCCCTCGGCGCTCGACAACCGGCCGCTGAAATTCGAGGAATGGGAACGCCGCGAACCGCGCACGATTTTCGTGTCGGCGACGCCTGGTCCGTACGAGCTTCGACAGTCCGGCGGCAGCGTGGTGGAACTGGTGGTGCGCCCGACCGGGCTGGTCGATCCAGAGGTCGAAATCCGCCCGGTGCGCTCGCAGGTCGACGACGTCCTCGGCGAAATCCGCGAGCGCGTGAAGCTCGGCGACCGGGTGCTGATCACCACGCTCACCAAGCGCATGGCCGAAAACCTCACCGACTTCCTGGCCGAGCAGGACGTGCGGGTGCGCTACCTGCATTCCGACATCGAAACCGTCGAACGGGTGGAGATCATCCGCGACCTCAGGCTCGGCAAGTTCGACGTGCTGGTCGGCATCAACCTGCTGCGCGAGGGCCTCGACATGCCGGAGGTGTCGCTGGTCGCGATCTTCGACGCCGACAAGGAAGGCTTCCTGCGTTCGACCGGCTCGCTGGTCCAGACCATTGGCCGGGCCGCCCGCAACGTGCGCGGCAAGGCGATTCTCTACGCCGACACGGTGACGAAATCGATCCAGGCCGCGATCGACGAAACCGATCGACGCCGTGCGAAACAAGTCGAGTACAACGTCGAACACGGCATCACGCCGACCACCATCGTCCGCAACATCACCGACGTGATGGACGGTGCCCGCGAGGAGCCTTCCTCGCGCGGACGTGCGCGCGGGCGCTCGGCTGGCAGGTCGGCGCGCGGTGTTCCCGAGCTCGCGGTTGCCGAGGAGTCCGCCGGCTACGCCAACCTCGACGCCCACGCTGCCGCCGCCCTGATCCGGAAACTCGAAGCCGAGATGTATCGCCGAGCCAAGGATCTCGAGTTCGAGGAAGCCGCGCGCCTGCGCGACGAAATCCACCGGGTGCGCGAACAGGCATTGTTGTCGTAGCGGGCACAGCGCGGCGCCGTACCGAAACACTCGTCAGCCCCTCACTGCAAGCGCACCGGACGGGAGCGGCAACTAAGCGCTACCCACGCCCAATGGGCCTGATCTTTTTGCCTTCCTGCCTGTCTCACCGATGTTTATATCCGGAGCTGTGACAACTTGACGCGCTCTGTTATCGAATGGCGTTTGTGCCGTAGTAGCAGGTAAAACCATGCCGGCCAGCCTCGTGGGGCCCGTTCAGCTTCATAAGGGCTGCGAATCGTGGCTATCAAAAAAATCAAAAACAAATGCTTGGGGCCGTGCTCGAGGCGCACGCCGCACTGGTGGCGATCAGAAATCCGTGCGCGGCCGGTGCAGCCGGCGAGGGTGGGGCGATACCAACCGAGGCTGCCTCGCGGGACCGGGCTGACCGCACCGAACGCGCACAGGCACTGCGGGTGCATCCTTGCTACTCGAACCGATCGCCCCACCCTCCTGGCATTGGCTTGGCAGTTGAATCAGGATGCTGCCGCGTCAGAAAATTTTCTTGATATAGCTCACGCCAACCGCTTGCGGCGGAACATCACCGCAGCGACAGCTGGCATGCCGAAACCCCCCAAGCCCAAAAGGTAGCGGGGTCGGGCACTGGAACGCGGGTCCGGGTCGCGGTACCGCGGAATATGTCGTCGGTGGACGAAGTGGTATAACCAAACGGATAGATCGGATCTCCTCCGCCTGTAAGCCACCAGCTGTTCGTAGGTTGAGTCAAAGAACAACCCACGTGGCAATCACTACCGAAACACCGAACCCGTATTGGCAGTTGCTGCGGTGTAGGTGAAGCCGTTGAAGGCGAAATCCAGACCGAATGAGTACCAGGGCTGACGCTGCTGCTGTCGAAAGCGAAGCTGCCTTGATCGACATTACCTGCGAGTGGCCCTCCGAAACATGCACCGTCCTTGACGGGGAGTAGCTCGAGCGGCCGGGATAGGCGTCATCGTGGCGGCGGTTACGGCGAGAATCGCGCAAAGAACCTTGGAAGCGCAGTTCATGGACGTGACTCTCGTTGATAGTGTGATCACCCAATCGAACCGGCTATTTGATCCAGCGCAACTCCCGTGCACCCGCGCCATTCAGCTTCACCGGTCGCACGTGATTGTGGGTCCGAAATCGACAGGACAATCGCGTGCACGTGGTTCGGCGCGGGTCCCGGCGTCCTCACGAAAACCGCGACAACGCGAAGTGATTCATCCGGTTGCAGGCACGGCCGGTCGGCGCCGCACGGCGTCGACCAGCCGGTCGGAGCGGCACCCGAACGCGCCGCCGCTACGGGACCGTGGCGGCCGTGGCCGCACGCGCCGCCACGGCCGCGCCGAGCAGACCGGGATTGGGGTGGGTGATGACCTGCACCGCCATCCGCTGCATGTAGTCCTCGTGGCGGCCCTTGGCGACGAAGGCCTCCATGAATTCGCTGTCGCGGAAGAAATCCAGGAAATGCAGCACGATGCCGCCGGCGATCAGCACGGTGCTGGCCCCGTGCAGCAGCGCGGCGTCGCCGGCGACCGCGCCGTAGATGCGGCAGAAACGCCGCAGCGCCCGCAAGGCGTCCGGCTCGGCCGCCAGTGCGGCGTCCACGATTTCCTTGGAACGGCGTGAGCCGGATTGCGGCGCCGGCGCGGGGACCGGCGGGATGCCGCGCAAGGCGGCATCGATGTTGGACAACCCGTGGCCGCTCAGCAGGCGTTCGTTGGAAACCCGCCCATGGCGCTGGCAGAGCCAGGTTGCGAGCTTGCGTTCCTCGTCGTTGGTGGGCGCGAAGCTCGCGTGCCCGCCTTCGGTCGGGACGACATGCCAGCCGCTGGCGGACGATCCCGTGAGCAGCGCGACGCCGAGACCGGTGCCTGCACCGATCAGCGTGACCGGCCCTTCGGGCGGCGTCGCCACCACGCCGTGCACCGCCATGCGGTCGCCCGCGGCGAGGTGCGGCGCGGCCCATGCGATCGCCGCGAAATCATTGATGAGTTGCAGTTCGTCGAGGCCGAGGGCCTCTTGCAGATCGCTGCGCCGGAACGACCAGTCGCGATTGGTGAGCGTGATCTCGTCGCCGGTGATCGGCGATGCGACCGCCAGCGCCGCGCGCTTCGGGTGCGTGCCGAGTTCATCCAGGTAATGCCGTGCGGCTTCGCGCAGGCTGCGGAAGCCCCGGTCGGTCAGGGTTTGTTCCTCCAGGATCCGTGGTTCCCGCGAGGCGGGATCGGTCAGGGCGAATCGCGCGTTGGTGCCGCCGATGTCGCCGATGAGGGCCAGCTTCTCCATGTTTCACTCCGATGAACAGGCGGCCAGCATAAGCAACCACCCGTATGCGTGTCATGCGTTGGCACTGCCGGGCCGTCGTCAGAATGCGGTGGCGGCTCCGGCCTGCGGCAGGGCGCGGGCGAGCACACGCCGCGCTAGGCGCATGCCGTCTGGCGCCGGCTCGAGTTGCGCACGACCAGCCTCATCGGCAACATCCGGCTGGCGGCGGCCTCGCCGTGGATCAACCGCACCAGGCTGTCCACCAGCATTTCGCCCGCGAGAGCGGTGTCTTGCAGGACGGTGGTCAGCGGCGGATTGACGAAACTCGCCATCGGGATGTCGTCGAAACCAGCGACTGCCACGTCGTCGGGCACCTCGATGCCGCGGGCGGAGAGCGCGCCGAGGGCACCGATCGCGATGAGGTCGCTGGCGGCGAAGATGGCGTCGAAGCTCACGTTGCGCGCAAGCAACGTCTCGACCGCCTGGCGTCCGGAATACTGGAAGCTTTCCGCGTCGACCTGCAATGCGTCATCGGTGGCGATGCCGTGCGCGCGCAGCGCCTGCAGGTGGCCGCGGTAGCGTTCCTGGAATTCCGGGAAGTGGCTGGATGCGTCGCCGAGGAACGCGATGCGCCGGCAACCCTGGGCCAGCAGGTGTTCGGTGACCGAGCGGCCGCCGTGGAAATTGTCGCAGCCGATCGTGACGCACGGCTGCCCGGGCAGCACCGCGCCCCAGCACACGATCCGGGTGCCCTGCGCGCACAGCCGTTCCAGACGGCTGGCGTGGGCGAGGTAATCGCCATAGCCGAGCAGGATGATCCCGTCCGCCTTCTTGCTCTCCGCGAAATCGGCGTGCCAGTCGCGCGCGAGTTCCTGGAAGGAGATCAGGAGGTCGTAACCCTGGCGCGCGCACTCGCGGGTGATCGAACCGAGCATCGACAGGAAGAACGGATTGATGCGCGAGTCATCGGGCGTCGGATCTTCGAAAAACAACAAGGCGAGCGTTCCCGAGAATTGGCTGCGCAGGCCGGATGCATGCTTGTCGACGGTGTAGTGCAGCGTGGCCGCGGCGGCGGCGACCCGCTGGCGTGTCTCCTCGCTCACCTGGGTGCTGCCGCGCAACGCGCGCGAGACCGTCGCCTGCGAGACGCCCGCCAGCTCGGCGATGTCGAACGACGTGATGCGCTTCTTGTTGGCCACCCGGAACTGCCGCCCCTGAAGCGCGGCCCCCAGGCCGCGACTGCACGATCCTATCCAAAAATCCGCGGGTCTGCTGCAGACCAAAGCCGCCGCGTCATCCGGGCATGTCCTCTAGTTCCACGCCGCGGGTCTCGCGCACGAAGCGCCACACGAACAGCAGCGACAGTGCGGCGAAGGCCGCGTACACGCCGTACGAGAACGGCAGGCTGAACTGGGCCATCGACGGGAAGCTGCTGGTGATCGCGAAATTGGCCAACCATTGCGCCGCGGCGGCGATCGCCAGCGCCATCGCGCGGATGCGGTTGGGGAACATTTCGCCCAGCAGCACCCACACCACCGGTCCCCAGCTCACCCCGAAGCAGACCACGTAGAGGTTCGCCGCGACCAGCGCGACCGGTCCCCACGGCGCGGGCAACGTCATGTCGGCGCCGCTGCCGCTGGCCTGCGCGAAGCACCAGGCCATCGCGCCGAGCGTCACCGCCATCCCCGCCGAGCCGAACAGCAGCAGCGGCTTGCGGCCGATCCGGTCGACCAGCCCGATCGCCACCAGCGTCACCAGCACGTTCACGATCGAGGTGATCACCGTGATCGTGAACGAGTTGGATTCGTTGAAGCCCACCGAATGCCACAGCGTCGTCGAGTAGTAGAAGATCACGTTGATGCCGACGAACTGCTGGAACACCGACAGCACGATGCCGACCCAGACGATCGGCAGCAGTCCGGCACCGCCGACCAGGTCGCGCCACCGCGGCTTGTGCTCGCGTTGGAGGCTGAGCTGGATGGCGTCGAGTTTCCGGCGCAGCGCGGCGTCGGAACCGATTCCGAGCACCCGCTTCAGCACCCCGAGCGCCTCGTCGCTGCGGCCGCGGGCGACCAGGTGCCGCGGCGACTCGGGGACGCTGAAGGCGAGCACGCCATAGATGAGTGCCGGGATCACGCCGACGATGAACATCCAGCGCCAGGCGCCGAGTCCGAACCAGAGGGGGCCGCTGGCGCCGCCGGCCGAGTTCGCGAGGGCCGCGTCGCTCAGGAGTGCCACGAAGATCCCGAGCACGATCGCCAGTTGCTGCATCGAACCGAGACGGCCGCGGATCCAGGCCGGCGATATTTCCGCGATGTAGGCCGGCGCGACCACCGATGCCACGCCGACACCGATACCGGCGACCACCCGCCAGCCCATCAGCCACGCCACCGAACCGGACAGGCCGGCGCCGATCGCGCCCGCCGCCAGCAATATCGCGGCGACCTGCATGGTACGTACCCGGCCGTAGCGGTCCGCGAGCTTTCCCGCGTACCACGCGCCCAGCGCCGAACCCAGCAGCGCGATGGACACCGCGAATCCGGTCAGTGCCGCGCTGAGTCCGAACGCGGCCCGCAGGGAATCCACCGCGCCATTGATGACGGCGGTGTCGAACCCGAACAGGAAGCCGCCCAGCGCGGCGGCGGAAGCGATCAGGACCACCCGCAGGTTGGCGCGCCCTCGCAGGTCTTCCGGCAGGCTCGCGGATTCGTTCATGACGCGGCTCCCATGGTGGTTTCAGCAGGCGCCGGGGACGGCGCGTCGATCGTCGTGAGGCGCGCGAACACCGCGCCGTGGCCGGGCAGGCGCAGGCGGCCTCCCTCGAGCGAGCCTTCGCGCAGTCCGTGCCCGCGCAGGACTTCGTTCTTGCCGGTTGCCGGCAGGCTCGCTTCAGCCGGATGTTCGGATAGGTTGAACGCCACCAGCAATACCTCGTCATCGGCCTGGCGGGTGAAGGCCAGTACGGGTTCCGGAGTATGCAGGAAACGGATCGCCCCGGTGCGCAGCGCCGGATGCGCGCTGCGCCAGCGCATGAAGGCACGGAAGGCCTGCAGGGTCGAGGCGGGGTCGGTCTCCTGACGGCTCACCGCGAGTGCAAGGTGTTCGTCCGGTACCGGCAGCCACGGTTGGCCGGTGGTGAAACCGCCGTGGGCCGCGCTGTTCCAGGGCATCGGCGTGCGGCAGCCGTCGCGGCCCTTGAACTGCGGCCAGAAGGCGATGCCGAAGGGATCGCGCAGCGCTTCGTAGGGTACCTCGGCTTCGGTGAGGCCCAGTTCCTCGCCCTGGTACACGCACACCGCCCCGCGCAGCGAACACAGCATCGCGGTCAACAGCCGCGCCAGCGGCGCCGCCGGCCGGCCGCCGCCCCAGCGCGAAAGCACGCGCTCGACGTCGTGATTGGAAATGGCCCAGCACGGCCAGCCTTCCCGCATCTTCGCGTCCAGCCTGCGTACGGTGTCGCGGATCCATGTGGCGCTGAAATCGTCGGTGAGCAACTCGAAGCTGTAGCCCATGTGCAGGCGCCGGCCGCTGGTGTATTCGGCGATCGTGGCGAGCGAGTCCTCGGACGAAATTTCGCCCAGCGAAGCAACGCCGGGATGGCGGTCGAGCAGCGCGCGCAGTTGTTCGAGGAACGCCAGGTTCTCCGGACGGGTGTTGTTGTAGATGTGGTACTGATGCGCGTAGGGATTGTCGGGGCTGAAGCCTCGCCCGATCCGGTCGGCGGCAGGCTTGGCCGGGTTGTCGCGCAGGGCCGGATCATGGAAGCAGAAATTGATCGCGTCGAGGCGCAGTCCGTCGACGCCGCGCTCGAGCCAGAAGCGGACGTTGCCGAGTACCGCCTCGCGCACTTCGGCGTGGTGGAAGTTGAGGTCCGGCTGTTCGGCAAGGAAGTTGTGCAGGTAGTACTGCTGGCGACGCGGTTCCCATTGCCAGGCAGGGCCGCCGAAGATCGACAGCCAGTTGTTCGGCGGGGTGCCGTCCGGGCGCGGGTCGGCCCACACGTACCAGTCCGACTTCGGGTTGTCGCGGCTCTGCCGGCTTTCGCGGAACCACGCGTGCTCGCGCGAGGTGTGGCTGAGCACCTGGTCGATCATCACCTTGAGGCCCAGCGCGTGCGCCTTGTCCAGCAGGCGATCGAAATCATCGAGCGTGCCGAACAGCGGGTCGACCGCGCGGTAGTCGGCGATGTCATAGCCGAAATCGGCCATCGGCGACTGGAAGAAGGGTGCGATCCAGATCGCGTCCACCCCGAGGCCCGCCACGTACTCGAGGCGGTCGAGGATGCCGGGCAGGTCGCCCACCCCGTCGCCGTTGGTGTCGAGGAAACTGCGCGGATAGATCTGGTAGATGACGGCGCCCCGCCACCAGGGAACATCTGACATACAAGCCCCATGACAATGCCGCCCGTCGCCGATGCGGGGCAGCCGTGATCGGCGCCCAGCTTAACGTCAGGCTCCAGCGCTCCCATACCGCGTTGCATACGTATTCATGGATGCTGCACCTGCGTCAAGGGCGCGGCTGCAGACCAAGCCGGTCTGCGTATGCCGCCGGTGCGGGCGGCCCTCCACGCATTCGTATCGTGCGTCATTCGACGGCAGGGGCCGGCCCAGCCGTCGCGAAGGACGTGCATGCGGCAACGCAACATCGATCCTCCCGGGTCGCCATGAATACGTATGCATCCCGCTGCCGGGCGGGAACCGGCGCCCTACCATCGGGGCCGGCCATACGCACGACGCGAGCCTGCGCAGCGCGCCGACCGCGAAGCGCGCGCAAACGAATGATCATCACCTGCTTGGGGAACCGAGAACATGCAACCGAAACGCAATGTGTTGACCTTGGCGCTGCTCTCCGCAGGCATCGGCCTGGCCACCTGCAGCAACCTCGCCTTCGCCATCGGTGCGCCGACCGGCGGAGCGCAGGATCAGCAAGCCCAGCCGCAGACCCCGCCGTCGACGGCGGACCAGGATGCCAAGAACAAGAAGAACAAGCGGACGCGCAAGGAGCAGGCCACCCAATTGCAGGCCGTCCAGGTGCACGGATTCATCAGCAGTATCGAGAATTCGACTGCGTTGAAGCGCAATGCCAGCACGATCGTCGAGGCGGTTTCGGCCGAGCAGATCGGCAAACTGCCCGGCGTGAGCATCGCGGATGCGCTGGGGCGCTTGCCTGGTCTCGCGGTCCAGACCGTGGACGGCCGTCCCCAGGTGCTGACGATCCACGGCCTCGGTCCCGACTTCAGCACCGCGCTGGTCAACGGCGGCCAGCAGGTCTCGACCTCCAACAACCGCGACGTGCAGTTCGACCAGTATCCGTCGAGCTGGTTCGACAACGTGGTGGTGCATTTGAGCCCGGAAGCCGACCTGATCGGGCAGGGCCTGGCTGGCACCGTGGACATGCACACGATCCGCCCGCTCGACAAGCCGGCGCCGGTAGCGGCGATCAATGCGCGCTACATCTGGAACGGAATGTCGCAACTGGCCGATGGCCCCGGCGTCAGCAACAAGGGCTACAACGTGAACGGCATCTGGGTCGATCAGTTTGCCGATCACACCCTGGGCGTCACCCTGGGCGTGGATCTCGAGCACAACCCGTCGCAAATCGAGCACGAGGCGCCGTGGGGCTACCCGACCGACGCCAATGGCGACTATGTCGTCGGCGGCGCCAAGAATTACGGCATCAGCGACATGATGAAGCGCAGCGGCGTGCTGGCGACGGTGCAGTGGCGGCCGAACAGCTTCTACGACGGCGCCATCGACCTCACCTACGACAACTTCAAGGAAATCCAGCAGGCCAAGGGCATGGAGCTGCCGCTGTGGTGGGGCAACGGCTCGATCTCCCCGGGCCCGACCATGGTTCCCGGCAACGTCGTCGATGGCTTCGTGCAGAGCGGCACGTACGAAAACATCAACCCGGTGATCCGCAACGACTACAACAGCACCAGCGCCCGGGTTTACAACTTCAACTGGCAGAACAAGTTCCATTTCAACGAGAACTGGTCGGCCGAAGTGGACGCCAACTACTCGCGCGCCAAGCGACGCGACGTGAACCTGGAAAGCTATTCCGGCACCGGCTACTTCGACTCGGCGAACGGCACGCGCGGCCAGCCCGGCAGCTTCGCTTTCAGCGAGCTCGGCGACAACATGCTGTACGCCGTTCCCTCGCTCGATTACACGCAGGGCGTGGTGCTCACCGATCCGCAGGGCTGGGGCTCGGGCAGCAACCTGGTCCAGGCCGGCTTCATCAATGCCCCGCACACCGTCGACTACCTCGCCAACCTGCGCCTGAACGTGGAACGCGATTTCGCCAGTGGGCCGTTCTCCAGCATGGACTTCGGGGTGGCGCGCAGCACCCGCAACAAGACCTACGACGTAGATCAGAACTTCCTGACCCTGGGCGGCGGCTTCCTGAGCGATGGCACCGCCGTCACGGAAGCGCCGATCACCGGCGCAACTCCTTGTAGTCCGCTGTCGTGGATGGGGATGGGCTCCGAACTCTGCTACAACCCCTTCGACCTGATCGACAACAGCACCCTGGTTGAGGTTCCGACGTTCCAGTCCTCGCTGCCGTTGCCGCCGAACTGGAAGGTGCGCGAGAACGACGTCACGCCCTACCTGCAGTTCAACCTCGACACCCAGCTGGGCGGCATCGGCTTGCGCGGCAACTTCGGGGTGCAGGTCGCGCATACCAACCAGACCTCGACCGGCGAGCGCGTGGCGCCCGGCAGTTCCTATGTCGGCCAGACCGAACTCGTTCCCGTCACCGGCGGCACCAGCTATACGCGCTGGCTGCCCAGTGCCAATCTGATCTTTGCCTTCACCGGCAACGATGACCTGCGCGTCAGCGCCGCCCGCACCATTGCCCGGGCCCGCATGGATCAGATGAACGCCAGCCAGTCGGTAAGCGGCAACTTCACGCATCTGACCTCCACCGATCCGAACCAGGCCTTCTTCAGCTCGTCGGGTGGCAATGCCGCGCTGTTGCCAACCAAGGCCGACAACTACAACGTCAGCTACGAGCACTATTTCTCCGGCGGCACCGGCTACCAGTGCACTTCGGCCGATGCCAGGAACTCGGCGTTGTGTCTGGGTGGCGGTGGCTACTTCGCGGTGTCGGCGTACTTCCTCCGCCTGAGCGACTACATCGACCCCAACGCTGCCTACCTGTACGACTTCAGCGCCTTCATCCCCTCTTACCTGACGCCCGCGCAGGCGCAGCAGTTGGGGACGCCCTTCGGCATCGTCTCGGGCCCGACCAACGACGGGCACGGCTACGTCAAGGGCCTCCAGGCCACGTTGAACCTGCCGTTCAGCGTGATCACCCCCGCGCTCGACGGCATTGGCGTGATCCTTACCGCCGATCGCACCAAGAGCTCGCTGGTTTACGGAAGCAATCCGAATCCGATCACCGTTCCCGGCCTGTCGAAGTGGGTAGCCGATGCCACGGTGTACTACCAGCACAACGGCTTCGAAGCTCGCGTCAGCGACAGCTACCGTTCCAGCTTCCTCGGCGAGGTGTCGGGCATCAGCGCCTCGCGCATCCTCCAGTACCTCAAGGGTGGCAGCACCTACGATGCGCAGGTGAGCTACACGTTCGACAGCGGTCGCTTCAAGGGCCTGACCCTGATCGCCCAGGGTTCGAACCTGTCGAACAAGGTCTTCTCCACCTACCAGAACAACGATCCGCGCCAGACGCAGCTCTGGGAAAGGTACGGGCGTCGCTTCGAGGTCGGCATCTCCTACAAGTTCTTTTGAGAGATGGCGGTGGCACGGCTTCGTTGCGACAGCGAAGCCGTGCCATCGGCGCGATGCGTGCAAAGTCAGGTCTGCAAGGTTGAGGCCGGATGTTCAACGGGTGTGCTTCCCGCATGAACGAATCGGCTATCCGGCGCGTGGTGATCGTGGGCGGTGGCACCGCAGGCTGGATGGCGGCCGCGCTGCTGGCGCGTGCACTGGGGCCGCAGCGTGAAATCCGCCTGATCGAATCCGCCGAGATCGGCACCGTCGGCGTCGGCGAGGCGACGATCCCGCAGATCCTGCACATCAACGCGTTCCTCGGCATCGACGAGGGGGACCTGCTGCGCTTCACCCACGGCACCTACAAGCTCGGCGTGCAGCTCAACGACTGGGGCCGCATCGGCGATTCGTACCTCCATGCATTCGGCGACGTCGGCCTGCCGCTGGGGCTGCTGCCGTTCCACCACTACTGGCTGCGCAGCCGTGCGCAAGGTGACAGCCATTCGCTGTGGGCGTATTCGCTGAACGCGACGGCCGCCGCGACGAACCGGTTTGCCCGGCTGGACAAGGTGGGGGATAGCCCGCTCGGCGGCATTCGCTACGCCTACCAGTTCGACGCCGCCCGCTACGCGCGCTACTTGCGCGAACGTATTCCCGAGGGCGCCGTGAAGCGTACCGAGGGCAAGGTGGTCGGCGTGAACCTGCGCGCCGAGGACGGTTTCATCGAATCGCTCCGGCTCGAAAGCGGCGAAACCGTCGCGGGCGATTTCTACATCGACTGCTCGGGTTTCCGCGGCCTGCTGATCGAAGGAGCGCTGAAGACCGGCTACGAGAACTGGCAACACTGGCTGCCGTGCGATCGGGCACTCGCGGTGGCCAGTGCGCGCACCGCGCCTATGCGTCCCTACACCGAGGCGACCGCGCGCAGCGCCGGCTGGCAGTGGCGGATCGCGCTGCAGCACCGCACCGGCAACGGCCACGTGTATTGCAGCCGCTTCATCAGTGACGACGAAGCCACGGCGCAGCTGCTGGCGAACCTCGAGAGCGAACCGCTGGAAGATCCGCGCCCGCTGCGCTTCACGACCGGCATGCGCAAGCTCGCATGGAACCGCAATTGCCTCGCGCTGGGGCTCGCGGCCGGCTTCATGGAGCCGCTGGAATCGACCAGCATCCATCTGGTGCAGTCGGGCATCGCGCGTTTCCTCGGCATGTTCCCCGACAAGGTTTGCGACCCGCTGCTGGTCGACACCTACAATCGCCAGACGCGCTTCGAGTACGAGCGCGTGCGCGATTTCCTGATCCTGCACTACAAGGCCACCGAGCGCGACGACACCCCTTTCTGGCGGCAGTGCGCGGCGATGGAAGTGCCGCCGGAGCTCGGCCGCCGCATCGACCTGTTCCGCCGCACCGGCCTGGTCTTCCGCGAGTCCGACGAACTCTTCACCGAGACCGGATGGTTGCAGGTGATGCTCGGCCAGCGGATCGAGCCGCAGGCTTACCACCCGCTCGCAGACGAGCTGGAAGCGTCGAAATTGCAGGGTTTCCTTGCCGACATCCGCACGCTGGTCGACCGCACGTCCGCGCGGCTGCCCAGCCACGACGATTTCGTGGCCCGCGCCTGCGCATCGCTCGCCACAGCGCAGGCAGATGCGGGATCGCAGTCGCCACACAAGCTGGAACGGAGCGCCCCATGAGACGACTCGCTGCACGGATCGGCCTGCTGCTGATCGTAACGCTCGCGTCGAGCGGTGGCGCGCTGGCGTCGCAGCCCGCCGGCGGGGGCGCCGCTGCGACGAACCGGCGGGCGCCAGCGAATGTCTACTACGAGATCTTCGTGCGCAGTTGGTACGACACCAATGGCGACGGCATCGGCGACTTGAATGGCGTCACGGCCAAGCTCGATTACCTCAAGCGGCTCGGCGTCAGCGGCATCTGGCTGATGCCGATCAACCCTTCACCGAGCTACCACGGCTATGACGTTACCGATTACCGCGAGATCAATCCGCAATACGGGACGATGGCCGATTTCGAGCGGCTGCTGCGCGAGGCGCACAAGCGCGGCATCAAGGTGATCCTGGACCTCGTGGCCAACCACAGCAGCAACCGCTCGCCATGGTTCCTGGCCGCGCGCGACCCGCACAGCAAGTACCGCGACTGGTACACATGGGCGAAATCCGACACGGACCTGAAGGCGACCAGCGCGACCGGGGGATTCGCGTGGCACCCGCTGGCGGACGGCCGGGCCGGTTCACGACAACATTATCTCGGTGTATTCGCGGGCGTGATGCCCGACCTGAATTACGACGACCCGGCCGTGCGAAGGGAGATGATCGGGATCGGGAAGTTCTGGCTGAAGAAGGGCGTGGACGGTTTCCGCCTCGATGCCGCGCAACACCTTTATCTCAATTTCGAGACGGATTGGGACAACCCGGCCGCGCTGAAGAAGAACCTTGCGTGGTGGAGCGAGTTCCATCGGGGGATCGACGCGGCGAATCCGCACGCGTGGGTGGTGGGCGAAGTGTGGCCGCGCAACCCCGACCAGCTCGCGGCATGGATGGGATCGCTCGATGCGGTGTTCGACTTTCCCCTCGCGCAGCGGCTGGTCGCGAGCGCCGACCAGGAGCGCGACCGCGACATCGGTGCGACGATCGCGCGCCGCGATGCCGCCTATCGCGCCGCTGCGCAGGGGCGCTTCGACGATGCGCCGTTGCTGTCCAATCACGACATGGAACGCGTGATGAGCCAACTCGACGGCAACCAGGAGCACATGCGCGTCGCGGCTGCCATGCTGCTGACGCTGCCCGGCCATCCGTTCGTCTACTACGGCGAGGAACTCGGGATGCGCGGCAACAAGCCCGATCCGCACCTGCGCGAACCGATGCGCTGGTACCGCGCCGGGAAGGGCCCGGGTGAAACGAGCTGGGAAGGCTGGAGCGCGGGCGACGGCCCCGGCGTGTCGGTCGAAGCCGAACGGGCGAGTCCGGGTTCCCTGCTCAATTGGTACCGGATGCTGATTGGCTGGCGGCGCGACATCCCGGCCTTGCGCGACGGTGTCGCACGCGACTGGCAGGATCACAACCTGCAGGTCGCGGCGTGGGAGCTCGACGATCCGCACGGCGACGTGCTGGTGCTGCACAATTTGTCGGGGCGTACGCAATCGGTGGAGATCACCGGGCGGCGCTTCCGGAGCCTGTTGCGGGACAGCCAGCCGGAGACCGTGCTGGGCGGCGGCCAGCTGCAACTGCCGCCCTACGGCAGCGCGGTGCTGCAATGAACCAACCACTTTCCCGGGGAAAACGGATGAAGGATTTGCTGCGTCTGTTGGCGTTCATGATGCTGGCCGGACCTGGCCTTGCGTTGGCGGCACGTGTGCCGTCCGGCGACGGGGTCGCGAAGCTGCGGGCGGTCACCGCGCACGGGCTGGAATTGTCGCTGGAGGACGCGACGATCTCGCTGCAACTGGTCGCGCCGGGCGTGCTGCACGTGCACTACGTGCGCGACGGGCGGACGACGCCGGCGAGCCTCGTGATCGATCCGCAGCGCACGCCGGCGCCCGCGTTCACGCCGAAGGTTTCGCGCACGGGCGACACCGTCACGCTGCGTTCGGAGCGGATGACGGTGACCTGGGACGGCGCGGCGGACGCCCTGAGCGTTGTCGACGCGCACGGCCATCCGCTGCTGAAGCAAGCCGGCTTCGCGACGCTCGCGGGCGGCCGCATCGTGCTGCAGCACGCCCCCGGCGACGCCCTCTATGGCATCGGCGGGTACACGATCCACGAAAGCGTTGCTCCCGGCCTGCTGCGGAGCGGGAAGCAAATCGCACAGGCCGGCAAGCAGGGGCACGCCGGAGCACCGTTCGTGTGGAGCACGGGGGGTTACGGGCTGCTGGTCGACTGCAAGGGCGCGACCTTCGACCTCGATGACGGCCGCATCACGGTCGCCGATTACCAGCGCCCCGATGCCGACTACTACGTGCTCGCCGGCACGCCCGCGGAGCTGTTCGGCGAGGTATCGCGGATCAGCGGTCCCGCGCCACTCTTCCCCAAGTGGGCGATGGGCTTCACCAATAGCCAGTGGGGCATCGACGAAAAGGAGCTGCTGGACATCGTCAAGACCTATCGCGCCAAGCACATCCCGATCGACAACTTCACGCTGGATTTCGACTGGAAGGCCTGGGGCGAAAACAACTACGGTGAGTTCCGCTGGAACCCGAAGAAGTTTCCCGACGGTCCGGGCGGCAAGCTCGCGAAGATGCTGGGCGCGCAAGGTATCCACCTCACCGGCATCATGAAGCCTCGCATCCATGTGAATACCGTGGAGGGCCGCTACGCGACCGCGCACCATCTCTGGATTCCCGGCGAGAAGCCGTTCCAGGACTATTTCTCGCACAAGCTGGTGAAGCGGTTGGATTTCGACAAGCCGGAGACTCGCCGCTGGTTCGGAGAGGCGGCGATGAAGTACGCCTTCGACGAGGGCATCATCGGCTGGTGGAACGACGAGGCCGACGAGGTCGGATCCGACACCCAGTTCCTCAACATGGAGCGCGCGCTCTACGACGCGCAACGCGGCGCGAGCGACAAGCGCGTGTGGTCGATCAATCGCAACTTCTGGCTGGGCGCGCAGCGCTATTCCTATGGCCTTTGGTCGGGTGACATCGACACCGGTTTCGCGAGCATGGCCGCCCAGCGCACCCGGATGCTGAGCGCGATCGAGGTGGGCGAAAGCAATTGGGGCATGGACGGCGGCGGCTTCAATGGGCATCCGTCCGACGAGAACTATGCCCGCTGGATCGAGTTCGGCGCGTTCACCCCGATCTTCCGGGTACACGGCACCAAGGATGAGAAACGCCAGCCGTGGCGCTACGGCCCGGTTGCCGAAGCTGCAGCGACCCGCGCGATCCGGCTCCGTTACAAGCTGATCCCCTACATCTACGCATACCAGCACGCGGCGCACGTCCATGGCGTCGGGCTGGTTCGCCCGCTCACTTTCGACTGGCCGGACGATCCGAAGGTGCGCGACGACGTGGGTGCGTGGCTGTTCGGGCAATGGCTGCTGGTCGCGCCAGTGGTCGAGCAGGGCCAGACCTCCAAATCCATCTATTTGCCCGCGGGTACCTGGACCGACTGGTCCACCGGCAAGGTGTACGCGGGCGGCCAGACCATCGATTACAAGGTGGACGCCAAGTCCTGGCGCGACATTCCCCTGTTCATCCGCGCGGGGGCGATCATCCCGACCCAGCCGGTGATGGATCATGTCGGGCAGCATCCGGTGAAGACCGTGACGGTTGAAGTGTTCCCTGCCACGCATGCGACACACTTCGATTACTACGACGATGACGGCGAAACCTGGGGCTACGAACACGGCGCGTATTTCCTGCAGCGCCTGAGCGTGCGGCGCGATGGCCGCGAGGTCACTCTCCGCACCGATGCGCCGAGCGGCAGCTACCGCCCGGCCTTGCGCGATTATCTGGTACGGGTGCACGGAACTGCGGCGGCTTCGGCGCGTGCCGGTGGCGCGGAACTCCATCGCTACGCCGATGCCAAGGCGCTCGCCGCGGCGAGCGGTGAAGGCTGGACCACCGGCCACGACCGCTACGGCACGGTGACGATCGTGAAGCTCGACGCCGGCGCGGCTCGCGACGTGACCCTGGATGGAGAGTCCGCGCAGTGATGGTCGTGGACCGCTGCGTTCCTGCGGGCCAGGCCCCCGGGCGCTGGACCTGCGCGCCGGGTTGAGCCAGACTCGGCGGTGGATGTAAACGTTTCCATCGGATAGGCCAGCAGGGATTCGCCATGAAGATCGCGAAGGGTGTTCGACGTATTGCATTGGGAATCGCCGCGGTTGCGCTGATCGCCGCGGGCGGACTCGCCGTGGCGGCACCGGCCGCGCAGACCATCCGCCTGCAGGTTGACGCCCGGGCGCACGGCACGCCGTTCCCGCATTTCTGGGAGCAGATGTTCGGGTCTGGTCGCGCGGTGCTTTCGCTGCGCGACGACTACCGCAAGGACCTCCAGGCGGTGCACGAGGCGACCGGCTTCCAGTACGTGCGTTTCCACGGGATCTTCGATCGCGACGTAGGACTCGTGCAGCGGGGCAAGGACGGCAAGATCAGCTACAACTTTTCCTATGTCGACCAGATCTACGACGGGTTGCTCGCGCGCGGGGTGAAGCCTTTCATCGAACTGGGCTTCATGCCGCCGGACCTGAGTTCCGATCCGTCGAAGAACCACAGCTTCTGGTATCACCCGAACGTGATGCCGCCGAAGAGCTACGCGGAATGGGACGCGATGATCCGCGCTTTCGCGAAGCATCTCGTGGATCGTTACGGCATCGACGAGGTCGCCACTTGGTACTTCGAGGTATGGAACGAGCCCAACATCGATTTCTGGGGCGGAGTTCCCAAGCAGGCGACCTATTTCAAGCTTTATGACAACACAGCGCGCGCGCTGAAGTCGGTGAGCCCGCGGCTGCGCGTGGGCGGTCCCGCGACCGCACAGGCTGCGTGGGTTCCTGACTTCCTCGCGCACGTGCACAAGTCCGGCGTGCCGATCGATTTCGTCAGCAGCCACGTGTACGGCGACGACACCGCCGAGAACGTGTTCCACACCGGGGAAAACATCCCGCGCAAGGACATGGTGTGCCGGGCGGTCGGCAAGGTCCACGAGGAGATCCTGGCCTCGCCGTATCCGAAGCTGCCGCTGATTTTCAGTGAATACAACGCGTCCTACGCCAACCTGCCCAACGTGACCGACACGGTGTTCATGGGCCCGTGGCTCGCCAATACCATCCGCGCCTGCGCGGGCAAGGTGGCGATGATGAGCTACTGGACGTTTTCGGATGTGTTCGAGGAGCAGGGCATCGTGCGCACCCCGTTCTATGGCGGTTTCGGCCTGATCGCCGAGGACCGCATCGACAAGCCCGCGTTCAATGCGTTCGCGATGCTGCACAAGCTGGGCGACCAGCGGTTGCCGCTGAAGTCCGACAGCGCGCTCGCGACCCGTGGCACGGACGGATCGCTGGTGCTGGCGCTGTGGAACTATGCGCCCCCGATCGGCAACGGGGCGACCTACACGCCGGGCCCGCCCGAGGGATCGCCGAAGCACTTCGAAATCACGCTCGAGCACTCTGGGGCGCAGGCAACGGCCACGGTGTGGCGGCTGGACGCAACCCACGGCAACGTGATCGCGACCTTCGACAAGATGGGACGCCCGGCCTTCCCGAGCCGCAGCCAGATCGAGCAGTTGCGCGCGGCCGGGAAGCTTGCCGATGCGCAGCAGGTGGCCGTGCACGACGGCAAGCTCGATTTCGACGTGCCGCCGCAGGGGCTGGTGGTTGTGAAGGTCAGACAGAAATGAACACGCCCCGCGATTGCGCCGCCGCCGAAATGGCAGGCGGGCGCCGGTGATTGCCGCCACGCTGCTGATGCTTGCGGCGACGGCTGCGCATGCCGCGCCCGTGTGGCACAGTCGTCTCGAGTGGCGCGGCAAGGACGCATCCATGTCGATCCACGCGGACGGCAGCTATGCACTCACCGGACCGTTCGGCGAACGGACCATCCCGGCGCCGCGCGCGAGGGCGCAAACCGCGAGCGTGCTGTTCGACGGATTGTTCGCGATGGCGCAGGAGGAACTTGGGCAAGATTCGGTGTCGGTGCTGCACGACCCCGCCTACGACCATGGTGGCGCGATGGACTGCCGCTGCTTCGTCACCGGGGTGAAGTGGCCCTATGTGTGGACGCGCGATGTTTCGTATTCGATCGACCTCGGGTTGTGGCGATACGACCCGGCGCGGGCGCGCGCATCGCTGCTGTTCAAACTGTCCGGGACGCGCGCGAAAGGCGTGCCGCAAGGGCTCTATCCGATGCAGGATACGGGCTCCGGCGGCAGCTGGCCGATCAGCACCGACCGGGTGGTGTGGTTCCTGGGGGCGCGCCACCTGCTCGATGACAAGGCTTTCGCCGACCAGGCCTGGCAGGCGCTGAACGACACCCTGGCGCAGGACCGCGAGTACGCCTTCGATTCGCGCCTTGGGCTGTACCGCGGCGAGACTTCGTTCCTCGACTGGCGCGAGCAGACCTATCCCGCGTGGACCAAGGACAACGTGGAGTTCATCGCGCAGTCGTTCGCGTTGTCCACCAACGTGTTGCACTACGAGGCGTTGCGGCTCGCGGCACGGATGGCGGAGGAGCGCAGAGACCCGCGCGGCGCGCAGTATTCGGCACAAGCCGCGGCACTGAAGCAGGCGATCAATGCGCACTTCTGGCAGCCCGGGCGCGGCATGTACATGAGCTACCTCGGCGGCGACGGGATGCCGGTCGAAGCCTACGACCTCCTCGGGATCTCGCTGGCGATCACCAGCGGCGTCGCCGACGAGGCGCGCGCGCGTTCTTCGCTTTCGCACTATCCCGTGTGGCTGGCCGGCACCCCCGTGATCTGGCCCGAGCGCGCAGATGAGCCGATCTACCACAACCGCGCGATCTGGCCGTTCGTCAGCGCCTACGCCTTGCGCGCGGCGCGCGAGGTGGACGATCCCGCGTGGATCGCGCTCGAGATCCGCTCGATGATCCGCGGCCCCGCGCTGGCCGGCTCGAACATGGAGAACTACGCCATGCTGGAGCAGGCGACCCACGTGGACGCGGGCAAGCTGAGCGGCCCGGTGGTGAATTCGCCACGCCAGTTGTGGTCGGTCGCGGGCTATCTCGACATGGTTGCCGAGGGCGTGTTCGGCTTGACCGCCGACGGCAAGGTCGAGCCGAAACTGCCGGTCTCGCTGGTGCCGACGCTGTTCGGCGACCGCGATGAGATCACACTGCAGCTTCCGCACCGGCACGTCACGCTGCGGCGGCCCGCCAGCCTGGACGGCAACCTGCTGGTCGCGGACGAGGTCGAGAACCAGGGTGGTCGCACCGTCGTCACCTTGAAGGCCATCGAGGTCCCCGAGCTGCACCCGCGTACGGATGCGCCGATGTATGCGCCGGCGACGCCGGCGGCGCCGGTCGTGACGCGCGACGGCGACCGTTGGCGGGTGCGGGCCGATGGAAACCACGACGTGTTGTACGTCGACGGCAAGCGCCACGGCTCCATCGGTGCGGCCTGGGCCTTGCGGGTGTCTCCCGCGCGGCATTGTCTGCGGGTCGCCCGCATCGACGAACACGGCATCGAATCGCTGCCGAGCGAGGCGACCTGCGTCGGCTCCGAGGACCGCGTCACCGGATCCTGGCCGCGCACCTGGACCGCGCCGCGCAGCGGCCGGTATCGCGTGTGGCTGGATTACACGAACGACCACGGCCCGATCAACACCGGCATCACTGCCGCGGTGAAGCGCCTCGCGATCGATTGTGCGGGCAGCCCCGCGCAGACGGTGCCGATCGTGATGCCGCACAGTGTGGCCAAGCAGCGTTCCACCACCGGGACATTCGAGGTCAGGGCGGGCGCGCGTTGCATGTTCGCGCTGCAGCAGGGCTTCAACATGAGCGACCTCGCACATTTCGTGCACTACACCGGCGGCGAGGGCGGAGCCAGCGGGCCGCTCAATGAAGCGGACGTCGATGCCCTCCATGTCGCGCCGTTACCAGCGCGGTAAGTCCGCGCCGGCGGTTTTCGACGGATCCTCGGCTGATTCTGCCCTTCGCCCTTCGGGAGAGGGGCGCAAGGCGGCGCTTTTGCTCCTGCGCCCGGCGCCGGATGAGGATCCGGACACGCCGGTGGTAAATTTCCGCGTGCACCGGTGATCCATTGCAGGTGCGTACCCTCACCCGTCCCTTCGGGGGACCCTCTCCGAAGGGAGCGGGGACAAAACAGAGACCAGACCAGGAAACCCCATGAGCCGCAAGCCCGCGCTGTCGTTCTGGCAGATCTGGAACATGTGTTTCGGGTTCCTCGGCATCCAGTTCGGATTTGCCCTGCAGAACGCCAACGTCAGCCGGATCTTCCAGACCCTTGGCGCCAGCGTCGACGCGATCCCGGCGCTGTGGATCGCCGCGCCGCTGACCGGGCTCATCGTGCAGCCGCTGATCGGGCACTGGTCGGATCGCACCTGGGGACGGCTGGGGCGCCGGCGGCCGTACTTCCTCGCCGGTGCGGTGCTGGCGACGCTGGCGTTGCTGGTGATGCCGAACGCGCCGCTGCTATGGATCGCGGCCGGGTTGTTGTGGATCATGGACGCGTCGTTCAACGTCGCGATGGAGCCGTTCCGCGCGTTCGTGGGCGACCGGCTTCCGGTCCGGCAACGCGCCCGCGGCTATGCGATGCAGAGTTTCTTCATCGGGATCGGCGCGGTGGTGGCATCCGCGCTGCCCTATTTCCTCGCGCACGCCGGGGTGGCGAATACGGCGCCGGAGGGAACGATCCCCGACACCGTGAAGTACGCGTTCTATGCCGGCGGCGCGGTGCTGCTGGGTTCGGTGCTGTGGACGGTATGCACCACTCGCGAGTATCCGCCCGAAGCGTTGCTCGCCTTCGACGACGGCGCGAACGTGCTGCCGGAGGGCGACGTGTCGGGGGCGTGGCGCGTCGGCGCGGTGCTGGGCCTGTTGGGCGTGCTGCTGCTGGCGCTGATCCTGCGCTTCGCGCTGGCGCGCGACCTGTACCTGCTGGCCGGGATGCTGATCGCCGCCGGGCTGCTGTTCGTGTGGCTGGCACGCACCCGCCGCGACGGTACCGTGCGCCAGGTGATGGGCGACCTGTACCGGATGCCGGAAGCGATGCGGCGACTCGCCTGGGTGCAGTTCTTTTCCTGGTTCGCACTGTTCGCGATGTGGATCTACACCACGCCCGCCGTCACGGCGGTCCAATTCGGCGCGACCGATCCGCATTCGGCGGCGTACAACGCCGGGGCCAACTGGGTCGGCGTGCTGTTCGCGGCCTACAACGGTTTCGCGGCCCTGGCCGCGATCGTGATCCCCTGGATGGCGCGCACCTGGGGCCTGCGGGTCAGCCATCTCGTCAACGTCACGCTGGGTGGCGCGGGGCTGGTGTCGTTCGCGCTGATCCGCGATCCGCACTGGCTGCTGCTGTCGATGCTGGGCGTCGGCTTCGCGTGGGCGTCGATCCTGTCGCTGCCCTATGCATTGCTTTCGGACAACCTGCCCGCGGCGAAGATGGGCGTGTACATGGGCATCTTCAACTTCTTCATCGTGATCCCGCAACTGCTGGCCGCGAGCGTGCTGGGTGTGCTGCTGAAATGGTTTTTCCACGACCAGCCGGTATATGCGCTGGTGCTCGGCGGTGCCAGCCTGATCGTGGCGGGACTGTGCACGCTGCGGGTGCGCGAGCCCCACGCGGCCGTTGCCGCGCGTGGCGTGGCGGAAGCTTCGCCAGGCTGAGGGAAGCACCGGTTGGCCCCGGCTGCGGGCGAGGCGAAAGCGCGACCTTGACGGCGATCAAGGAGCCCTCGCTCGGCCGGTCGAGAATGGCCGTGGCGACCTGCGCAGCGATGCAGCCATGGAATTCAACATCAAGACCCAAGGCGTGACGCCGAACCTCGGCGCGATCAACGACGCGCTCACCGGGATCGATCCCATGGCCGTGGCCGACCTCGACTCGGCCGGCACCACCCTGCGGGTGGCCGCGGCGTTGAGTTCCCCCGAGTTGCTGGCGTTGCTCACGCGAAGCGGATACCCGGTGGATTGGCGGCAACTCGAGCAGGTGCCCTCGGTGTGTTGCGGCGCATGCGGCGGGTGACGCCGGACTCGTCCGGCCGCCACCAAGGTCACGGCCATCGCGAACGCACCGGGCGCATGGTTCGGCAAGCGCGGAGCGCATAAAAATTTCCGGTCCGGCGGGATTTTCCGGAAATGGCGACCCGGCAAAACATTCCACCGTGTCGCGGCGACGCGGCGTGGCACGCGCGATGCAGCACGAACGGGGAGCAGGCGCTCCGGCGCAATGGGACCTTGCCGTTGGCGAATCGAAAACGGCCGCGGCCATTCGGCCACGCCGGTCGCTGACGGCATGCACGCGGAATGCCCAGGCGGCGGCGGAGCGTGCCGAGGCGATTTCCGTGGGCCAATCGAAAAGGAGTTCGCACCATGATCCAGCAGCAGACCGTCTCACTTGAGGACGCCCGCCGCATCATCGTTGCCGGGGAGCAAAAGGCCCGCGACATCGGCCAGCCGATGAACATCGCGGTGGTCGACGATGGCGGCAACCTGGTGGCGTTCGCGCACATGGACGGCGCATGGAAAGGCAGCGTCGACATCGCCGTAAACAAGGCCTTCACGTCCGCCATGTTTACGATTCCGACAAAAGCGCTCGCCCAAAAGGCACAACCGGGTGAAGCGTTCTACGGAATCCACGTCTCCAACCACGGTCGTGTAATGATTTTCCCGGGCGGCATTCCGTTGAAAGCGGGCGATCAGGTGATCGGCGCCGTGGGCGTGAGTGGCGGCGACAACTCGCAGGACCAGAGCGTCGCGGAAGCCGCCGCGGCGGCACTTTGAGCGTGCGCGCCAAGCGACGGGGAAGCGTGCAAGCCGGCGGCCTCATGCACACGCGCAGTCCATCCATCTTGACAGCCCGAATTTTCAGCGTAGCGTTTTTCTGACAACCGGACGACGCACAGGCACGGAGGCCGCGATGCGTACTTTCCCGCTTTCGGTTTTGCTGGTTTTTCCACTCGCGGCCGGTGCAGCACAGCCCCCGCAGGTCTCGTCGCAGGATGGCAGCTGGCTCATCGCCGCGCATCAGGACAACCTCGCCGAAATCAAGTCCGGCGATCTGGCTGCAGAGAAGGGCCACGATGCCGATGTGCGCGCGGCGGCGCGGACGCTGGCCCGGGATCACGGGAATCTGGACGCCAAGCTGCGGCCGGTAGCGAAGCAGCTCGGGGTAAAACTTCCGACCCGGCCGAATGCCGAGCAACGCGACGAGATGCGCAAGTTCAAGAGCGCATCGGGCGTCGACTTCGACCGCACCTGGACCCATGACGAGGCGGACGGCCACGTCAAGGCCATCGAGCTGACCGTACGCGAGATCCAGCACGGCTCGCTGCCACAGGTGAAGCACCTCGCGCAGTCGGCGCTGCCCGTTCTGAAGAAGCACCTGCACATGCTGCAGCAGACCCAGTCGGCCCGCAGCGGCAATCAATGAGAACCCACGCGCGTCCGGCCGTGCCGCCGGTCGTGCCTGCAAGGAGGCGTCAATGAAAATGCTCGCTCTGGCCATGGCCGTTTCAGCAGCCCTGCTCGCGACGTCGATGGCGCGCGCGCAGACGCACCCGGCCAAGCCAGCCTCAGCCGGCAGCGCAGCCGCGCAATCGGCGATGGGCGCGAGCGTCACGCAGTTGGCAAGCAATCCGTCCGACTGGCCCATGCCGGGCAAGAACTACGCGGGTACGCGCTTCAGCGGCCTCAAACAGATCGACGCGAACAACGTCAGGAATCTCACCGTCGCCTGGACCTTTTCGACCGGCGTACTGCGCGGCCATGAGGCGGCGCCGATCGTGGTCGGCGACACGATGTACGTCATAACCCCCTGGCCCGACATCCTCTATGCGCTCGACCTTTCGAAGGATGGCGCCATCAAGTGGGTGTTCAAGCCATACCCGTCGCGCGCCTCCCAGGGTGTCGCCTGTTGCGACGTGGTGAACCGGGGCGTCGCCTACTCCGACGGCAAGATCTTCATGAATACCCTGGACGATCACACGATCGCCGTCGACGCCAAGACCGGCAAGCAGGTCTGGAACACCAAGATCGGGGACATCAACCACGGCGAAACCATCACGATGGCTCCGCTGGTGGTGAAGAACCACGTACTGGTGGGTGTCAGCGGCGGCGAGATGGGCGTGCGCGGCTGGCTGAAATCACTCGATACCAATACGGGCAAGGTGCAATGGACCGCGTATTCCACGGGTCCCGACAAGGACGTGCTGATCGGCAAGGACTTCAATCCGCCGTACCCGGAAGACAAGGGGCCGAACCTCGGCGAGACGAGCTGGCCGAACAAGGCTGCGTGGATGATCGGCGGCGGGCCGGTGTGGGGCTGGATCACCTACGACCCGAAACAGGACCTGATCTATTACGGCACCGGGAATCCTGGACCATGGAACTCCTACCAGCGGCCCGGCCTGAATTTCTGGACCTGCACGCTGTTTGCCCGCGATCCCGATACCGGGATGGCGAAGTGGGCGGTGCAGTGGAACCCGCACGACACGCACGACTACGACGGCGTCAACGAGAACGTGCTGTTCAACGCGAAGATCGACGGCAAGGAGCGCGAGTTGCTGGCCCATCCGGACCGCAACGGCTTCATGTACGTGCAGGATCGCACCACCGGCAAGATCGTTTCGGCCCAGCCGTTCATGCAGGGCATCAACAGCATCGAGCGCATCAATCTCGTGACGGGCGCACCGGTGGTGAATCCCGCCAAGGTGCCGCAGCTCGGCAAGACTGTCCATGACATCTGCCCGGCCTC
>JAICJG010000158.1 GCA_025928585.1 Rhodanobacteraceae bacterium
GCCTCCGCATCGTTCGGACCTTGCGTGGCCAGGCGGTGTGCGGCTTCGACTTCGTCCAATCCGGCGGCGCTGCTTTCCAGCAAGGCAAACAGGCTCGACTGCGCGACTCGTGCCGAATCGCGCGCAGCGGGAAGGGGCGGGCTCTCGTTCATGTCCGGACCCCACCTTGCCCCGACCGCGTGGCCGAATGTTGACGCCGGTCAATCGCAACGGATCCGCGGCGGTGGCGCCAAGTTGACGTGCATCAAATCGAGTTCGAGGAAACGCTTTAGCGTTCGTCGTGTGCCCCCAGACGCACGACCGATCGAGGAAATCCCGCCATGACGACACTTGCACGCTTCAACCCTTTCAGGGCGCCGACGCGGTTCGAAACCACGGCGACCTTCGACGATTTGTTCCGCAACCTGGGGCTCGGCCAGTGGGCAAACCAGCCCGAATTCATGTCCGACATGCGGGTGGACATCACGGAAGACGATGACTCGTACTACATCGACGCCGAAATCCCCGGCGTGGACAAGGACGACATCGACGTCTCCGTGGAAGGAAATCGCGTGGCGATCAACGCCGAGACGAAACGCGAAAAGCAGAAAAAGGACGAGAAGGAGCTCGTGGTCGAACGCTCGTGGGGCAAGGCCTATCGCGCCTTTGCGCTCCCGAGCGACATCGACGGCGGTCGCACGGAAGCACGCTACGACAAGGGCGTGCTCACGCTCACGCTTCCCAAGAAGGCGAACGGAAACGCCCGCCGGATCACGGTGAGCTGATGCACGCTGTGGTTGTCGAGGCCGCCGTCGCGAGGGGACGGCGGCCTTTTTTTTACGCGGACCCGGATGGCTGTCGTGGCCCGCCGCCCTCGATCGCCGGACTCGGCGGCAACCAGGCGATCAATCGATCGGTGCCTGCGCGTGCCACTTGACGTCTCCGCGGCGGCGACGCACGTGATCCTCGATGCGCCGGCGCAGGACATCGAAGGTGTGCGCCGCAGCCTTGTAGGGATCGTCTTGTTCCGAATCGGCACCGGGCGTGCGGCCGGCCTCGATCTCGCGGTCTCGCATCGCCACCCTGGCGTGTACGTTGTACCGATTGCCGTGCTTGTGCCTGTGCTCGCATGCCCGGACCACGACGTCGCACTCGACGATGTCATCGGCGTAGCGCAGCAACCGCTGGGCGCGCGCTGCGATCTTCGCGCGCAGCACTTCGGAAGCCTGCATGCCCTGGAAGGTGATCTTGAGGGAAATGGCCATGATTCCACCGGGTTCGGGTCGCTGCGTTGTTGCCATTCTGGGGAGCGGCGGAGCGCGCCTCGTGATCTGCGTCAGGTCGGCAGCGGACGGGCGCGTCCGATGGCTTGACGAAGGTCAACATCCGGTGGCGGCAAGGCGTCACGCTGGCATCCCGTCGGACGCATCGACGCCGGGTTACCCGGAACCACGGAGAGCGGTCATGAAAGACATTCTCGTTTACGTGAGGGACTTCGAGGAGCGCACGCCCGCCGCGCATTTCGGGGTGCGGCTCGCTGCCACGTTCGGTGCGCATGTGACCTGTGTTTACCCATGTCCGCGACCGGTGTTCGTCGCGCCAGCCTACGAACCCGAGCTGATGACCGCGGCGATCGAGGACGCACGCCAGTTCTTCAGGGATGCGGTCCAGGCGAAGCAAGGGTTCCTCGGTTGGGCCGCCTCGCACGGCGCCCCCCAGACCGACTGGGTGGTCGTCGAAGGGGATGCCAGCGACGCCTTGGCGGAGGCCGCGACACGCCACGACGTGCTGGTGCTCGATCATGCCGAGGAAGGCCGGGACTCGTCGTGGGACATCCCGAGGCTGGTGCTGAAGGCGGACATCCCGTGCATCGTCCTGCCGCATCATGGCGTGCATTACACGCCGTTCGAGCGGATCGCGATCGGCTGGAACGGTTCGCCGGAAGCCATGCGCACGGTGCACGCCGCATTGCCGTTCCTGCAAGGCAAGCAGGCGTTGCTGATGCGTGGTGAGGAACGCGACCGGTACCCGGGAATGGAATGGGAGCCGCCCTTCAACATCGTGGACTACCTCCAGCGCCATGGCGTTACTGCCGAGCAGCGCACGATCCGCGCGAAATACGATGACGTCGGGACGGCCCTGCTGGATGAAGCCATGAAGTTCCGCGCCGACCTCCTGGTCATGGGCGCCTACGGGCGCAGCCGCTTCAGCGAGTGGATGCTGGGGGGTGCGACCCGCCACGTGCTGACATGGGCCGACATTCCGGTACTGATGCAACACTGACGGCGGTGCGGGCCGCCCGTCATCATGCGCGCGATGGTTCTGGAAACGGTCGGGGCGCGACTCGTGTTGAAGGAGTCGGCGGATCCCCGTGTGCACCCGGGTGAAGTTCTGCTGCGCGTCCTGGCCTGCGGTGTTTGCCGCACCGACCTGCACGTGGTGGATGGAGAACTGCCGAACGTGCGGACTCCGATCATTCCGGGACACGAAATCGTCGGCAGCGTGGAGCAGGCGGGGGAGGGCGTGGAATCGCTCGAACCCGGGATGCTCGTCGGCGTGCCGTGGCTCGGCGGCACCTGCGGCGAGTGTGTGTATTGCGCGCAGGGGCGGGAGAATCTTTGCGATCATCCGGAGTTCACCGGATACACGCGCCCCGGCGGATTCGCCAGCCACGTGGTCGCGCGCGCCGCCTATTGCGTCCGCCTGCGCGACGACGTGGACGCCGTGGCCACCGCACCGCTGCTGTGCGCGGGGCTGATCGGCTGGCGCTGCCTGCAACGTGCCGGCGATGCGTTCCGCATCGGCTTGTACGGTTTCGGCGCCGCTGCCCACATCATCGCGCAGGTGGCGATTCGCCAGGAGCGCGAAGTGTTCGCCTTTACCCGGCCAGGCGACACGATTGCGCAGTCGTTTGCGTCGTCGCTCGGTTGCACATGGGCAGGCGGCTCGGATGTCCTGCCGCCAAGGCCTTTGGATGCGGCGATCATCTTCGCGCCTGTCGGTGCACTGGTTCCGGCTGCGCTGAAGGCCCTGCACAAGGGCGGCCGGGTCGTGTGCGGCGGGATCCACATGTCAGACATCCCCGCGTTCCCTTACCGCCTGCTGTGGGAAGAACGCGAGATCGTTTCTGTCGCCAATCTGACCCGCGGTGACGCGTACGCGTTTTTCGACGAACCGTCGACAGCAGGCGTCGAAACCCGCGTGAAACGTTATGCGCTGGAGGACGCGAACGAGGCCCTCGCGGAGCTGCGTGAGGGCAGGTTCAGCGGCGCGGCGGTGCTGGTGCCGTGATGTGCCCTCCACAATTTGACACAATAGGCATTTGCATCACTCCAAGGGCACGGCCGTCAAGGCTGGCGGCGTTTCTTCGTGTCGCCGGGGTCACAAAGTGCCCCGCCGGGTATGGCACCTGCCGCCCGATGGTTTCCGCGAGCTTCGCCGCTCGTGCCTCTTGAGCCGCAAGGCTTGCGCCGATCTGCTCGGCTGCTCGCTGTCGGCGGTGAAGGCGTGGGACCGTGGCACGCACCGGGTGCCATGGTCGGCGGTGAAGCTGCTGCGGCTCGTGCGCCTGGGCGACCTTGGAACCTTGCGGCCCGAATGGCGCGGCTGGACGCTGGCCCGCGCCGGGCTGGTGTCGCCCGAAGGCATCGCCTACGCGCGCGGGGATCTTGGCTGGTGGTCGCTGACCTGTCGGCAGGCCCAAGCCTTCCGCCTGAGCTACGACAAGGGCGCGCAGCGCCGAGCGACTGGAAGGAGCGTGGCCGAGCCACCCTCGGCGCCGGGTCGAAGCGCGGAACCCCTTGGCGAGCTTCCGGCCCCTGTGGCCCCCCGGCCTGACGCTTCCCTGCCCGCTGCTTTGGCTCCGGCCAGCGTGCCTGCGGGGTTGGTGGGGGACGATGCTGCGGCGCCGCCGGCGAGCGCGCA
>JAICJG010000041.1 GCA_025928585.1 Rhodanobacteraceae bacterium
GAAGGCGGCCTGACCCTGGACGACCTGCAGGGCGGCACCTTCACGATCACCAACGGCGGCACCTTCGGTTCGCTGTTCTCGACGCCGATCGTCAATCCGCCGCAGAGCGGCATCCTCGGCATGCACACCATCAAGGAACGCGCCGTGGTCGAGAACGGCCAGGTCGTCGCTGCGCCGATGATGTACATCGCGATCAGCTACGACCACCGGATCGTCGACGGCAAGGACGCGGTGCTGTTCCTGGTCGACATCAAGAACCAGCTCGAGAATCCGCACCGGATGTTGCTCGGGCTGTGATGCTTCGGGCCCTCTCCCGCCGGCAGAGGGTGAGGCGGAATCGGGCGAGATGCGTTGAATCGCATCTCCTGCCGCCGGACGCCTTGACCACGGATGGCCAAGGCAGGGTTGCCTGGCGAGGCAATGGAATGCCGAACTCAGCAACGGGGTGAGGGGTCGGTAGCGCCGCAACACCTCACGATCACCGAACCCTCATCTGGCGCTTCGCGCCACCTTCTCCCGAGGGGAGAAGGAACACCAAGGATTTCGCAATGGCTGACAACAAATTCGACGTCATCATCATCGGGGCGGGCCCCGCCGGTTACACGTGCGCCATCCGCGCGGCCCAGCTCGGCCTGAAGGTCGCCTGCGTCGATGCGTTCAAGGGCAAGGACGGCAAGCAGGCGCTCGGCGGCACTTGCCTCAACGTGGGCTGCATCCCGTCGAAGGCATTGCTGGATTCCTCGAAGCAGTTCTGGGGCCTCGCGCACAACCTGCCGGCCCACGGCATCATCGTCGAGAACCCGAAGGTCGACATGCAGACGTTCATCGGCCGCAAGGACAAGATCGTCAAGCAGTTCACCGGCGGCGTCGGCACGCTGTTCAAGAGCAACAAGGTCACGCCGTTCTTCGGCACCGGCAAGCTGCTGAAGGGCAACCAGGTCGAGATCGCCGGCGAGGATGGCAGCAAGCAGACCTTGCAGGCCGCCAACGTGATCATCGCCACCGGCTCGGTTCCGATCGAGCTGCCATTCGCGAAATTCGACGGCAAACGCATCATCGACAACGCCGGTGCGCTGGATTTGGCCGATGTACCGAAGCGCCTCGGGGTGATCGGTGCCGGCGTGATCGGACTGGAACTGGGTTCGGTCTGGAAGCGCATGGGTGCGGACGTCACCATCCTGGAAGCACTGCCGGACTTCCTTGGCGCCGCCGATACGGAGATCGCCAAGGCTGCCGCGCGCGAATTCAAGAAGCAGGGCCTCGAGATTCATCTCGGTGCGAAGGTGAGCAATGCGCAGGTCAGGAAGAATGCGGTCGAGGTCACCTATTCCGACAAGGACGGCGAACACGAGATCACCGTCGACAAATTGCTGGTCGCGGTCGGCCGCCGCGCGTACACGCAGGGCGTGCTCGGTAACGATACCGGCGTCAAGACCGACCAACGTGGCCGCATCGAGGTCGACGAGCATTGCTGGACCGGCGTCGATGGCGTGTGGGCCATCGGTGACTGCGTGCGCGGGCCGATGCTGGCGCACAAGGGCGAGGAGGAAGGCGTGATGGTCGCCGAGCTGATCGCCGGCAAGGCCGGCCACGTGAATTACGACGTGATCCCGTGGGTGATCTACACCGAGCCCGAAATCGCCTGGGCCGGCAAGACCGAAAAGCAGTGCCAGGACGAGGGCATTCCGTACAAGACCGGCAAGTTCCCGTTCGCTGCCAACGGCCGTGCCGTGGCGATCAACGAGGCCGCGGGTTTTGTCAAGGTCGTCGCGCATGCGGAAACCGACCGCATCCTCGGCGTGCACATGTGCGGTCCGGTGGTGTCGGAGCTGATCGCCGAGGCGGTGGTCGCGATGGAGTTCAAGGGCTCGTCCGAAGACCTGGCCCGCATCGTCCACGCGCACCCGACCTTGAGCGAAGTCGTACATGAGGCAGCGCTTTCCGTGGACAAGCGGGCGCTCAACAAGGCGAATTGAAATCGGCAGGACGCCATCCCGGACAGGCCGACGCCACCGAAGCGCGCTAACCTGAAGGCCCCTCCGGCACCCGACGACCCTGCCTTGCGCCTGTGGAGCCTGCACCCGAGCTACCTCGATGCCCGCGGGCTGGTCGCGCTGTGGCGCGAGACCTTGCTGGCGCAGGCGGTGCTGTGCGGGAAGACCGGCGGGTACACGCACCACCCGCAGCTCGAGCGCTTCCGCGCGCAGCGCGACCCGGCGGCCGCGGTCGCAGCGTACCTGGTGCACGTTCACGCCGAGGCCGAACGCCGCGGCTACAGCTTCGACGGGGACAAGATCGGCAAACGCCGCCAGCGCACGCCGGTCATCGTCACCCGCGGCCAGCTCGAATACGAGTGGCGTCACCTCCTGGCCAAGCTCGCGGTGCGCGATCCCGCGCGGCATGCAAGCATCCGGGACCTCAAGCGTCCGCGCGCGCATCCCTGCCTGCGGGTCGTCGCCGGCGGCGTGGAACCATGGGAGAGGATCTGACACGATGAAGACCATGCCTCCGGATTTCCGCGCCTTCCGCATCCACGACGACGACGCCGGGTACCGCGCCGGCATCGAGGCGGTGCGCATGGACGATCTCTCGCCGGGCGAAGTCGTCATCGAAACCGCGTTTTCCTCGGTGAACTACAAGGACGCGCTCGCCGGAACCGGCCAGGGCAAGATCCTGCGCCGGTTCCCGTTGAACGGCGGCATCGATGTCGCGGGCCACGTGGTCGCATCCAGCGATCCGCGATTCAGGGAAGGCGACGCGGTGCTGTGCACCGGTTGCGGGCTCTCGGAAATCCGCGATGGCGGCTACGCCGAATACGCGCGCCTCGACGCCGAGTGGACGATCCCGCTGCCGCAGGGACTGTCGCTGCGCGAGAGCATGATCCTCGGCACCGCCGGTTTCACCGCAGCACTGGCACTGTTGCGGATGCGCGACAACCGCCAGTCGCCGGCGCTCGGGCCCGTCGCCGTCACCGGCGCGACCGGCGGCGTCGGCATGCTGGCCATCGACATCTTCAACCGCGCGGGATTCGAGGTCCACGCAATCAGCGGCAAATCCGAACGTGCGGACTTCCTGCGACGGATCGGCGCGGCGCAGGTGCTGGACCGCCGCGAATTGCAGCTCGGCCCGCGTCCGCTCGAGTCGACCCGTTTCGGAGCCGTGGTGGATACGGTCGGGGGCACCCTCCTCGCGCAGTTGCTGGCCGCGACCGCGCCCTACGGCAACGTCGCGAGTATCGGCCTCGTGGCCGACAGCAAGCTCGCCACCACGGTGATGCCCTTCATCATCCGCGGGGTCAGCCTGCTCGGCATCGCCTCGGCGGGCACCGCCCGCGACATCCGCGGTGAGGTGTGGCAGCACCTTGCCAATGACTGGAAGCCGGCGCATCTCGACGCCCTCTGCACCAGCGAAGTGACCCTCGACGGATTGCGGCCGACGTTCGAGGCGATGCTCGCAGGCCGCTCGTTCGGCCGCACCGTGGTCGCGATCGGCGGCCCGCCTGATCGAAGCAGCGTTGGAAAGATGTCGCAATAACCTGATATATCGGAACCTTTCTTTGCGCGGCAGGTACGACTTGCGCGCACGCAGATCGCATCGAGGCGTGGCACGACGACCGGCGGTTGCCTACAATGCGGGCAACCGTTGGGGGGAGTTCTGCATGGCACGCATCCTGATCGTCGATGACTCTCCTTCCCAACTGGAGGGTCTGAAGCGTCTGGTCGTGAAGCTGGGACACCAGACGCTGACTGCCGTGGATGGGGCGGCCGGCGTGGAAGCTGCCAAGCGCGACCGGCCCGACCTCGTCCTGATGGACGTGGTGATGCCGAACCTCAACGGCTTCCAGGCCACGCGCGCGATCTCGCGGGACCCCACGACTTCGCACATCCCCGTGATCCTGGTCACGACCAAGGACCAGGACACGGACAGGGTCTGGGGGATGCGCCAAGGGGCTACGGCCTTCCTTACCAAGCCGGTCAACGAAGCGGAGCTGCAGCGGGTGCTGGGAGAAGCTCTCGCGAAGTAGGAGCGCGTACTCGCAGCCAACGGCCACGCAAGCAGCCATCCTGGGTCCGGGCGCCGGGCCGGCCATCCCTCGCCGGCCGCTATTCGCGCCATCCCTGGCGCCCACCCTTCGGGTCGCATGCGGCGTTGGGGCGCGCTCCCGGCACGCCTCGTCAGCCGGATACTCGATGCCACCGGAATCGCGTAAGCGCCCGCCTTCGCCCTACGCGCGCGGATTGAATCCCGCGAAGGCCCCTTCGAACGCCTGGTATGCCGCCTTGGCCTTGTCGTCGCCTGCCGGCGGAGTCTGGATCGAGAGGGTGGCGATCTGGTCGCCCGGCGCACGACCCGGCATGCCGCGACCCTTCAGGCGAAGTTTGCGGCCGCTCCGGGATCCCGCGGGAATCCTGAGCTCGACGTCTCCGCCCAGTGTCGGCACCGGAACCTTCGCCCCCAGCGCGGCTTCCCACGGCGATACCGGGACCTCGACTTCGATGTCGCGACCGTTCAACTTGAATTGCGCGTCGTCCCGGACGTGCACCTCGAGCAGCAAGTCTCCGGACGAGCCACCGCTGTAGCCGGCCTCGCCCTGCCCCGCCAGCCGAATGACCTGACCCGGCAGGATCCCGGCGGGGATGTTCACTTCGAGGGTGCGCTCGCCTGTCGCGTCGCGCAATCCGAGGCGCTGCTTGCCGCCCGCGTAGGCGGTGCGAAGATCGATTTCGACGCTGGCGCGAACATCCTGTCCACGCATGGGGCCGCGCTGCGCGCGTGCGCCGCCCCCGCGGCCGCCGAACAAGGATTCGAAAAAGTCGCTGAAGCCCGCGGCATCGCCACCACCAAGATCGTGGAACTCGAAACCGCCCGGTGCCTGCTGCTGCCAACCCGGCGGGGGCCGGAACTGGTCGCCCCCCCGGTAGCCGCCTGCGCGCAGGTTGTCGTAGGCCGCGCGCTTCTGCTTGTCGTGCAGGACTTCGTACGCTTCGCTGACCGCCTTGAACTTGTCCTCGGCACCGGCTTCCTTGTTCTTGTCCGGGTGGTACTTGCGGGCGAGCTTGCGGTACGCCGCCTTGATCTCGTCGTCACTGGCGCCGGACTTCACGCCGAGGGTGTCGTAGTAATCCTGAAACTGCATCGAGCCTCCCGCGGTCGAACAAACAACCGCGGCGGATTGCTCCGCCGCGGTGTCGATGGTACGGGCAAGCGCCGCCCGCCGGAACCGTCAGGCGCGACACCCGGCCATATTCGACCGGGCGCCTGGCCGCGCCGCCCTTCCGGGCTGCATCAGAAGCCTAGCCGTCGACCCGGATGTCGATCTTGCGCGGCGTGGTCTCGGGCTTCTTGGGGATTTCGATCTCGAGCACGCCGTGCCGGCCGGTGGCGGAGATCCCGTCCGGATTGGCGCTGTCGGGAAGCGCAAAGCGGCGATAGAACACCCCGTGCGATCGCTCGACGCGGGAGTACTTGCCGTTTTCAGTCTTGCTCTCGGACTTGCGCTCGCCGCGGATCGACAGGACGCCCTTGTCCATGTTCACCTCGATGTCCTTCGGATCGACGCCCGGGATGTCGGCCTCGATCACGAAGCGCTTGTCTTCCTCGCGGATGTCCACGCGCGGCGCCCACTGGCTCGTCACCACGTCGGACTGGTCGCCGGATTCGCCGGTTTCGAAGAACTGGTCCAGCAGTTGCCGGAAATCATCGTGCAGGGGCTGGCGAATTCCCCACGGCCGGCGGTAATGGGTAACGTTCATCGGTCTGCTCCTCGATTGCTGTGGCCGTCGGATCGGCCACCTGCCGACAGAAATAGGGGTGCCTTCGGGGCTTTCAAGGCTGCACCGCGGCACGTTCGGCGCTAGCATCGTCGACTTCCCCATCCCATTCCAGGAGCCGGGCCATGACCATCCAGATCGGCGATCGCATCCCCGACGCGACCTTCGCGGTGCTCCGCGACGGCGTACAGCAAGTCACGACCGACGACGTGTTCATGGACCGGAAGGTCGTGCTGTTCGGCGTGCCCGGCGCGTTCACCCCGACCTGCTCCGAGAAGCACCTGCCGGGCTTCGTCGCGCACCACGAAAGTTTCCGGAAGCGCGGGGTCGAAGTCGCCTGCATGTCCGTCAATGACGCGTTCGTGATGAAGGCCTGGGCCGATCAGCAGCATGTCCCCGACGGCATGCTGATGCTCGCCGACGGCAACGGTGAGTTCGCCAAGGCGCTGGGGCTCGAACTGGACTCCCGCCGGTTCGGAATGGGCGTGCGCTCCAAACGTTTCGCCCTGTATGCCGAAGACGGCGTCGTGAAGGTGCTGCACGTCGAGGCACCCGGAGAATTCCGCGTATCCAGTGCCGAGGCGATGCTGGCGGCGATTTGATGGATTGCCGCGCCGCGGTTGTCGGAAACCTTTACGGACTGCCAAGGGCAGCGGGGTTTGCGCGCACCTCGCTCGTGAATGCTTGATTTTGTGGCCCGGTGCGGGTTCCGCGGACGGCGCCGGCACGCCGCTCACGGGTGGACGCGCGCAAGCGCTGTCGGCGGCATTTACAAACGGCCAGGGAACGCTGGATGCCGGTCGTACATCCATTTGATTCGTAAGCAACTTTTGGGTCGGCATGAGACTTGCTCCTGATACATCGTCCCCAAGGAGGACAACGACGATGAGACAGCAAGTGAGCAGACAAACCATGAAGTACTGGGCGGCCAGGGCCAGGCCGCTCATCGGAGCATTGCTGACAAGTGCCGTCCTGCTGGGAGCGCCGGCTGCGTTGGCCACCCCGGCCACCCTGGATACCGGCTTGGTGCAGATGGGTGTCGCCGACAACGGCGGACTCGGAGCGAACGGCGTGGGCTTCGTCGGACCCAACGGAGACGCCATCATCCGCGGCTGCCTTTGCGAGGGCTGGGGTGCGGCGGCCGGCGGTGTCAGCGGCTACGTCTATGGCCTCAGTCCGTTCAATATCACTTCGGCCACGCTGACCACCACGACCGCTTCCGGGCCGGGCCTCAGCGCGCAGTCGGTGGTGACGCTCGCCAATGGCCTGATGGTGACGCAGACGTATTCGTCCGCGGCAGGGGGCAAGCTGTTCAAGGTCAATATCGTCCTGACCAATACCACCGCGGGTACGCTGACCGATGTCCGCTACGCCCGTACCCTGGACTGGGACGTGGCGCCGGGCTTCTTCATCGACAACTACACCACGGTGAATGGTGGGGCGTTGCCGGTGGGCCCGGGGCACACCGTCATGAACACCTCGACCGATCCCTTCGCCGTACCCGACCCAATGGTGTTCCGGACCCAGGATGCCAATACCAACGTGGTCGATGTCCACGGCGACGACGGCGGCTACTTCGTGTTCGGCTTCGGCGACCTGGCAGCCGGTGGGACGACTTCGTTCGACACCTACATCGGTGCCGACACGACCGTAAGCGGTTTGCTCGCGGCCCTGGGCGGCGCGGGCGTGGAAGCCTATTCCTACACCACCGGAGATGCCCTCGGCACCGATGGCCACTTTGCTCCCGCCTTCGGTTACGGATTTGCAGGCCTCGGACTGCCTCCGGTGCCGATCGGCGTACCGGAGCCCGGCTCCCTGTCCATGCTGCTGATCGGCCTGTCGCTGCTCGGCGGGTTGGAAGTGTATCGGCGCAAACGCGGACATGCGGCTTGATGCCTCGAAGCCTTCTTGCATCTCACTTGAGCCCTGCCATCCGGCAGGGCTTTTTTTTGGCGCCTCGCATCGGTAAATCGCGTCCCGCCATCCCCGGCTGTGGAGACCCGTCGCAGGCTGCAACCGGCTGCTGCCTGCACCAGGTTCGGCTACGATTGCACCGGCAGTGACCGGACGCGCGATGTACATCGAGGCCGTAATTTTCGACTGCGATGGCACGCTCGTCGACAGCGAGCGGCTTGCGAACGCTGCGCTGGTGGAATGCGTTGCGCCATTCGGGCTCCGCATGTCCACGGATGACGCGATGCAGCGATATGTCGGCGGCAAGATGGCGGATTGCGTAGCCGACCTGGAGCGCTGGCTCGGGCGGAGACTTCCGGATTCCTTCGTCACCAAAGTGCGGGAAAAGACGGCGGAGGCCTTCCGCGCGCACCTCGAGCCGGTCGAGGGCGCGCCGGAAACCCTCGCGATGCTGCGATTGCCGTACTGCGTCGCTTCGAGTGGGCCGATGGAAAAAATCGCACTGAGCCTCGAGGTGACTGGCCTCGCGCCGTTCTTCACGAGCGACCGCATATTCAGCGCATACGACGTCGGTTGCTGGAAACCCGATCCCGGCTTGTTCCTGCATGCGGCGAAAGCAATGGGCGTGGCCCCGAACCGATGTGCCGTGGTGGAAGACAGCCTTCGCGGCGTCGAGGCAGGTACGAACGCCGGAATGCACACGTTCTGGCTCCGCCCCGACGGCCCCATTCCGCCATCAGTGGTGGCGCTGCACCGGCTCAAAGACCTGCCGGAGCTGCTTGCACCGACCACGCCGATCAGCGCATAAGTCCGACGGACGCGTGAATTCGAGTGAACGCGTAGGTTGGGCAGAGCAGTTTTTCGCGAAGCGCAACGAGCAGCCCGCGGGCCCGCGAACCGCAGGTTGGGCGGAGCGGCTTTTGGCCAAGCCCAACGAGAGCAGCCCGCGGGCCCGCGAACCGCAGGTTGGGCTGAGCGGCTTTTGGCCAAGCCCAACGAGCAGCTCGCGGACGCGCGAACGTAGGCTGGGCTGAGCGGCTTTTGGCCAAGCCCAACGAGCAGCCCGCGGACGCGCGAACGTAGGTTGGGCCGAGCGGCTTGTGGCGAAGCCCAACGAGCAGCCCGCGGGCCCGCGAACCGTAGGTTGGGCTGAGCGGCTTTTGGCGAAGCCCAACGAGCAGCCCGCGGACGCGCGAACCGTAGGTTGGGCTGAGCGGCTTTTGGCGAAGCCCAACGAGCAGCTCGCGGACGCGCCAAGCCTGGCTGATGCCGAGCCAGTAGTCCGGATGCAGCGAAGTGGACTGCGTTTGCAGCAAATAGCCCGTGATGGAGTGATGCGGAATCCGGGGTGACCGCACGAACTCCAACCCGGATTCCACCGCTGCGCGGCTTCATCCCGGCTACCGCACCCGAGCAAGATGGCGCCGCTGCGATTGTGTCGGGCTTCACCGAGGTAGAACCTCGGCTCAGCCCAACCTGCCTTCCGCCTCGGGTCAGCCCGACCTACGTGCCCGAAGTCGGTTTACGCGATCGGCGGCCTGGCGTCAGCGCCGGCGCCATCGGCCTCCGTCTCTTCTCCCTCGCTGTCGCCGTTCGCGATCTTCACCACGCCGACCAGATTCTCGTCGCCGGGCAGGCGGATCAGGGTGACACCCTGGGTGTTGCGGCCGACCTGCGAGACTTCGGCGACGCGGGTACGCACCAGCGTGCCCTGGTTCGAGATCAGCATCAGCTCGTGGCGGACGTCGGTGCACACCGCCGCGACCAATGCACCGTTGCGTTCCGAACACTGGATCGCGATCACGCCCTGCGAACCGCGCCCCTTGCGCGGGAACTCTGCGAGCGGCGTGCGCTTGCCGTAGCCGCGTGCGGTCGCGGTCAGCACATCGCAACCTTCGGCCTCGGTACCCTCGTCGGCGACGATCATCGACACGATCTGCGCGCCCTCGGCGAGACGCATGCCGCGCACGCCGCGCGCGGTGCGGCCCATCGGACGGACTTCGCCACCGGCAAAGCGCGCGGCCTTGCCATTGGAAGCAAACAGCAGCACGTCGCAGTTGCCGTCGGTGAGTTCGGCCTCGACCAGGCCATCGCCATCGTCGAGCCCGATGGCCTGCTTGCCCTTCTGCAACTGGAATTCGAATTCCTTGAGCGGGGTCTTCTTGACCGTGCCCTGGCGGGTGGCGAAGAACACGAACCGGCCCTCGTCGTACTCGCGCACGGGCAGCACCGCCTGCACCGTCTCGTCCTCCTGCAACGGCAACAGATTGACGATCGGCCGGCCGCGGGCACCGGGGCTCGCTTCCGGAATGCGGTACACGTTGAGCCAGTACACGCGGCCCGCGCTGGTGAAGGTGAGCAGGGTGTCGTGGGTGTTGACGATCCAGAGTTTCTCGACGAAGTCTTCTTCCTTGACGCTCGCCGCGGAACGGCCCCTGCCGCCGCGCTTCTGCGCGCGATAGGTGTCCAGCGACTGCCGCTTGCAGTAGCCGGTATGCGAGAGCGTGACGACCACGTCCTCCTGCGCGATCAGATCCAGCGTTTCGAGGTCTTCCTGGACGTGCAGGATCTCGGTGCGCCGTGCATCGCCGTAGAGGTCGCGCATCTCCACCAGTTCGGCGCGGATCACCGCCAGCAGCTTGTCCGGATCCTCGAGGATCGCGATCAGGCCGCGGATGGTATCCAGCAACTGCCTGTATTCGTCGCCGAGCTTCTCCTGCTCGAGCCCGGTCAGGCGGTGCAGGCGCATCTCCAGGATCTCCCTGGCCTGGGTTTCCGAGAGCTGGTAGCTGTCGTCGTGCAGGCCCGCGCGCGGATCAAGGTCCTCCGGTCGCGACGCCGTGGAGCCTGCCGCTTGCAGCAGGCTGCGCACCATCCCGGGCTCCCACTTGCGCGCCAGCATCCGTTCGCGCGCAACCTGGGGGGACTCCGAGGTCTTGATCAACTCGATCATCGCGTCGATGTTCGCGAGCGCGACGGTCAGCCCTTCCAGCACGTGCGCACGGGCGCGCGCCTTGCGCAGGTCGAAAATCGTCCGCCGGGTGACCACCTCGCGGCGGTGGCGAATGAAGTGTTCGATGATCTCCTTGAGGTTCAGCAGGCGCGGCTGGCCATCGACCAGCGCCACCATGTTGATGCCGAAGGTGACCTGCAACTGCGTCTGCTGGAACAGGTTGTTCAGCACCACGTCCGCCATCGCGTCCTTGCGCACCTCGATCACGATGCGCATGCCGTCCTTGTCGGACTCGTCGCGCAGGCCGCTGATCCCCTCGATCTTCTTTTCCTTGACCAGCTCGGCAATCTTCTCGATCAGGCGGGCCTTGTTGACCTGATAGGGGATCTCGGTGGCGACGATCACCTCGTGGCCGTGGGCATTCGTCTCGATTTCGGTCTTGGCGCGCACCAGCACCCTGCCGCGGCCGCTGCGGTACGCCTGCACGATGCCCGCCGCGCCGTTGATGATGCCGGCGGTCGGGAAATCCGGGCCCGGCACGTGCCGCATCAATTCGTCGATACCGAGCTGTGGCTCGTCGATCAGAGCCACGGTCGCGTCGATCACCTCGCGCATGTTGTGCGGCGGGATGTTGGTCGCCATGCCGACCGCGATACCGGCCGAGCCGTTGACCAGCAGGGTCGGAACGCGGGTCGGCAGGACCAGCGGCTCCTGCTCGCTTTCGTCGTAATTGGGACCGAAGTCGACGGTTTCCTTGTCGATGTCGGCCAGCAGGTCGTGGGTGAGGCGCGCCATCCGCACCTCGGTGTACCGCATCGCCGCCGCGCTGTCGCCGTCCACCGAACCGAAGTTGCCCTGCCCGTCAACCAGCATGTAGCGCAGCGAGAACGGTTGCGCCATGCGCACGATCGCGTCGTACACCGACGCGTCGCCGTGCGGGTGGTATTTGCCGATCACGTCGCCGACCACGCGCGCGGACTTCTTGTACGGCTTGTTCCAGACGTTGCCCAGTTCATTCATCGCGAACAACACGCGGCGGTGCACTGGCTTCAACCCGTCGCGCACGTCGGGAAGCGCGCGCCCCACGATCACGCTCATCGCGTAATCGAGGTAGCTCTGCCGCATCTCGTCTTCGATGTTGACGCGAATTACTTCACTGGCTGGCTCCGCCATGCCCAATTTTCCTGTGTCGGGTGAGCGCGAAAGACGCGGGTTCCGAAAGCTGCCTGCGCCCCGAAAATCAACCTTGGAATTCTACCACAAATGCGCCCGAAACAGGACAGAAAACTTCAACCACGGCGCCAACTTACGGCCTATCGCCGGGCTTGCGCCGAACCTTGGCGGGCGCCTGCCCGCGGTCCCCGGAAAACACCCACTGACGGGCGCCCAGGAAGTTCACGATCGAGCCCGGCAACGAACCCGCTGCCACCCCGATCGCCGGCCAGTCCCGCACGAAGTGCGAGAAGTACACGACCAGCGCATAGGTGATGTAGTTGAGCGCGAAGCCGGCCGACATCGCGATCATGTATCGCGACCACTCACCGAACAGGGTGTAGTCGCCACGCTGGTGGAAGGTAAAGCGCCGATTGAACAACCAGGTGGCGGTGGCCGCACAGGTGAACGAAAACAGGCGCCCCACGTAGGGGTCGGTATGCAACTTGCTGACCAGCAACTGCACGATGCCGGCATCGACGACGAAGCCGATGAATCCCCCTACCCCGAACCACCCGAGCTGCTTGGAGATGCGCCACATTCAGTGCGCCACCGGTCGACCGAAAACCTCGGCCAGCGCAGCCGCATCGGGCCGCGCTATCGTCCGGCGCTCGGTCACCAGCACGTCGATGAGCTCGTGCGGGGTGACATCGAAAACGGGATTCCACGCCTGGGCATTTTCGGCCACCGTTCGCTGTCCGGCGTGATGGAGCAATTCCAGTGGATCACGCGCCTCGATGGCAATGGCGTCACCGGTGGCGGTCGCCATGTCGACAGTGGTGGAAGGGGCAACGACCATGAACTGTACCCCGTGGTACCGCGCCGCGATCGCGAGCTGATAGGTGCCGATCTTGTTGGCGGTATCGCCGTTGGCCGCGATCCGATCAGCGCCAACGATCACCCATTGCACCTGACCGGATTTCATCAAATGCGCGCCCGCGGAATCGGCGATCAATGTGGCCGGAATGCCGTCGCGTTGCAATTCCCACATCGTCAGCCGCGCACCCTGCAGCCACGGCCGGGTCTCGCCCGCGTACACGCGCGCAATGTTGCCTGCGGAAAAGCCTGCGCGGATCACACCGAGCGCCGTGCCATAACCCGCGGTGGCGAGCGATCCCGTGTTGCAATGGGTCAGGACGCCGCTGCCGGGCTCGATCAGGGCCGCACCCAGCACACCCATCGCGCGGTTGGCCGCAAGGTCCTCGTCCTGGATCGCCTGGGCCTCGCGCGCGAGGTCCGCGGCATCGGCACCGGCATCGATCCGCGCGCGCATGCGATCCAATGCAGCCATCAGGTTGACCGCCGTCGGGCGCGCGGCGCGCAGTATCGTCAGGGCGTCGTCAAGCGCGTTGCCGCGCTGCGCGGCGAGCACCACGCCCCATGCCGCGGCGATCCCGATCGCGGGCGCACCGCGCACCACGAGGTCCCGGATCGCCTGCGCGACCTCCGGAGCGTCCCGGCAATCGAGCCATTCCTCGGCAACCGGCAGGCGGCGCTGGTCGAGAAGGTGCAGGTGGTCGCCCCGCCACTGCACCGCGCGCAAGCTGTCGTGTGCCGGCGTCCCCGTTCGGGAATCCATGTTCGCTGAAGGGTGGCTGCGTACCATACGGCAGCCAAGCGTAGCACGCGCCACTGGGCGTCACGCGCCGCGGCGCCGGCGCCGCACCGGCCATCAATCCTCTTCCGGAATCAAGATCCACAGGAGGATGTACACGATGATCCCCGGGAAGGCCGCGGAGAAGATCGACACCAGCACGTAGATGATCCGGGCGAGCGCCGGGTCGAGGCCGAAGTAATCGGCGAGGCCGCCGACGACGCCGGCGATCATGCGATTGCGGCGGGAACGGCGAAGCGGTGCATGGGTACTCATTGGATCGTTGCTCCGTTCGTCCGGATCTTCAACGAGCTCAGCGACGCAGGCCGGAATCGACGTAGCCGCTTCCGCCGTGGATGAGTCCGGCGGAAACCGCTGCGCGGGTTCCGCCCTGCGTTGGGCATTCACAGATGGCGGGCGGACATCAACGCGTGCGCTTGGCCAGCCATTCGTGAATCGCCGGCGGCACTTCGCGCTGCGCGCGTCCCGAAACGTAGATCCCGATGTGGCCGCCCTTGAACGCGAGCTGGGTGTAGTCCTTGGTGCCGATGTGATCACCGAGCGGACGCGACGCCGACGGTGGAACCAGATGATCCTGCTCGGCAAAGATGTTCAACACCGGGATCGTGATGTTCTTGAGACTGATCGGCTTGCCACCGATTTCCAGGCCGCCCTTCACCAGCTTGTTGCCCTGATAGAAGTCGCGGATGAATTCGCGGAAGGCTTCGCCTGCCTGGTCGGGCGAATCGAAGATCCATTTTTCCATCCGCAGGAAATTCTCGAGTTCCGCCTTGTCGTCCAGGATGTCCAGCATCGCGATGTACTTCTGCTGGTTCAGCCGCACCGGCTTCAGGGTCAGGTAGCACCAGTTCATGAGGTCCGCGGGCACGTTGCCGAGGGTGTCGACGAACAGGTCCACGTCCATGTCGCGGGTCCAGTGCGACAGCATGTTGTCCTTCGTGTGGAAGTCGACCGGCGTGACCATCGTGATCAGGTTCTGCAGCTTGTCCTGGTGCAGGGAGGCGAAGCACAGCGAAAACGCACCGCCCTGGCAGATCCCGAGCAGGTTGATCTTCTCGACCCCCGCGTGTTTTGCCACGGCAGCAACGGAACGCCGGATGTATCCGTTGATGTAGTCGTCCAGCGTCAGCCAGCGGTCACCGCCGTCGGGATAGCCCCAGTCGATGATGTAGACATCCTCGCCGAGCGCCAGCAGGTTCTTGACGAGCGAACGGTCGTCCTGAAGGTCGACCATGTACGGCCGGTTGACCAGCGCGTAGCAGATCAGGATCGGCGCCTTGGCCGTGGGTTTTGCTTTGCCCTTGTAGCGGTAGACGACCACCTTGTCCTCGTGGTAGATCGCTTCCTTCTCGGTCGCGCCGTAATCCACGTCCTCGACTTTCCGCAGGGTGCGGAAGCTTGCGGCGAGTTTCTGCTGGGCGCGCATGGCGTCGTCCAGCGCACGCTTGGGATCGATGCGGATGGGTTCCATCGCGATGATTCCTGGTTTGGCTACTTGCGGGATTTGCGGGCAGGCTTGCGCGTCGCACTTTTGCGCGCAGGCTTCGAAGAAAACTTCACGCCGCCGGCCTTCAGTCGCTCGACTTCCGCGCGCAATGCGGCGACTTCGGCGACGAGTTCGGGCAGCGTTTCGGCCTGGTTCTTCGCATCCCGATGCAGAGCGTGCAGGCGCTTGCCCATGCTGTCGATCTCGGTGCGCGTGGGCATCCCGAGATCGGTCGCCACGCGCTCCACTTCGCGTTGTACGTTCTGGCGCACGCGCATCTGCGCGTTGACCAGTGCACCGTAGACTTCGCGGAATTCATCCGACAGCGCGATTTCGGCATAGGCGTCTTCGGCCGCGTCCACCCACAAGTCGTAGAGGCCGCGCACGGTATCGATCTGACGGCCGGGTTCGCCGCGTTCGGCCAGCTTGTCCTCGAATACCTCGAAGGCGCGCCGGCTGGCGCGGGCGATCAACGCGTTGTAGTGGTTGGTTTCGTGCTGGTAGTCCAGCCAGGCCTTGGCCATGCGCTGATAGTGTCCCTGATGCTCCCGCGCATAGCCGAACGCCGGAAGGTCGAGCAGCGCACGCGCTTCGGCCATGGTCGGCTGCATGCCCTCCATCATCTGCTCGAAACCCTTCGCGCCGTGTCCCGCCAGTTCGCGCAGCGCACGCGCCAGGGGGTTGTCCAGCAACGCCGCGTCGGCTCCGGGGAAATTGAAGGACTCGCGCAGCCTTTCGGCCCAAGCCTGCGGATCGGCCTTGCCGTCGGCACCCTTCTCGGCGAGCGACTGCAGCAGCGCAAAATAGCTGCGCGCCCCGGCCAGCAAGCGTTCGGCCACCTCGCTTTGCGTGTCGCCGGCACTGCGCGCATCGAACATCCGCGACCACTGCTCGAGCCCCTCGTGCCACGGCGTCTTGTCCGAAGTCGTCGCGTCCGCCGCGGAACCGAATGCCTTGCGTGTGGCGTCTGCCCAGGCATTCCAGTACTGCTGCGAAAGCGCCTGCCAGTCATCCGGCGAACGCATCGGATCGGGACCCTTGGCCATCGGCATTTTCTCCGGAATCGTGTCCGACTATGGTAGTTGCGCAGATGCTGCACCGCAACAAACCGGTGTTCCCCGCGCCTCTTCGAGCAGCGGAAGTCAATCCCGGCGGGATGGCCGACGCCGCTGAATCCACCGCATCGCGTAGCGGGTGCGCACGATCGCCACGCGCATCGGCAGCCGCAGGAAGGGCACGTCGATCGCCAGCAACAGCAGGCCCGGAATGACCATCCAGAACCCGAGCACGGGAAGAACGATCCCCACGAGCCCGGCGGCGATCAGCAGCAGGCCGATGGGAATCCGTACCCAACGCGAAGACGGCTTGCGCAACCACGCCAGCCCGCGCGCAGCCCAGTCCGGAATCCTGTCCTGCCAGCGGTCCAGGTGGCGGTTCAGCCGTCGCTTGTTCCTGTCGATAAAAATCTCCCTTTTGGATCGGCCGGATTCGCGGTGCGCGAAGCGATGCGCTCAATCCGTTCAAGACAACGCGGCATTGATCTCCGCGAGCACCGCACTTCCGGGACAAAGCTCCCGTTCGCCCAGTGTATTGAACGGCACTTCGACCGTTTGAAGATGCTCATGCAGGTCGGGCGCCTCGGGATCGACATACAGAAGTCCGGTGACGATCTCGCCACGCGCCTGGCAGGCGTGAAGGTAGTTCATCGCGGCAACCCGGTCGCCGGTGTCATGCGATTCCGGCAACTTGCGCAGCCGCAATACGCTGCCATCGTGCTGGCGGACCTCGCGCACCTCGCCGGGCGGGTAATCGACCGTGATTTCCGCGCGCGGCGAAATGAAATCCATCCGGCACAACGCGTGGTTGTGTTCGCGCACGTAATCGTAGCTCTTGGTGCTGCCGGGATGGTTGTTGAATGCGACGCAGGGGCTGAGCACGTCCACGAACGAGGCGCCCTTGTGGGTCATCGCGGCTTTCAGGATCGGCACCAGTTGCGTCTTGTCGCCCGAAAAACTGCGCGCGACGAAACTAGCACCCAATTGCAGCGCCATTCCGACCATGTCGACCGGTGCGTCGGTATTGGTCGCGCCCTTCTTGGATTTGCTGCCCTGGTCGGCGGTCGCCGAGAACTGGCCCTTGGTGAGCCCGTACACACCATTGTTCTCGACGATGTAGAGCATGTCCACGCCACGACGGATCGCGTGCACGAACTGGCCGATGCCGATGGACGCGGAATCGCCGTCGCCCGAAATGCCGAGATACAGCAACTCGCGATTGGCAAGGTTGGCGCCGGTCAGGACCGACGGCATGCGGCCGTGCACCGCATTGAATCCGTGCGAGGCCGAGAGGAAATAGGTCGGCGTCTTGCTGCTGCATCCGATGCCGGAAATCTTCGCCACCCGGTGCGGCTCGACGTCGAGTTCCCAGCAGGCCTGGATGATCGCCGCCGAAATCGAGTCGTGCCCGCAGCCCGCGCACAGGGTGGAGATCGCACCTTCGTAGTCACGGCGTGTGAAGCCCACTGCGTTCTTCTGCAACGAGGGGTGGTGCAGCTTGGGTTTTGGAAGGTAGGTCATTCTGGTTCTGGCCTTCAGTGTCGTCATTCTGGACGTCGCGGAACGACGATCCGGAATCTGCTTCTTCCACTTGCCCGCAAGAGCAGATCCCAGGTTCCGTTCGCGAGCAGGCCGCGAACGGCCCCGGAAAGACGAGAATGGCACGTGCGCTCCGATACTGGAGATTTCGAGCCGGCAGCCGCTAATTCCTGCTCCCTCATCCCTGCTCCTAAGCCACCTTGTCGCCCCGCAGCGCCGTTACTTCCGCGGAACCCATGCGCTCCCCGATCGCGGAGGCGATGAAACGCGCGGTAATCGGCGTACCGTCGTAATGCAGGATCGGCACCAGCCTCGCGGGATCGACCTCGAACTGCTCGATCAGCAGCGCACGCAGTTGCGCATCGCGGTTCTGTTCGACCACGAATACCTGCTCGTGGCGATCGATGAATTCGCGCACCGAATCGGCGAACGGATACCCGCGCACCCGCAGCGCATCGATGTGCATGCCGCCTGCGTCGAGCTTGGCAATGGCCTCGGCCATCGAGGGCGAAGTCGATCCGAAGTAAACCGCACCATCCTTCGCCGCATGTGGTGCGCGATGCAGCACCGGCTGCGGAAGCAGCTTCTTCGCCGTTTCCAGTTTGCGCTTCAGGCGCTGCATGTTCTCGATGTAATCCTCGCCCTTCTCCGAATACTTGGCGTCGGCGTTCTTGCTGGTACCGCGGGTGAAAAAGCTGCCACGGACCGGATGCGTGCCGGGATAGGTCCGATACGGGATGCCGTCGCCGTCCACGTCGCGATAGCGGCCAAACGGCACGCCGGCCTCGAGCTGCTCGGCGCTCAGCACCTTGCCGCGGTCGTAACCACGCGCATCGTCCCACTCGAACGGCTTGCACAAACGATGGTTCATGCCGATGTCGAGGTCGCTCAGCATGAAGACAGGCGTTTGCAGGCGATCGGCGAGGTCGAGCGCCTCGGCCGCGAACTCGAAGCATTCGTGCGGATCTTCCGGAAACAGCAGCACGTGGTTGGTATCGCCATGCGAAGCATGCGCGCAGAACATCACATCCGACTGCTGGGTGCGGGTCGGCATGCCGGTTGAAGGCCCGCCGCGCTGCACGTCGATCAACGTCACCGGAATCTCGGCGAAATACGCGAGCCCGATGAACTCGTTCATCAGGGAAATCCCGGGACCCGAGGTCGCCGTGAATGCACGAGCCCCATTCCAACCCGCGCCGGTGACGATGCCGATCGAAGCGATCTCATCCTCGGCCTGGACGATCGCATAGTTGTGCTTGCCGGTTGTCTTGTCCACGCGCAGCTTCGCGCAATATTTCTGGAACGCTTCGGCCAAGGACGACGAGGGCGTGATGGGATACCACGCGCACACGGTGGCGCCCCCGTAAACCATGCCGAGTGCGGCCGCGCTGTTGCCGTCCACGAAGATCCGGTCGCCGACGTTGTCACGTCGTTCGATCTTGAGGCCGATCGGTTGCAGGTGTTGCGAGGCATACTCGCGCCCGAGATCGAGCCCATGCACGTTGGGCTCCAGCAGCGCTTGCTTGCCCCTGTACTGCTCGCCGATCAGTTGCACGATCACGTCGCGCTCGATGCCGAGCAGCACCGACAGCGCGCCGAGATACATGATGTTCTTGAACAGTTGCCGCTGGCGCGGATCGTCCCAGGTCCGGTTGGCAATGTCGGTCAGCGGCACGCCGATGGTCGTTACATCGTCGCGGAACTTGAACTTCGGCAGCGGTTTGCTGTTGTCGTAGAACAGGTAGCCGCCCGACGCCAGTCCCTTGAGGTCTTCGTCCCAGGTCTGGGGATTCATCGCGACCAGCAAGTCGTAGCCGCCGCGCCGGCCGAGCCAGCCAGCCTCGCTTACCCGCACCTCATACCAGGTCGGCAGGCCCTGGATGTTCGACGGAAAGATGTTGCGCGGACTGACGGGCACGCCCATGCGCAGGATGCACTTGGCGAACAGTTCGTTGGCCGACGCCGAGCCCGAACCGTTGATGTTGGCGAACTTGACGACGAAGTCGTTGGTGGCGGCGAGCGGTGTCATGATGCTGCCCAGTGGCGCCGCCGGGAGGCATGCCCCCTCACCCAGCGCTTCGCGCTCGGCCTGCGGCCGCCTCTCCCCATCAACAGCAATGGGGGAGAGGGAGTGTTCAGGGCGAACTTGACGGCTTCGATGGACTTCACGCCGCCACCTGCTTGCGCGCGGGCCGCGCCGAATAATCCTCGCCCCGGCCCGCATAGGACTCGGCGAACAGGAACCGCCGCATGTCCCACGCGCCGGTCGGGCAACGCTCGGCACACAGGCCGCAGTGCAGGCAGACGTCCTCGTCCTTCACCATCACACGGCCAGTCTTTACCGGATCCGATACGTACAAGTCCTGCTCTTTGTTGTTTGCCGGTGCGGTCAGCCGCGCACGTAGTCCGGCTTCCTCGTCATTCGTGGTGAAGGTGATGCAGTCCATTGGACATACGTCGACGCAGGCATCGCACTCGATGCAGACATCCTTCGAGAACACCGTCTGCACGTCGCAGTTCAAACACCGCTGCGCTTCCTTCCACGCGGTCTGGATGTCGAACCCGAGTTCGACCTCCTGGTGGATGTTCGTGAGCGTCTTTTCCTTCGGCGCCCACGGCACCACGAAGCGCTCGTCCGGCGAGATGTCGTTGTCGTAGCTCCACTCGTGGATACCCATTTTCTGCGAGACGAGGTTGGTCAGCGGCGGCGGGCGATTGCGGACGTCTTCGCCCTGCAGGAAGTTGTGGATCGATGCCGCGGCCTGATGGCCGTGCTCGACCGCCCAGATGATGTTCTTGGGGCCGAATGCGGCATCGCCGCCGAAGAACACCCTGGGCAGCGTCGATTGCATCGTGAGCTTGTCGAGTTTCGGCATCCCCCATTCATCGAATTCCATGCCGAGGTCGCGCTCGATCCACGGGAACGCGTTCTCCTGGCCAACCGCGATCAGCACTTCGTCACATTCGAATAGACGGTCGGGCTCACCCGTCGGCAACAGCTTGCGCTTGCCGTTCGCGTCGTGCTCGGCGCGCATCGGCGTGAACCACATGCCGGTCAGCTTGCCGTCCTCGTGGACGAACGATTTCGGATTGAGCCAGTTCAGGATCTCGACACCCTCGTGTTCGGCGTCTTCTTTTTCCCAGGGGCTGGCCTTCATTTCCTCGTAGCCGGAGCGCACCATCACCTTGACGTCCTCGCCGCCGAGGCGCCGCGCGCTGCGGCAGCAGTCCATCGCGGTGTTGCCGCCACCGAGGACGAGCACGCGCTTGCCGACCTTGCTCACGTGCCCGAAGTACACCGACGCCAGCCATTCGATGCCGACGTGGATGCGGTCGGTGTCTTCGTCGCGGCCCGGGATGTGCAGGTCGCGTCCACGCGGCGCGCCGCAGCCCACGAAGATTGCGTCGAAGTTTTCGTCGAGCAGTTCGCGCAGCGAATCGATGCGCCGGTTGCCTACCAGTTCCACGCCCAACCCGAGGATGTAGCCGACCTCCTCGTCGATCACGTGTTCGGGCAAGCGAAATCTCGGGACCTGCGTGCGCATGAAGCCGCCGCCCTTGGCGTCGGCCTCGAAAATCGTGATCCAGTAGCCGAGCGGTACAAGATCGCGCGCCACGGTCAACGATGCCGGGCCGCCCCCGATACAGGCGACACGAAAGCGCTCCGCACCGGACACCGGTGCCGGCAACCGTTCGCGCATCCGGGCTTCGACGCCGTCGCCGCGGTGGTCCGCGGCGACGCGCTTCAGCCGGCAAATGGCGACAGGTTCGGGTTTGTCGCCGTTCGATTCCTCGACGCGGCCGCGCCGGCAGGCAGGTTCGCAGGGACGATCGCAAGTGCGTCCCAGGATGCCGGGAAACACGTTGGAATCCCAGTTCAGCAGATAGGCGTCGTCGTAGCGGCCGCCCGCGATCAGGCGGATGTACTCGGGCACCCGGGTGTGCGCGGGGCACGCCCACTGGCAGTCCACCACCTTGTGGAAATACTGCGGATTGCGGATATCGGTGGGCTGCACGGCATGCTTCCTCCGTCCGCGGGGGCGCCCCATCCGGCGGCGTCACCCGTGGAAGCGAGTCTAGCCGTTTCGCGGCCAAGCGGAAGGGGCGAAGCCGAGCGCCTGCGCGATGCCGGGGGCATCGCGTGCACGGCTGACGAGGCGCGCAGGAGCGCGCTCGAACGCCGAAGGCGGCCCGAAGGGTGAACGCCAGGGATGGCGCGAATAGCGACCGGCCAAGGATGGCCGGGCTGGCGCCCCGCAACCATGGACGGCTGGTCGCCGTTGCAGGCTGTCGCCTTGACAGACAAAAACGGGCCATGAGGCCCGTTTTTGTGTCGCCGTGGGGCGCATGTCGCCCGCCGATGTTCGGCGGACGATGTCCGCCCTACTGCACTTTCGGTCAGGTCAGGCGCCGGCGGCTTCTTCCTCGGTGACCGCCTTCATCGACAGGCGGATGCGGCCCTGCTTGTCGACTTCCAGCACCTTGACCTTGACCACGTCGCCTTCCTTCAGCTTGTCGGAAACCTTCTCGACGCGCTCGTTGGAGATCTGCGAGACGTGCACCAGCCCGTCCTTGCCGGGCAGGATCGTGACGAACGCGCCGAAGTCCATCAGCTTGACGACCTTGCCCTCGTAGATCCGGCCGGGTTCGACGTCGGCCACGATCTGCTCGATGCGGTGCTTGGCGGCGTCGGCGGCTTCGCGGTTGACCGAGGCGATCACCACCGTGCCGTCGTCGTTGATGTCGATCGTTGTGCCGGTCTCCTCGGTGATCGAGCGAATGGTCGCGCCACCCTTGCCGATCACTTCACGGATCTTGTCCGGGTGGATCTTGATGGTGAGCAGGCGCGGTGCGTACTCGCTCATCTCGCCACGCGGCGTCGAGATCGCCTTGGCCATCTCGCCGAGGATGTGCATGCGGCCCTTGTGCGCCTGGGCCAGCGCCGTGCGCATGATTTCCTCGGTGATGCCGTC
>JAICJG010000121.1 GCA_025928585.1 Rhodanobacteraceae bacterium
GAAAAACGCCTGGATGCCGAGCGGCGCCTGAAGTCCGGGCAACTGCGCGCGCTGGTCGCGACCGCCTCGCTGGAACTGGGCATCGACATCGGCGAGGTCGGACTGGTTTGCCAGCTTGGTTCGCCGCGTTCGATCGCCGCATTCGTGCAGCGGGCCGGGCGCGCAGGACACGCGGTCAGCGGCATTTCGAAAGCCCGGTTGTTCCCCACCTCACGGGATGATCTCGCCGAGTGCGTCGCATTGCTCGACTGCGTGCGACGCGGCGAACTGGACACGCTGCACGTACCACGCGCGCCGCTCGATGTGCTGGCGCAGCAGATCGTGGCGGAGGTGGCCTGCGGCGAACGCGACGAGAACGAACTCTTCGACCTGGTACGCAGCGCGTACCCGTATCGCGAGCTCACCCGCGGGAAATTCAGCGAAGTGCTGCGGATGCTTGCCGAGGGCTACAGTACCCGGCGCGGCACGCGGGCGGCCTACCTGCATCGCGATGCGGTGAACGGCAAACTGCGCGCACGCCGCAACGCGCGCCTGACCGCGATCACCTCCGGTGGAGCGATCCCCGACACGGCCGATTACGACGTGGTACTGGAGCCTGCGGCGCAGCGGGTGGGCAGCGTCAACGAGGACTTCGCGGTCGAGAGCATCGCCGGCGACATCTTCCAGCTCGGCAACCAGTCGTACCGGATCCTGAAGGTCGAGCGGGGCCGTGTACGCGTCGAGGATGCGCACGGCGCGCCACCTTCGATTCCGTTCTGGCTGGGTGAGGCGCCCGGTCGCAGCGACGAGCTTTCGTGGGCGGTGTCGCGGCTGCGTGAGGAGATTGCGGGGCGACTAGAGGCCGGCGAGAACGCTGTTGACTGGCTCATCGACGACGTCGGCGTGGCCGAGCCGGCCGCGCGGCAACTCGTCGAGTATTACCAGGCCGCGCGCACCGAGCTTGGCGTACTGCCGACGCACACCACCCTCGCGATGGAGCGCTTCTTCGACGAATCCGGCGGCACGCAACTGGTGATCCATTCGCCTTACGGAAGCCGTCTGAACCGGGCGTGGGGCCTCGCCCTGCGCAAGCGATTCTGCCGCACCTTCAATTTCGAATTGCAGGCGGCGGCGACGGAAGACGCGATCGTGCTTTCGCTCTCGACCAGCCACAGCTTTCCGCTGGAGGAAGTTTCGCGTTACCTGCATTCGAACAGTGTGCGCGGCGTGCTGACGCAGGCGCTGCTGGATGCGCCGATGTTCGCGTTGCGCTGGCGCTGGAACGCCAGCTCCGCGCTGGCGCTGCCGCGTTTCGTGGGCGGCGCGAAGGTGCCGCCACAGATCCAGCGCATGAAATCCGAAGACCTGCTGGCGACCGTGTTTCCCGATCAGGTCGCCTGCCTCGAGAACATCGTGGGCGAACGCAAGATTCCGGACCACCCGCTGGTCGAGCAGACCTTGCACGATTGCCTGTACGACGCGATGGACCTGGAAGGCCTGATTGCGCTGCTGAAGAAACTCGAAGCCAAGGAAGTAACGATCGTCGCGCGCGATCTCACCGCACCATCGTCGCTGTGCGCGGAAGTGCTGGGTGCGCGGCCGTACGCGTACCTGGATGACGCCCCGCTGGAAGAGCGCCGCACGCAGGCGGTGGCTTCGCGTGGCTTCACCGACGCCAGCCGCGCGGAAGACCTCGGCAAGCTGGATGCGGAGGCGATCGATGCGGTGCGTGAGGAAGCGTGGCCGCAGCCCCGTGACGCCGACGAGATGCACGAAGCACTGTTGGCGCTCGGCGCCATTACGGATGGCGAAGCAGCGCGCAACGCCGGATGGAACGATCGTCTGGAAGAGTTGGGGCGGGCGAACCGTTCGGCGTGTCTGCTTTTCCCCTCTTCCCCCTGGGGAGGGTGCCGCGCAGCAGCGGGGGAGGGTTCGGACGCGTATCCACTTTCCGTGCAGACGCGAACCGCGACCCCAGCGCTGCGCGCTCCGTGCTACGCGCCGCCTTTCCGGCAGGGAGAGGGATTCAAGCTGTGGATCGCCGCCGAAATGCTGCCGATGTGGCACGCGATCCATCCGGCTGCAGCCTTGCAACCGGAGATCGAGGCGCCGGCGGAATTCGCCGACAAGGCCTGGACGAGCGAGCAGGCGCTGCTCGAGATCCTGCGCGCACGGCTGGGCTGCGTCGGACCCATCCGGGTGGGCGAATTGGCGCAAACGTTCGGCGTAGGAGACCGCGACGTCGCCGTTGCGCTCGCCGCGCTGGAGCGTGAAGGCGGCGCCATGCGCGGTCGCTTCACCCCGGGCGCGGACGAGGAAGAATGGTGCGACCGGCACCTGCTGGCGCGTATCCATCGGCGTACCCTGCAGCGATTGCGCCGCGAGATCGAACCGGTGGCGCCGCGCGACTTCGTGCGATTCCTCGCCGACTGGCAACACGTTTCGCCGGACACCCGCCTGCGGGGTCCGGACGCGTTGGCCGGGGTGCTGGCGCAACTGGAAGGATTCGAGGCCGCGGCCGGGGCATGGGAGTCGCAACTGCTACCCGCGCGCGTGGCCGGTTACGACATCGCCTGGCTGGACGCACTGTGCGGCTCGGGGCGGATCGTGTGGACGCGGCTGCGCGCGTCATCGGGCGGTGCGCATGCTTCGCCGGTGCGCGCTTCGCCGATCGTGCTGCTGCCGCGCAAGCAGTTGGGAACCTGGAATGCCGTCGGTGCGCAATCGGCGGCCGAATCGCCCGCCCTGTCTTCGCGCGCGCAAGCCGTCGTGGAATTCCTCTCCCGGCACGGTGCATCCTTCTTCGGCGAGATCGCCGACGGCACGCGTTTGTTGAAGGTGGAACTGGAAGACGCGCTCGGCGAACTGGTCGGCGCCGGCAGGCTCGGTGCGGACAGCTTTTCGGGCCTGCGCGCCCTGCTGTTGCCAGCGACGAAACGCCGGGGCGTCCGCCAGCGTCGCCTCGCGAGGCACATGCTGAACGGCATCGAGGATGCGGGGCGTTGGAGCCTGATCCGGCGTGGCGGCCCCAATCCTTCCGCGCATCCGGGCGAGGGAGAACCCATCGAGCACATCGCGCGCACCCTGCTGCGCCGCTGGGGCGTGGTGTTCTGGAAGCTCCTGGAACGCGAGGCCGCATGGCTGCCACCCTGGCGCGAATTGCGCCGCGTGTACCAGCGGCTGGAGGCGCGCGGCGAAATCCGCGGCGGCCGTTTCGTGGAAGGCATGGTGGGCGAACAGTTCGCGTTGCCGGAAGCGGTGGAGGTTCTGCGCCGCGTGCGCAAACGCGAACATGACGGCGAGCTGATAGCCGTCAGCGGCGCCGATCCGTTGAACCTCATCGGAAGCGTCTTGCCCGGCGCGAGGGTGCCGGCGTTGACCCGATCCCGCATCGTCTATCGCGATGGAATCCCCGTGGCGACCCGCGTGGCGGGTGAAGTCACCCTGTTGCAGACCCTCGAGCCGGGTGACGAGCGCGCGGTGCGCGCATGTATTCATGCGATCGTCCCCGATCGCCGCTTCGTTCAACCTGCTGTGTGAACCCTGGCGCCGATGGTCAACCGGGACCAGAACGACCATTGAAGCCGCCATCCATGGCCAAGGGCTCCGCGGTCCGACTTGCCGCAACAGCAGCTTCGAATGAAGCCATCTTGATCGAATATCTCCGGGCTATGTCTTCGGCGCGTACAGCTGCGACAGATAATCCGGCGTGCCCTTGATCCGCTCCAGATCCGGGTACTTCAGGCCACCGTGGTAATCCACGTCGATGGTCTTGTACTCGTTGAAGTCCTTGACCAGCAGCTTGATCGCTTGCTGGCTGCCCTTGGCGTCCTTGACCGCCTGCTTCATCACGTCGGGACTGAACTCGGTGCCGTTGACGGCGACGATCGTCATGCCGGGCGACAGGCCGGCCTTGAACGCGGGGCTGTTCCAGCGCACGTCGCGCAGGTCGCCCTTGGACGAACCCGAGAAACCGACCGAATACGTGAAGTCGGCACTGCCGGCGTACTTGGGATAACGCTTGCGGTAGCTCGCCATCACGGCCTTGAAGGCCTTCGACGGTTCGTCCTTGTAGACCAGCTTCCAGCCCTCCGCCTCGAGAGATTCCGCGAGGTCGCCATGTCCGTCCAGGCGCTCGCGCAGGAAACTCGCCCAGTCATACGGCACGATCTTGTTGAGCCCAGCGACGACGTCGTCGAAGGTGTAGGTGTCGATGTCCCAGGCACCGGGATGCACGCCGAAGAATGCGCGCGCGAAATCATCGAGGTCATGCTTGTTGTGACTGAGCTGGCGCATCTTGCCGTCCACCGCCAACCAGATCAGTTGCCCCGCGGAATAGTAGTCCTCGCTGCCCTGGTAATTGCGCCACGGCAGCGGCGCGCGCTGCGCGATCACGGGGTCATTGGTGGTGTCCTGGACGTTGCGCCAGCTTCGAAAGCCCGGCCGGTCCATGTCGTAGGTCGCGGCCACCCGCGCCAGCAGGGCGAACCCGGTGTCCTTGTTTTCCAGTCCCGCACGCACGGCGATCACGTTGCCCCAGAACTGGGTCTGACCTTCGTACACCCACAGCAGGCTGTCGCCCATCGGCACGTTGAAGTTGGGCGTCGAGAGATCGGCCGGGCGCCGGTACTTGCCGTCCCAGGAGTGATTGAACTCGTGGGTGAGCAGATCGTGCGGCGTGGTGAGATTCCAGTCGGTGAAGAAATCCGGACGGGTGCCGTCCTCGCTGGAACGATGGTGCTCGAGGCCCTTGCCGCTCAGCTTGTCCGACAGCGAGAACAGGAAATCGTAGTGGTTGAAGTGGAACGCGCCGTACAACCGGTCCATCTGCACCACGATGTTCTTGAGCGCCTTCACCGCCTCGTCGGAGGCTTCGAGGTCCTTCGGCGCATCGGCCACGATGTCCATGTGCACCGGCGGCGAGTGCTTGCCGGTCAGGTCCAGCCGCTTGAAGTACTTGCCGGCATACATCGGCGAATCGACCAGATTCATGTAGTCGATCGGCTTGAAAGTGACGGTATCGCCCGCGCTGCTGGCCACTTCCAGCGCGGTGCCGAATTTCCAGCCCGCGGGCAGCGTCACGCTGGGAATCGTCCTGATCTGGTCGGCGTCGTATCCGGCCGGATACAGCGAAACCGCGTTCCAGGACAGGTCCAGCATTTCCGGGGTCATGATGATCGGCCCCTGAGCGTGATCCTGTGCCGACAGGAACTGGAACTGGACGTCCAGGCTGTTGGCGTCCGCCGGGACATCCACGTGGAACGCATAGACGTTGTACTTGTCGCGCGTCCACGGAATGGTCTTGCCGTTCGCCTTGATGGTGAGGCCGGCGACCTTGTCGATCGGGCCGGACGGTTCGTGGTCGCCAGGGATCCACGCCGGATACAACAGGTAGATCGAAGAACCGGCCTTGACCGGAATGGTCTCGTACACGTTGATGATGCGCTGGCCGATGTTGGTGGCGTCGACATGGATCTTCAGCGTGCCGGGATACGGCGTGTCCCGCGGCGCCGGCTGGTTGCTGCCGGTCAGGGGGATGGATGATGCCCGCCGGGCGGTCGCGAACGGCGCGATGCCGAACGCGGCGATCAACAACGCGGAAGCGAGGGCGGTGGTCTTCATGCGGTGTCTCCGGGGGGTCGGGTGTCGCGCCGGCAGGCACACCGGCTTGCGCGATGCGGGGCTCATGGGCGCGCGGCGATGATCTGGTCGAGGTAATCGGGCGTGCCCTTGATCCGCACGAGGTGCGGATACTGCAGGCCGCCGTGGTAATCGATCGGCACCGTGGTGTAGTCGCCCTGGTACTTGATCAACAACTCGATGGGCTGCCGCGAATCCTTGGCCGCAGTGATCGCCGCCTTGAGCAGGCTGGCCTTGTAATCCTTGCCGTTCACCGCCACCACTTCGCCGCCGGAACCTATGCCCGCCTTGAACGCGGGGCCGTTCCAGCGCACGTCGTTGATGCCGCCGTCCGCGGTCAGCGTGAGCCCGATCGAATACGTGAAGTTGTAGATGTGCCGCGGTGACTCCGACTGGCCCTCGTACTGTTTTTCGTACGGGCTTTCCTTGTCGGTATAGACCAGCTTCCAGCCGCTCGCCTCGAGGCCCTTGGTGAACGGCGGATCCAGCGCATCGACGTAGCGCTCGAGGAAACCGGCCCAGTCGTACTTCACCACCCCATCCAGTGCATGCACCACGTCATCGAAGGTGTAGGTGCGGGTGACGAAGCTGCCGTTGTCGACTCCGAAGAAGGCCTTGGCGAAATCGTCCAGCGATTTCCGGTCGCGGGTGAGCGAACGGATCTTCGCATCCACCGCGAGCCACATCATTTGGCCCCCGGAGTAGTACTCCTCGCTCATCTGCCAACTGCGGTACGGCAGCCCCGCGCGGTGCGCGGCGGTCGGATCGTTGGTGGTGTCTTCGAGCGTGCGCCAGCCGAAGCCCGGACGGTTGCGGTCGTAGTTGGCCGCCGTCATCGCCAGCGCGTCGCGGAACTGCGCGGGCGTCCACATCCCCGAACGCGCGGTCAGCACGAAACCCCAGTACTGGGTCTGGCCTTCGTACACCCACAGCAGCGAGTCGCCCATCGGCACGTTGAAGTTGGGCGTCCACAAGTCTGCTGGACGGCGGAACTTGCCGTTCCAGGAGTGCGTGTACTCGTGCGCGAGGAGGTCCCGGTTCGGCGCGCCCTCGCCCCAGTTGGTGAAGTAGTCCGGCCCCATGCCGTCTTCGCTGGACTGGTGGTGCTCGAGACCGTTGCCGCTCAACTGGTCCGACAGCGAGAACAGGAAGTCGTA
>JAICJG010000156.1 GCA_025928585.1 Rhodanobacteraceae bacterium
GCAGGGTGCCGGGCGCCTGATCCGCGACGTCCACGACCGCGGCGTGCTGGTGTTGTGCGATCCGCGCCTCGCGACCAAGGCATACGGGAAGTTGTTCCTCGCTTCGCTGCCGCCGATGCCGCGCACCCGCGCATTCGAAGACGTGCACGCGTTCTTTGGAGATTGAGCCATGGCCGAGGTCATCGGATTCGCCGGCATCTTCTCAAATCGCGCGATCCACGAGCGTTGCGCGAGGGGTATGCGGAGCGCCTGGGCATCGAGACCATTGACTACGGCGCGAGCTTTGCCGGGGACGTCGCGCGGCCGGGATCGAGGCTGTGGGCGCCGTGCGGGGCACGCATCATTTCGCGCCGAGGACGAAGGGATGCATGCTCAACTTTCGCGTGAATGATCGGGATGCCGTGCTCGCGAAGCTGCGCGCGGAGGGCATCGTCGCCGACCCCAGCGTGCACGCGCACGAGAACGGCGGTTTCGGCTGGATCATGGACCCGGACGGCACGCATATCGAATTGTGGCAACCGCCATCTGTCACAATGCGCGGGTGAACCTGCTCGCCATCGAAACCGCCACGGAATCCTGCTCGGTCGCATTGCTGCATGGCGGTGTGGTGATCGATCGCAGCGAGTTCGCGCCGCGCCGGCATGCGGAACTGGTGCTGCCGATGGCCGAGTCGCTGCTGGCCGAAGCCGGAATCGCGCGCGCCCAGCTCGACGCGATCGCGGTGGGCCGCGGACCCGGTGCCTTCACGGGCGTGCGACTCGCCGTGTCGGTGGCGCAGGGGCTGGCGCTTGCCCTGGACGTTCCGGTTCTGCCGGTATCGTCACTGGCCGCACTGGCGATGCAGGCTCCATCCAACGGTGCTGCGGTGCTGGCCGTGATCGACGCGCGGCGCGGCGAAATCTACGCTTGCGCGTTTCAAGGAGCGGGCACGGACGGCATTGGTTCGAGCGCCCATTCCCTCCGTCCGCTTTCGGAGGAGTGCGTGGCAAGCGCCCAGGCGCTGGAGCTGCCGGAGGCCGCGGCCTGGAACGTGATCGGCAGCGGCTGGAATGTGTATGGCGCTGCGATCCGGGGACGTCTTCCCGCCGCGCCACGCTGGGCAGACGGGAACCGCTTTCCGCAGGCGCGGGACATCGCGCGGCTGGCGGCACCGGCGTTCGCCGCCGGCCAAGGGGTGCCGCCGGAGCGGGCGCTGCCGGTGTACCTGCGCGACAAGGTGGCGTTGACGCTTTCCGAGCAGCACGGAAAGGGGGAGGGAGGGAATTGAGCCGGGTTCGTGCACGTCCCCTTTTTCAGGAGCAAGCCGTGCGGATGGCGCCAGGCAGCGCCACCGCCGCCCCGCTCGCGGGATCGACCCACACCATGACCACGTTGCCGTCGGCATAGACGCAGTTCGCATCATTACGGTCGACGATGCGGTTGCCGATCGTGATCGAGGTGTTGCCGAGCCGCTCGCAGGAGAGCAGCACGTCGATCTCGGAGGGCCACTCGATCGGCTTGCGGTAGTGCAACTCGACGGCCGCCATCACCGGCATCGCGTGCGCGCTGAACCACTCACCGGGCACCGTGCGCAGCCATTGCAGCCGCGCTTCTTCCAGGAAGGTCAGGTACGACGAGTTGTTGACGTGATTGAAGGCGTCGAGGTCGCGCCAGCGCACGTGCAGCGGAATCGTCGCCAGCGTGCGGGACGGCTGGCCGGATGCGGATTGCACGCGCGCGTCCTCGTGCGCAGGTGCATGCGCGGGTGATGCGTTCCGCGAGGCCCGTTCCGGATTACGCCTCGCGGCATCCGGGCCACGCGCTGGTTCAGGATTACGCGTTGCGTCGGGGTTGCCCGATTGCGGCTTCGACCTGGACCGCTGGCGTGGCGCACGTTTCGCGGGAGCGTTCTTCGTGTTTTCCGTCATGCGCGTTTCTTCTTGCGTGATGGTTTCGATGTTGCGGCTGTTTCGAGTACCGGCGCGAGGAATCGGCCCGTGTACGAGGGCGGCGTTGCCGCAATGTCTTCGGGAGTCCCGGCCGCGATGATGCGGCCGCCGCCGGCCCCGCCTTCGGGCCCGAGGTCGATGATCCAGTCGGCCGTCTTGATCACGTCGAGATTATGCTCGATCACCACCACCGTGCTGCCGCCATCGACCAGGCGGTGCAGCACGCGCAGCAGTTGCTCGATGTCGTGGAAGTGCAGCCCGGTGGTGGGTTCATCGAGGATGTACAGCGTGTTGCCGGTATCGCGGCGCGAGAGTTCCTTCGACAATTTCACGCGCTGCGCTTCGCCGCCCGACAGCGTGGTCGCGCTCTGGCCGAGCTTGATGTAACCCAAGCCGACGTCCATCAGCGTTTCCAGCTTGCGCGCGATCTGCGGCACCGGCGCGAAGACTTCCAGCGCCTGTTCCACCGTCATGTCGAGCACGTCGGCGATCGTGTAACCCTTGTACAGGATTTCGAGCGTTTCGCGGTTGTAGCGCTTGCCGTGGCAGACGTCGCACGACACGTACATGTCCGGCAGGAAATGCATCTCGACCTTGATCAGCCCGTCGCCCTCGCAGGCTTCGCAGCGCCCGCCCTTGACGTTGAAGCTGAAGCGGCCCGGCTTGTAGCCGCGCGCGCGCGCCTCGGGCACCTGCGCGAACAACTCGCGCAGCGGCGTGAACACACCGGTGTAGGTCGCGGGGTTCGAGCGCGGCGTGCGCCCGATCGGCGACTGGTCGATGTCGAGCACCTTGTCGAACAGGTCCAGCTTTTCGATCGAGGCGTATGGCGCCGGCTGCGCGGAGGCGCCGTTCAATTCGACCGCGGCGATCCGGTACAGCGTGTCGTTGATCAGCGTGGACTTGCCAGAACCCGATACCCCGGTGATGCAGGTGAACAGCCCGGCGGGGATTTCGAGGTCGACATGTTGCAGGTTGTGGCCTTGGGCGCCCTTCAGTTTCAGCACGCGCTCGGGATCGGGGGGGCGGCGCAGTTGCGGCACCGCGATGCCGCGCTTGCCGGAAAGATATTGCCCGGTGAGCGAACGCGGTTCCTTCAGGATGTCGGCCAGCGTGCCCTGCGCCACCACTTCGCCCCCGTGCACGCCGGCACCGGGGCCGATATCGACGACGTGGTCGGCGGTGCGGATCGCATCCTCGTCGTGTTCGACCACGATCACCGTATTGCCAAGGTCGCGCAGGCGCGTCAGCGTTCCGAGCAGGCGCTCATTGTCGCGCTGGTGCAGCCCGATCGAGGGCTCGTCCAGGACGTACATCACGCCGACCAGCCCGGCGCCGATCTGCGAAGCCAGGCGGATGCGCTGTGCCTCGCCGCCCGAGAGCGAATCGGCCTTGCGGCCGAGGGTGAGGTAATCGAGCCCCACGTCGATCAGGAAGCGCAGGCGCTCGCGGATTTCCTTGAGGATCCGCTCGGCGATCTCGCCACGCCAACCGGTGAGTTGCAGGCCGTCGATGAAGGTGCGCGCATCGCTGACGGCGAGCGCGGACAGCGAGGGCAGGTTCTTTTCGCCCACGAACACGTTGCGCGCGGACAGGTTCAGCCGCTCGCCCTGGCATTCCGGGCAAGGCCGCTCGCTGATGAAGCGCGCGAGTTCCTCGCGCACCGTGCTCGATTCGGTCTCACGGTACCGGCGTTCGAGGTTCGGGAGGATGCCTTCGAACCGGTGCCTGCGGGTGACGGACCCGGAGTGGCCTGCCGCGTAGCGGAACGCGATGGTCTCCTTGCCGGAGCCGTTCAGCACCGCATCGCGGGTGGCCGCGGGCAGCTTGCTCCAGGGCGTCTCCGGGTCGAACCCGTAATGCTTCGCCAGCGACTGCACCATCTGCCAGTAATACGGATTGCGCTTGTCCCAGGTTCGGATCGCGCCGTTGGCGAGCGAACGTTCCGGATGCGCGACCACCCGCGCGGGATCGAAGAACTGGGTGACACCGAGGCCATCGCAGGTCGGGCAGGCGCCGACCGGCGAATTGAACGAGAACAGCCGCGGCTCCAGCTCCGGCAGCGAATAATCGCAATGCGGACAGGAATAGCGCGACGAGAACAATTGTTCCGGCGCCTTTTCGGCGTCGAGATCGACCAGGATCGCCAGGCCTTCGCCGAGGCGCAACGCGGTCTCGAATGATTCGGCGAGGCGCTGCTTCAGATCCGCGCGCGGACGGAAGCGGTCGATCACCA
>JAICJG010000014.1 GCA_025928585.1 Rhodanobacteraceae bacterium
CTGGTTGCGGCGTACTACGACCATGCGCATGCCGATGCAGCCGCCGGCAACGCCGTGCTCGCAGAAGTTGGCCGCGTTGCCGCAGAGCTGTGACCGTACAGAGCGATCCGGATTGCGCTGCGCTCCATTCGGGCTACCCATCTGCGTGCCGCGCGATCAGCGATCGCTCCGTGCGGGTGGATGCGCGTGGCCTGATCGGTAGGAGTGTTCGGCGGCCCAGCGGTGTCGCTGCTCGGGCGTCATCCTCCGCCAGCGTTCGCGCAGCGCGCGCCGCTCGTCCGGCGGCAGCGACTGGAACTTGCGGAATGCTTCGCTGACCTTCGCGCGTTGCGCGGGCGTGAGGTTGCGGAAGGCACGCGCGTTTTCGCGCAATTGGCGGCGCTCCGCGGGTGTCATCGCGGCCCATCGACGGAGGCGCTCGCGGATCTGCTGTTGATGGCGCGGCGGCAGGCTGACCCAGTGCAGCGCACGCTCGGCGAGCCGGTGCTGGCGCGCGGGATGCAGCCGGTTCCATTGCCCCTGCAGCGGTCCCAGCATCCGCCGCTGCCCGGCAGAGAGGCTGGACCATGCCAGCGGTGGTGCCGGTGCGTTCGCGGCCGCGGGTGCGCGGGAAGCCTGCACCGGAACGACGGGGCCGGTCTGGGCGAGGGCGGCGGCCGGCGCGCCGACGAGGCATGCGGCGCCCAGCAGCCAACGTGGCAACCTCGAAGCGCGCATGGTCACCGGCTTCCCCGCGACGGGGCCTGGACGACCGCTGGTTGGGTAGCCAGCCAGCGGTAGAAATCGAGATCCTGGACCATGTCCATCTGGCTGCTGTCGACTTCGGGGATAACGGTTTCTTCGCTGTCGGCCGGCGCGGCCGCCCCCGGGGCCAATGCGATACGCGTCGTAGCCTGGCCCCTCGGCCGGGCCGGATGCATCCACACCACGCCGGCCGCCAGCGCGCAGCACGCCGCGGCCCCCGCCAGCGGCGCCCACAGGCGCAGCGCGGAATGGGCCGCGCCCGCGTGCAGGGCCTTGCGCCGGGCCAGTCCCAGCCGCAACGCGTGGTACGAGTCCGTGTCCTCGCAGGCGCTCCTGAAGATGGTCCGGGCGCGCGAGACGACTTCAGCATCCGCCGGCAAGTCGTTGAATGTCTGGTCAGGAATCCTGCTCATCGCCAGTCCTCGAGTTGCGTACGCAGGGCATCCATGGCCCGCGACAAATGGGTCTTGACGCTGCCCTCGCTGCAGCCCATCGCCTTCGCCGTAGCCGCGACATCGAGACCTTCGAGCACCCGCAACAGGAAGGCCTGCTGCTGGCGGCGAGGCAGCGCGCGGATGGCCTTCGACATCGCCGCGTGCGCCTGCCGTGAGGCCAGAGCGCGGGCCGGTTCGGGGCCGGAATCCGGCGCTTCCCAAACCGGCAGATCCTCGTCGTCATCGCGTGGGCGCCGACCGGTCCACACCAGGATCCGGTTGCGGACCGCGCGCCGCCGCTGGAGGTCCGTGATGCGGCGGCGCAGGATGCCCCAGAAAAGCGGCGGCCATTCCGCGGGCGGCTTGTCCGAATAGTACCGAACCAGCCGCAGCATGGCGTCCTGCACGGCGTCCAGCGCCTCGTCGGGGTCGCGCAGGGCGATTTCCGCGACACGCCACGCGCGCCGCTCGACCGAAGCGAGGAACGCGTCGATCGTCGCCGCAACCGGACGCTGGGCGCCGCTCGCCGGCGGTTCTGCGGCCGCTTCGAGCGCCGCGATGGCGCTCATGTCGATCGGGGCAACGGGCGGGGCATCCGTGGTCTCGTACATCCGGGCTTGCCCCTGATAACGCAGCAGCGTGGGACGGGTTGACCGCCGCATGCGGGTCGCCCTTGCCGCTATGATGGGCCCGGGGTCCGCGGGCTCCCTGCAGGGAGGGGAAACATGATCACCGGTTTTCTTGCACTGTACATCTTCGTGTTGGCGGCGTTCACCGGCTACGAGATCATCAGCCGGGTCCCGGTGATCCTGCACACGCCGCTGATGTCGGGGTCCAACTTCGTGCACGGGATCGTGCTGGTCGGCGCGATGGTCGCGTTGGGCCACGCGGAAACGCCCGCCGAAATCGCCATAGGGGTGATCGCGGTGCTGCTGTCCGCCGGCAACGTGGCAGGGGGCTACGTCGTCACCGAGCGGATGCTGGAGATGTTCAAGGCCTCCCGGCCGGCCGCCTCGAAAGACCAGGCCCGGTGACGCCGGTCGTGCTGCCAGGCCGCGGGGAACCGGCGCGCGGACGGTGCAGCGGTCGCGCGCAACCGCCGAAGGCGCCGCTACGCGCCGGCGCGATCTTGCCACGCTCGGGGAAGCAGCAATGACCTTGCCGTCGTACCTGTCGACCGTCGTCGATGCGGTCTATTTCGTCGCCGCCGTGCTGTTCATCTGGGGCCTGAAACGGATGAGTTCGCCGCGCACCGCGCGCCGCGGAATCATCTGGGCCGGCCTCGGGATGGCGGCGGCGATCGTTGTCACGTTCTTCCTGCCGGGGATGCACAACCTCGGCTGGATGATCGCCGCGATCGTGGTCGGCGTGGGGCTTTCGTGGTGGGTGGGCCGGCGGGTGCCGATGACCGCGATGCCGCAGATGGTGGCGCTGTTCAACGGCATGGGCGGCGGCGCAGCGGCCGCAATCGGGGCGGTCGAGCTGATCCGTTTCAATGCCGCGCTCCAGCTCGCCATGAACCTTTCGGCGGCGCGGCCGGAAACTGCGTTCGCGACGTCCGGGCACCTGGGTTCGGTCGAACTGATCCTGGCGTTCGTCGGCGCGCTGATCGGCGCGATCTCGTTCACGGGCTCGCTGATCGCGTTCGCGAAGCTGCAGGGCTGGATGGACCGGCGCTTCGTGTTCCCGCTGCAGCGCTGGGTGAACCTCGCGATCTTCGCCGCGGCCATCGCGTGCGGCGCGCTGGCGCTCACCGCGGGACTCGAACACCACGCGTTCGCCTGGGGATTGCTGGTCGCTTTCTTCGCGCTGTCGCTGGCGTTCGGCATCGCGATGACGCTGCCGATCGGTGGCGCCGACATGCCGGTGGTGATCTCGATGTACAACGCCCTCACCGGCCTCGCGGTCGCGTTCGAGGGCTTCGTGCTGCAGAACGAGGCCATGATCATCGCCGGCATGGTGGTGGGCGCGGCCGGCACGCTGCTGACCCAGCTGATGGCGAAGGCCATGAACCGTTCGCTGGGCAACGTGCTGTTCGGCAACTTCGGCGCCGCTGGCGCCGGCGAGGCACAGGAAATATCGGGGGCGCTGAAACCGATCGACGCCAACGATGCCGCGGTGATGATGGCGTACGCCGAACGCGTCGCTATCGTGCCGGGCTACGGCATGGCCGTCGCGCAGGCGCAGCACAAGATCTGGGAATTCGCCAGGCTCCTGATCGAGCGGGGTGTAAAGGTGAAGTTCGCGATCCATCCGGTCGCCGGCAGGATGCCCGGGCACATGAATGTGCTGCTGGCCGAGGCCGGCGTGCCCTACGACCTGATCGAGGACATGGACGACATCAATCCGGAATTCCCGAACATCGACGTGGCGCTGGTGATCGGCGCCAACGACGTGGTCAACCCGGTCGCGCGCACCGACAAGAATTCGCCCATCTACGGCATGCCGATCCTGGACGTCGCGCACGCGAAGAACGTCATCGTGATCAAGCGCGGGCGCGGCAAGGGCTTCGCCGGGATCGAGAACGCGCTGTTCTACGCCGACAACACCCGCATGCTGTACGGCGACGGACAAGCGGCCGCAGGCGAACTGGTCGCGGGCCTCAAGACGCTCGACATCTGAGGCGGTGAGGCAGACGAAATGCCGGGGACGGGCGAAACGAGCGGCGCGAGCGAAGTGCCTGTTGTGAGAAGTCAGGCCAGGGGATGACCGTTCCGGTGCTTGCCGACCGGAAGCGCCAATTCCTGGAGGTCGCTCGGCAGCACGGCGATCATGGACGGTCGCCCCGAGATGTGAGCCGGGTGGCGAGGATCGCGGCGATGGTGGCGGCGCCCGCATACACCAGCACCGCGCCGGCATCGAGGCCGAGTTCGGCGACTTGCAGCGTCAAGCCGATGCCGCCGGTGCGGAAGGCCAGTCCGAACGGAAACCCGGTGGTCGCGGCGATCCGCGCGATCGCGACCAGGCAGATCGCGTAGAAGCCCGCCAGCAATACCGCGAGCGCTGCGACCGCCCCGGCCCAGCGCGCGTACAGGCATCCGGACAGGTGCAGCACCAGCGCGAGCGGCAGCGCGAGGGCGAGGATCATCCAGCTCGGCCGGATGCCGAGCACCAGCGCCGCGAAGGCCGCCAGCGCGCCGGTGGCGAGGGTGCACATCAGCCAGCCGAATATCGACACCAACCCACCGGCCACGCGTGCGATCGCGGCCGGCCTGCGCGCGGGTTCGACGGGGGACTTGGAGTGGGCGGGTTCGTCCACGCGGGCTCAATCGATGAATCGTCCGGCCATGATAGACCAGCCGCCGAGGCGTCGCCCACGACGCCGGTCACGCAACGGAGGGTTGCAGTTGCGCTCCTGACCTCCATCATGAAGTGGCCGCCGGGGCGTTGCTATGCTGGATGATGCGAAGCAGCACCCGATACCTCCAACGAACGAACCAGTCATGTCCGGATTCAGTGCCAGCAGCGAACCCTTCACCCTGCAGCGCGACTGCCATGCGGTGCACGTGCCGTACGGCGACGTCGTGAACCTGCCTGCGGGCCAGACCGGGTACATCACCCAATCGCTCGGGGGCAGTTTCACGGTGTATGTCGAGGGCAGCCTGTTCCGGGTCGACGGCAAGGACGCAGACGCCCTGGGCAAGGCGCCGCCGGAAGCACTCTCGGTGCCGGAGAACGCGAACGACGAAGACGTCGAGGTCGTGGTGTGGGAACAGTTGCGGACCTGCTTCGACCCCGAGATTCCGATCAACATCGTCGACCTCGGGCTGGTCTACGACCTCGCCATGGAGCACCTGGACGATGGCCGGCGCAAGGTCTACGTCAAGCTGACCCTGACCGCCCCCGGTTGCGGCATGGGTGACATCCTGGTCGAAGACGCGCGCACCAAGCTCGAGTTGATCCCGACCATTGCCGAGGCGCAGATCGACCTGGTGTTCGACCCGCCGTGGAACCAGTCGATGATGTCCGACGAAGCCAAGTTGCAGACCGGGATGATGTAAAGGGGGGCGGGGCAACAGCAGCGTCGGCTGCCAATGTTCAGTCGGCTGCTTCGAAGCGGTTGGCGGCTCGATTCTTGCGCACGCCGCGGGGGTCCCAGATGCGGCCGTTCATCGCGATCCACACGCCTTCGCCCAGGGTCTGCACGGCACCGACCGCGCATCCGATGTTGAACACCGCGTCCGAGCCCTGGAAGCGGGCCGGATTCAGGGCGCCGGTGAGGACGATGGTCTTGCCGGCGATGCCCGCGAGTGCGCGCGCGGTGTCGACCATGCTGTCGGTGCCGTGGGTGATCAGCACGTGGCGGTGCGGCTGGCCTTCCACCGCCGCGCGGATCGCCGCGCGGTCGGCATCGGTCAGGTCGAGGCTGTCCTTGCGCAGCACCGGGACCACCTCGAACTCGAAGGCGACTTCGAGCTGGGCGAGGATCGCGCCGATCTGCGGTGCGCCCACCTGGTAGTCGGACTTGGCATCGAAATAGACCTTGTCGATGGTGCCGCCGGTCGTGATCACGGTGAGGTGCTGCATCGGGTGGATCCTGCGGGCGGCGACGGGACCCTCGATTATCGTGAAACCGGGGTCACAGTGCACTTTCACGCAACCGGCAGGATGGTTGGCATGCCCCAGCGCCCCAATTGCACGCCGACCCGGTTTTCGAGGCTGTTCCGCGCGGCGCGGGCTGCGCGGGGCGGAAACCCATGGCATAATCCGCTGTCTTTTGGGCAGACAGGCCGCCCGCGGCCGCCCCACCAACCGAGAATCTCGCATGTTGTCGACGTTCATCGCCGCCGCCGCGGCGCCCGCAGCGGCGCCCCAATCGAATCCGATCTATTCCTTCGGCTTCCTGATCCTGTTGTTCGTGGTGTTCTATTTTCTCCTGATCCGCCCGCAGCAAAAGCGCGCCAAGGAGCAGAAGAAGATGATCGCCGAGCTGGCCCGGGGCGACGAAGTGATCGCCGCCGGCATCCTCGGCCGCATCGAGAATGTCGGCGAGCATTTCCTGACCGTGGAAATCGCCGACAAGGTGCAGATCCGGGTCCAGAAAGGGGCCGTCTCGACCGTACTCCCGAAGGGCACCCTGAAATCCGCGTGAGCGCATTTTCCGGGTCGCTGTCCCCTGCACCAACTACTGCCTTTTGCCCATGATCGACTTTCCCCGCTGGAAATACTGGCTGGTCGGCATCGCGATGGTGCTCGGCTTGCTGTATGCGGCGCCGAACGTGTACCGACCGCAGCCCGCCGTGCAGATCTCGCCGAACCGCGACGCCAAGATCGATGCCGCCCTGCAAAAGCAGGTCGCGGCCGATCTCGCCAAGCAGAATATCCCGTACCAGAGCATTGCGATCGACAAGGACCGCATGCTGGTGCGGTTCGCGAATACGCAGGTCCAGTTGCAGGGCTCCGACACGCTGCGCCTCGCGCTCGGCGACGACTACACGGTCGCGCTCAACCTCGCCACCACCGTGCCGCAGTGGTTGCTGAAGATCGGCGCCCACGCAATGCCGTTGGGCCTCGATCTGCAGGGTGGCGTGCACTTCCTGCTGGCGGTCGATGAACAGGCGGTGCTGAAAAAGCAGCAGCAACGCTATCTCGACGACATCCGTTCGACGCTGCGCGACAAACAGATCCCCCATGATGCGGTTTCCCTGAGCGGCGACGGCGTGCAGGCGGTATTCAAGTCGGCCGCTGATCGGGACCGGGCGGTGCGTGCCATCAGCGCGGGCACCACCGATCTGAACCTGGTCGACAGCCGTACCGCGGGCGGCGGTTATGCGCTGCAGGCCACCATCAAGCCGGACGTGCTGCAGAAACTCGCGCAGGCCACCATCACCCAGAACGTGACGACGCTCCGCAACCGCGTGAACGCGTTGGGCGTGTCCGAACCCCTGATCCAGCAGCAGGGCCAGGACCGCATCGTGGTGGAACTGCCGGGTGTGCAGGACACCGCTGCGGCCAAGCGCGCGCTCGGCGCCACCGCCACGCTGGAGTACCACGCGGACGATCCGAACGTGAATCCGGTCGACGCCGCGCGCACCGGCAACGTGCCGCCCGACGACCGCCTGTACTACATGAAGGACGGCACCCCGGTGGTGCTGAAGAAGCGCGTGATCGTCAGTGGCGACGAACTGGTCGACGCCTCTTCGGGTTACGACCAGCAGACCGGCATGCCCGACGTCAACGTCACGCTCAACTCCGCCGGCGCCAGCAAGATGCTGGACTTCACCACCGAGAATGTCGGGAAGCTCATGGGCGTGGTCTATATCGAGACGACGCCGGTAGTGAAGATGGTGAACGGCAAGGAAGTCCACAGTACCAAGACCACCGAGACGGTAATCAGCAACGCGCGCATCGATGGCGTGTTCGGCAAGAAGTTCCAGACCACCGGTCTCTCCCAGCAGGAGGCGCAGACGCTGTCGCTGATGCTGCGCTCGGGTTCGCTGGCGGCGCCGATGAACATCGTCGACCAGCACGTGATCGGCCCCAGCCTCGGCCAGGACAACATCCAGAAGGGCGATCGCGCGATCGTTCTGGGATTGGCCCTGGTCTTGCTCGCAGCCGCGATCTACTACCGCCTGTTCGGGCTCGTCGCGGACATTGCCCTGGTGTTCAACCTGCTGTTGCTGGTCGCCATCATGTCGATCGTCGGCGTGACCCTGACGATGCCGGGCATTGCCGGCATCATCCTGGCGCTCGGCATGGCCATCGACGCCAACGTGCTGATCTGCGAGCGCATCCGCGAGGAGCTGCGCAACGGCTCGACGCCGCTCGCATCGATCCGCACGGGCTACGAAAAGGCCTGGTCGGTGATCGTGGACGCTCACGTGACCCATCTGATCGCAGCCGTGGCGCTGATGACCGTGGGCGCGGGCGCAATCAAGGGCTTCGGCGTCACCCTTGCCATCGGCATCGTCGTTTCGCTGTTCACCTCGGTGACCATGACGCACGCGATCACCGCGCTGATCCATGGCGGACGCCGCCGGAAACTCAAGACACTCTGGGTCTGACAACCTGTTTCCCCCTCTCCCGCGGGAGAGGGAACCCACGACGAGAAATCCGCAGTCCATGGAAATCTTCCGCCACGACCTGAACATCAACTTCCTCGGGATGCGCAAGGTCAGCGTCGTCGTCTCGGCGATCCTGATCCTCGTGTCGATCTGGGCAATCACGGTCAGGGGCCTCAACTACGGCCTCGATTTCACCGGCGGCGTCCTGATCCAGGTGAACTACGAGCGGCCGGTGGACGTCGGCGACGTGCGATCGGCCTTGGCGAAAGCCGGCTTCGACCACGCCATGGTGCAGAGCGTCGGCGGTACCCGCCAAATTTCCATCCGCCTGCAACTGCCCAAGAATCTCGGCAAGCAGGAGAGTCCGGACAAGCTGGCGGGGACGCTTTCGCGGCAGGTGTTGTCCGCGTTGCAAGCCGGGCATCCTGGCGCCAGGCTTGCCCAGGCGCCCGATTTCGTCGGGCCCGAAGTCGGGCAACAGCTCAAGCAGAGCGGCATCTACGCCGTGATCGTGGTGATCATCGGCATCATGATCTATCTCGGTGCGCGTTTCGAAAAGCGCTTCGCCATCGCCGCGGTGGCCAGCGAAGTCCACGACACCGTGATCACGCTCGGCATCATCGCGCTGGTGCAGCGCGAATTCGACATGACCGTGCTGGCCTCGATCCTCGCGGTGGTCGGCTACTCGATCAACGACAAGGTGGTGGTGTTCGACCGCGTGCGCGAACTGTTCCGCGTGACCCGCAAGTCGCGGACACAGGACATTCTCAACCGCGCGATCAACAACACCCTCTCGCGGACCATCATCACCTCGGGCTTCACCGCGCTCGCGATGGCCTCGCTGTACCTGTTCGGCGGCGCCGCCGTGCACGGGTTTGCGATCACGATGTTGATCGGCATCCTGGTGGGCACGCTTTCCTCGATCTTCTTCGCCAGCCCGCTGCTGCTGTGGCTCGGGGTCTCCAAGAAGGACCTGATGCCGATGACCCGGGAAAATCCGGAGTTGGCGCGCCGGCCATAGCTTGCGCGCTCGCCCGTGGGCGCGGGATCATGGACGCTTGGCCGGCCGTCGGCTGATCGCGGACCAGCCACCAGCATGGCCATCCCGGGCTGACCTTTTCGCGGCAGCCACTCCCGTTCCGATCGGGACCATGGACGTACCGCGCAACATCCACGACCTTTGCCTGCGCGGATCGTGCAGCGGTTGCCATGGACGGCGAGCCGCCTTGGTGGAACGGATCAGCGCAGCGCCAGGAAATCGGTGCTGACCGCCATCCGCACGGCGTCGAGTCGCGGCCGGGCACGGCCCAACGCGCCGAGCAGCACATCGCGGGTCGCTTCGGCGCGCGCGATTTCCTCGTGGCGCACCGACCCGTTGCATTCGGCCAGCGCGCGCAGTCGTGCCACCCGCGCGTCCAGGGCTATGCGCGCCTGGGCTACCGCCATGCCGGTGACATCGAGCGCGCGTTCGGTCGCCAGCGCGGCGGTCCTTTCCAGCATCGGCGGCACGATCTGGGTGAGATAGCGGCGATAGCGGGAAATGTCGAGCGGCCGCTCGCGGGCGCGTGCGAGCGCCTGGGGAGACGGCACGTAGTCGCGTTGCGCGAGCCGCGAATCGACCCGGATGCAGACCGGCGTCGGCGGCAGGAACCGCGGCGCATCCAGCCGCACGTCGGCGATGCATTCGAGCACGTACAGGGCTTCCAGCAGCACGGTGCGCGGCGGCAGCGACGGGTCGACGAGGAACGCGGCGTTTCCGAATTCCCCGGCCAGCAACAGGTCGCAGGCGCCCGCGACCAGCGGATGGTCCATCCGCAGGAGGTCGAGTTCCTCACGGGCGAGCGCGAGCCCGCGGTCCGGGGTCACGCGGCGCGGGCCGTCGACGAAGCCGGGCAGGGCATCGGTGGTCAGGAACTCGGGATCCAGCAGGAGACTGCCGTCGCCGAGCTCCTCGACGTGCACGCCGAACGGCTCGAAGCATTGCTGGATCAGGGCCTGCGTATCCGCATCCTCGTCGGCCGCGCGCATCGCCTCCAGCAGCGCGGTTCCCCCGGCGTGGCGGGTGGCGAGCTCCAGCAGCCGATCGCGGCCGTCGCGGATCGCCTGCGAAAGCTCGGCGTGGGTGCTGGCGGTCGCCGCCACCAGGTCGTCGAGTTCGGGATCGTCGGATTCGCCGCCCGCGGCGTGTGCGCGCGCGACCTCGACCAGCGTGTCGCCGAACCGGCGCAGCAGTTCGCGGCCGTCGGCCGGCGATTCGCGCAATACGCGCGTACCGTCGGCATGCCAGCGCACCAGCGCTTCCTGTGCGGTGCCCGGCAACAGGGGCACGTGCAGGGTCACCGGATGGCGCTGGCCCAGGCGGTCCAGCCTTCCGACGCGCTGCTCGATCAGGTCGGGATCGAGCGGCAGGTCCCATGGCACCAGGCGATGCGCGAACTGGAAGTTGCGGCCCTCGGAACCGATTTCCGAACACAGCAGGAGGCGCGCGCCGTCGGGCTGCGCGAACCACGCGGCCGCGCGATCGCGTTGCAGCAGCGTCAGGCCCTCGTGGAACATGGCCACGCTCGCTCCCGTGCGGGTGCGCAGGGCCGCGTCGAGCGCCTCGACCTTGGCGCGGCTGCCGGCGATCAACAGGAACTTGTCGTCGCGGTGTGTTTCGAGCAACTGCACCAGCCACGGCAGGCGCGGATCGCCTGCGTAGTCGAGCGCGCGCTGTGCCGTCGCGTGCACATCGTCCTCGAACTCGGCCAGCAGGTCGGTGCCGGCGCTGGCCGCGGATGCCGGGAGACCGGTTGCGATTTCGAGCCGGCGCCCGGGAAATCCGCCGACCGTGTCGCGGCGGCTGCGGTACATCACCCGCCCGGTGCCGTGGCGGTCGATCAGGGCCGAAAGCAGCGCGTCGGCGCCTTCGGGATAGGCGGCGACCAGCGCGTGCAGGGCGGGATCGTGCGGGAAACGCTCGCACAGTCCGGCGCGCTCGGCGTCGTCGAGCGGCTCGCCGGCCGCGATCCGTTCGGCCACGGGCGAGAGCGCCGCGTAGCGTTCGGACTCCGCGAGGTAGGCCTCGAGACTGTCGAAGCGTGCCGGGTCGAGCAGGCGCAGGCGGGCGAAGTGCGCGCGACGGCCGAGCTGTTCCGGGGTCGCGGTCAGCAGGATCACGCTCGGTGCGATCGCGGCGAGTGCCTCGACCGCGCGGTACTCGGGGCTCGCGGTCTCCGGCGTCCACTCCAGGTGATGCGCCTCGTCGACCACCAGCATGTCCCAGCCGGCTGCGGCGGCCTGCGCCGTGCGTTGCGGAGCATGCGCCAACCACGACAGCGAAGCGATCACGAGTTGCTCGTCGTCGAACGGATTGGCGGTGGGCTCCGAGGATGTAACGGCCGTGCAGCGCTCCTCGTCGAGGATGGCGAAATCGAGCTGGAACCGCCTGCGTATTTCCACGAACCACTGCACCAGCAGCGCGTCGGGCAGCAGGATCAGCACACGCGCGGCACGGCCGGTCGCCAGCATGCGCGCGATGAGCATGCCCGCCTCGATGGTCTTGCCGAGGCCCGCTTCGTCGGCAAGCAGCGTCCGTGGATGCTCGCGCTCCATGCAGGCCGCCACCACGCCGAGCTGGTGCGGCAGCAGGTCCACCCGGGCCGACAGGATGCCCCACGCGCCGGAATGCCGCGATGCCGCGCGCGCCAGCAGCACCTGCTTGCGCAACTCGTAGTGGTGCGGCCGGTCCACGCGTGCCGACACCAGCCGCGCGTCGGCGTGCGACAACGATTGCTCGTCGTCGAGCTGGCCTTCGACCAGTTCGCGCTTCTCGCCCGAGTACACGAGCAGGCCATCGCGCAGGTCGATCCGCTCGACCACGAACGACACGCCGCGGCCCGCGATACGTTGCCCGACGCGGAAGGTGGCGCGCGCAAGTGGTGCGCCCTGCGTCGAATAGTTGCGGACCACGCCGGACTTGGCGAACAGCACCTGCACGGCACGTTCGTCGACCCTCAGAATCGTGCCGAGGCCGAGCTCGGGTTCCGCGTCCGACATCCAGCGTTGACCGGGGGTGTAATCCATTGCCGCTTCGCTGCGTGGAAACCGCCTATTATCGCGCGCCGCGACGTTTTCGCACATTCATCGTCGTGCAGGCGAAGAAACAGGGTATTTCACGGCACGCAGCAACGACCGCGCCGCCGGAGCGACGCGAACGGCGTGGCCTGGCCCGAAGGTCCGGAGCGCAGGATGCCCCGGGGTTTGCCGGCGAGGGGCCGCGGCGACGCCGCGTCCGGCCTGCCGCCTTGAGCCGCGTTGCCCGGTACTCCCGTCGTGCGTCGCGTTTCCGACCATTGCCGCAGCAAGTTGTGGTGGACGCCGGTGAGCCGCTCGGCCGCGGTGGCAACGAATAGGGTCGATCCGGCACGCCGCGGCGCTGCATCGAACGCCTGTCCGGCGCGCAGACGAAAAAAGACGCCGCAATTGCGTGCGGCGTCTGAAGTCCGAGCATGCAGCAGGGATGCCTTGCTGGTCCCTGGTCCCTGGTTCCGAGTCCCGAGTCCCGGTCCCGGTCCAGGGTCCCGGGTCCCCTACCAGATCTTCACCAGCTTGTCGCCGGTATGCGCCATCTTGCTCCCCGGCTTGCACTGGAACGCCTGTGCGAACTGCGGCATGTTGCTCGCCGCGGCGAACGCGCGGATCTTGTCGGGCGAGTGCGGATCGACGTTGAGCAGGAGCTCGGTGGTCTTCTCGCGGGAAGTGCCTTCCCACACGCGCGCCGAGTTCAGGAAGAAGCGCTGGTCCTCGGTCATGCCGTCGATCTTCTCGTCGGCTTCCTTGGGATCGGCCTTGAGCGCCGCCTGCAGCGCCGTGTAAGCAATGTTGAGGCCGCCGAGGTCGCCGATGTTCTCACCGAGGGTGAGCTTGCCGTTGACGTGCAGATCGGGTTTGTCGGAGATTGGCGTATACGCGTCGAACTGCTTGACCAGCGCCGCCGTGCGGGCGTCGAACTTCTTCTTGTCCTGCGGCGTCCACCAGTTGACCCGGTTGCCGTGGCCGTCGAACTGGCTGCCCTGGTCGTCGAAGCCGTGGCTAGATTCGTGGCCGATCACGTAGCCGATGCCGCCGTAGTTCACCGCGTCGTCGCCCTTGGCATAGAAGAACGGCGGCTGCAGGATCGCGGCCGGGAAGTTGATGGTGTTGGTGGTCGGGTCGTAGTAGGCGTTGATCGTCTGCGGCGTCATGCCCCATTCCTTGCGATCCGTGGCCTTGCCGATCTTGCCGATGTCGTAGTGGTAGTTGTATTTCGACGCTGCCTCGAGATTGGCGTACCACTTGCCCGGCTGGATGGCCAGGCCCGACCAGTCGCGCCATTCGCCCTTGTCGGGGTAGCCGATCTTGGGCAGGAACAGGGACCATTTCTCGAGCGCCTTCTTCTTGGTGGCCGCGCTCATCCAGTCGAGGTTCTCGATGTGCTCCTTCAACGCGTCGCGCACATTGGTGACCAGTTGTTCGGCACGCTGCTTGGATTCGGGCGGGAAGTACTTGGCGACGTACAGCTCGCCGAGTCCCATCCCCATCGCGCGGTTGACCGCGCCCACCACGCGCTTCCAGCGCTCCTTCTGCTCGGGCTGGCCGCGCAAGGTCTTGTCGTAAAAGTCGAAGTGGTTTTCCTGGAACGGTTGGCTGAGTGCCGTGGAGGCGTCGCTGACGAGGTGGAATTTCAGGTACGCCTGCCACTGGTTCACCGGGGCATGCGCCAGCAGCTTGTCGAACTCGGCGATGAACTTCGGCTGCGACAGCGAGAAGCCCTTGCCGACGTCGACGCCTTGGGTCTTGAAGAACTTGTCCCAACTGAAGTGCGGGCTGACCTTGTCCGCCTCCGCCACGGTCATGAAGTGGTATTCGTTGTCGAGATCGCGCAGTTCGGTCGGCGACAGCGAGGCCTTGGCGAGCTCGGTTTCGAACTTCAATACTTCGTCGGCCTGCCTGTTCGCCTCGGCGTCCGGCGTGCCCACCAGCGCCAGCGACTTCGCGATGTACTTGACGTACGCGTCGCGGATGTCCTTGTATTTCGGGGACAGGTAGTAGTCGCGGGTGGGAAGGCCCAAGCCGTCCTGGAAGACGTAGCCGATTTGCCGGGTGGCGTCCTTGAAATCGGCGCCCGATCCGAAGGAGAAGACATAGCTGTCGCCGTTGTTGTAGCTTGTGTCGATGAAGTTGGCGATGTCGGCCGGTGTCTTCAGCGCGTCGATCGCCGCGAGTTGCGGCTTGATCGGGCCGTAGCCCAGCTTGTCGATGGCCGCTTCGTCCATGCCCGCTGCATACAGGTTGCCGAGCTTCTGCTCCAGTGCGCTGCCCTTGTGCCCGTTGGCGCCCTGCGCGGCGGCCTCGAGGATCTGTTTCTGTTGCTGCATGCTGCGTTCGTGCAGGATGCCGAATGCGCCCCAGCGGGTCTGGTCGGACGGGATCGGATTGGCCTTGTTCCACTTCGCATTGACGTAGTCGGCGAAGTCGTTGCAGGGGTCGTACTGGTCGTCGAGGTCGAACGCGATCGGCTGTTCCGGAATGATCGCCACGGTCGAACCAGCGGCCGGAGCCGGCGCTGATTGCGTGGTCGCGGGCATCGCCGTCGAGGCGGCGGCCGCCGGGCTGTTCTGATTGTGGTCGTTGTTGCTGCAGCCGGCCACGGCCAGCGCCGCACCGATCGCCAATGCGACCGGGCTCAGCAGATGCTTGTGCATGGATGGGGTCCCTTGCGTTGCAAAAAAGGCGCGTAAGCGCCGGGTGAGCCCCGATTGTGCCAGTGCCGCCACGCGATGGGGCGCTACCGTGTCGAAAGTCATGGCGGACCCGCGCGGCGGAGTGCCAGGTTTTGCAGGTTGGGCTGATCCCGGACCGGTCCGCGAGCAGCCCGACAGCGGCCGAGCCGGTGCCGGCGGGATGAGCCACGACGCGCGTTGGGCTTCCCCCGGATCAGCTCCGGGGTCAGCACCGACCTGCAAGAGTACTCCGGCGTTGCACATTCCGTCGGCGCCGCCGGTTTCCCGGTGGCTGCACCACGACCGATGGCGCACCCCTGCGGATCGAGTGGTGCGCAAAGGCGTGGGCTTGGCGCCGGTTACCAGATCTTCACCAGCTGGTCGCCCGTATGCGCCATCTTGTCACCGGGCTTGCACTGGAACGCCTGCGCGAACTGCGGCATGTTGCTCGCGGCAGCGAACGCCCGGATCTTGTCCGGCGCATGCGGATCGACATTGAGCCGCAATTCAGCGGTCTTCTCGCGCGTGGTGCCCTCCCACACGCGCGCCGAACTGAGGAAGAAACGCTGGTCCTCGGTCATGCCGTCGATCTTTTCGTGGGCTTCCTCCGGATGGGCTTGCAAGGCTTTCTGCAACGCGGCGTAGGCGACGTTGAGGCCGCCGAGGTCGCCGATGTCCTCACCGAGGGTGAGCTTGCCATTGACGTGCAGGTCGGGTTTGCCGGGAATCGGCGTGTACGCGTCGAACTGTTTCACAAGTGCCGCAGTGCGCGCGTCGAATTTCTTCTTGTCCTGCGGTGTCCACCAGTTGGTGCGGTTGCCGTGGCCGTCGAACTGGCTGCCCTGATCGTCGAAACCGTGGCTTGATTCGTGCCCGATCACGTAACCGATGCCGCCGTAGTTCACCGCATCGTCGCCTTTCGCGTAGAAGAACGGCGGCTGCAGGATCGCGGCCGGGAAGTTGATGGTGTTGGTGGTCGGGTCGTAGTAGGCATTGACGGTCTGCGGGGTCATGTGCCATTCCTTGCGATCCGTCGCCTTGCCGATCTTGCCGATGTTGTAGTGGTAGTTGTACTTGTCCGCGGCCTCGAGGTTCGCGTAGAAGTTGCCGGGTTGAATGTCCAGTCCTGACCAGTCGCGCCACTCGCCCTTGTTCGGGTAGCCAATCTTCGGAAGGAACAGCGCCCACTTCTCGAGCGCCTTCTTCTTGGTCGCTTCGCTCATCCAGTCGAGGTTCTGGATGCGCTGCTTCAGCGCGTCACGGACGTTGGTCACCAGTTGCTCCGCACGCTGCTTGGCTTCCGGTGGGAAATACTTCGCGACGTACAGCTCGCCGAGCCCCATGCCCATCGCATCGTTGGTCAAGTCCACGACCCGCTTCCAGCGCGCCTTCTGCTGGGGCTGCCCGGCGAGCGTATGGTTGTAGAAGTCGAAGCGGTTTTGCTGGAAAGCCTGGCTGAGCGCCGGCGAGGCATCGCTGACCAGGTGGAATTTCAGATACGCCTGCCACTGCGGCATGGGCGCGGTCGCGAGCAGGTGGTCGAATTCCTTGATGAACTTGGGTTGCGACAGCGAAAAACCCTTGCCGACGTCCACGCCTTGCGCCTTGAAGAACTTGCCCCAACTGAAGTGCGGGCTGACCTTGTCGGCTTCGGCAACCGTCACGAAGTGATAGCGGTTGTCGAGGTCACGCAGCTCGGTCGGCGTCAGTGAGGCTTCGGCGAGTTCGGTTTCGAACTTCATCACCTCGTCGGCCTGCTTCTTTGCGTCGGCTTGCGGCGTGCCGACCAGTTGCAGCGACTTGGCGATGTAGGCGACGTAGGCATCGCGGATCTGCTTGTACTGCGGCTTGAAGTAATAGTCCCTGGTGGGCAGGCCAAGGCCGCTTTGGTTGACATAGCCGATCTGCTTCGCGGCGTTCTTGAAATCGGCCCTCGCAGAGAAGCGGAAAACGTAGCTGTCGCCGTTGTCGAAGCTCCGGTCGATGAAGTCCTGGATCTGCCCACGGTCCTTGAGTCCGTCGATCCTGGCGAGTTCGGGCTTGATCGGGTCGTAGCCCAGCTTGTCGATGGCCGTCGCATCCATGCCGGCCGCATACAGTTTCCCGAGTTTCTGTTCGAGCGCGGTGCCCTTGTTGTCCCTGGCGTCCTGCGCAGCGGCTTCGAGGAGCTGCCGCTGATCCTGCAGGCTCTGTTCGTACAACATGTAGAAGCCCCCCCAACTGGTCTCATCCGCCGGGATCGGATGGGCGGCGTTCCACTTCGCATTCACGTAGTCGGCGAAGTCGGTGCAGGGGTCATATTGGTTGTCGAGTTCGAATGCGATCGGCTGCGCCAGGGAGGCGCCGCCGGTGGAAGCCGGGGACGGAGCAGACACCGTGTGCGCAGGAGCCGGTGCGACCGACGCGGGCTGCGCGGGGGACGAACCCGCCGTTCCGTGCGGGGACTGGCTGCATCCGGCTGTGGCGAGTGCCAGCCCGGTGGCCAGCGCGACGAGAGTAGTGATCAGGGGCTTGTGCATGGGGGCTGCCTCTCGGTTCGCGGAAAGGGATGCCGCGCGCAGATGCGCAGTGATCGCAACCAAATCGTGACCATACGCCTGTGTACTGGCCGGGTAGCCTGCCGGAAGTCACGGCGACCCGGGCATGCGCCCGTGTTGCCGGGCCGCGATCGCTGCGCCGGCCGCGTCATCCGAGCAGAACGCGGTACAGCTCCCGATAGCCTGCCGACGGTTGCATGGGGTGGCTCTGCATCAACGCGATGCTGTCGAAGGTGAGTGCAGGGGGCGGCGCGGACAGTTGGCCGAACGCGCAGCCGGGCCGCAGGCGCGCCAGCGTGACATGCGGCCGGAACGGGCGAGCCTCGGAAGCGGACCCGGTGGCGCGAGCCTCCGTTTCGCAGGCGTTCGCGAGTTCCGCGAGCGTTGTGTCGTTGGCGAGTTCCAGCACCAGTTGGCGCGGCCGTGCGCGGTTCGGCCAGATGGCATAGCGGCGCGTGGCGAGCGGGTGCAATCGACGCGCCAGGGCCGGCAGGACTTCGGCGAGGCGCTGCTGTTGCGCGCGCGGGGCAGGGCCGAGGAACCGCAGCGTCAGGTGCAGCGCGTCGCGCTCCACCCATCGCAGGCGGCGGGCGGCGCCCGGGTGGGAGGCGGCGATTACGGCGCGGCACGCCAGCAGGCTTTCCGTGCCCGCGGCATCGGGAAGCAATGCGATGAAGCAGCGCGCGCCCTCGTCGAACGTGTGGGGCGCGGCCGCGGCGCTCATGCGCCGGCGGTTTCGGCTGGCGTCCGTTGCGGCATGAGGTCCGGTTCGATGGCGGGCAACTGGCTGGGCCCGACCGCGCCACCGGAGACGAGGAACGCCATCGCCTGGTCCATGCTCCAGTCAGTCGCGATCAGGCGGTCCGTCGACACCAGTTCGAGGTAGCCGCCGGTCGGGTTGGGGGTGGTCGGCACATACACCGCCGCGATCTCGCGGCCGGCCGCATCCACGAACGTGCGGGTCACGAAACCGATCGATTTCAGTTGCGGCGACGGGAAATCGATCAGCACCACGCGCTGGGTGCCGCCGGGCTTGTTGCGCAACAGGGTCATCAGTTTCTTGACGCCGCCATAGATCGTGTGGACCAGTGGAATCCGTTCGAGCACCCGGTCGACGGCGCGCAGGATACGCCTCCCGAATACCTGCGTCGACAGCCAGCCCAGCAGATACAACGCGACGACGGTGAAGATGAAGGCGAGGATGGAAACCACCCAGTCGCGGTGCAGCGCGCGCGCCGCAACCGGGGCGCCGAGGCCCACCAGTTCGATGATGGTGGTCACGAGCGGTGCGCCGACACCCGCGAGCAGCGTGAACACGAACTTGAACACCACCCAGGTGATCCACACCGGAATGAATGCCAGGAGGCCGGTGACCAGGTAGCGCTTGATATGAAGTGCGGGCATGGACACGGCTGGGTACCCGGGATTCCGGCATTGTAGTGGAGCCACCCGCGATGGCTGCTGTGATCTTCCTCGCATGACTGACGCTGGCCATGGACCAGCGGCGAAATCGCGCGAGGGAGACTTCGTGGCGGCAGCGGCGCCTTGCTGCGCAGGCGCCGCTCGCCGAAATCCCGCGCTCCGAACGGGAATGAAAAAGCCGGCACGACTTGCGTCGCACCGGCTGCTTGAGGACGGTCGAACAGACCGGCTATTTGCCGGACCGGTCGTTGCCCAGGTTGTCGGTCGACTCGATGAACTGCGCGGCTTCGTCGTGCAACTGCTTCAGCGAAGGCACGTGCGCGTAGACCATGTGGCCGGACGGGAAGAAACCGTAGCTGATGTTCTTTTGCAACTTCTCCGGGATCGGCAGGTGGTGCATCTCGTAGATCGCAGTGTAGAACGGCGTGGCAAGGTCGTAGAAGCCGCCGAACAGCCGCACCTTCATGTCCGGGTTGTACTTCATCGCCACCGCGAGGTCGAGCATCACGTTGGGCGTGCCGCCGCGCGAGTAGCGCTGGCCCGGGGCCTTGTGCTTCCAGTCCCAGCTGAAGTCCTCGGCGCCGTACACCGACGGCCGGTACTTCATGCCTTCGCCGAACTTGAGCTCGTTGCGCACGTAGCCGTTGAACGCCGAAACATACGCGGAACTGATGGCCGCCGACTGCGGGTCGTAGTCGGACTCCTTGCCGAGCGGATCCATGGTCGGACCCGAGAAGCGGGTATCCAGGCGGCCGGTGGTGGTGTCGCTGCCGTTTTGCAGTTCGTGCTCGAACATCCCGCCGTCCACGCGCAGGTCCGCCTTGAGCAGGTAGTCGACGGGCAGCCCCGTGTAGTCGTGCAGCTTCTCGGCGATCTCCTGTTTCTTCGCGGCGCTCAGGGTGGAGCCGGCCGCCAAGGCCTGCTCGTAGTCGGTCTTGGCGAACTGGATGACCTGCTTGAGCAGCGGCGCGAGGCTGCCGCCATTGAACTTCGGCAACCTGTGGTGGTACCAGGCCGTCGCGGCGTAGGTCGGCAGGCCGAGCACGTAGGACATGTCGATGCCCGGGTTCATGTTGGCGCCGTCGATGCTGAGCGAGAAGTTGAGGATCTGCGACAGCAGCATCACGCCATTCAGGTCGACGTTGTATTCGGTCTGCAGGACGTTCGAGAGCACCGCCGAGCGGGTGGTGCCGTAGCTCTCGCCGAACAGGTACTTCGGTGAATTCCAGCGGTTGTACTTGGACAGGAACTGGGTGATGAAGTGGGCGAAGGACTGGGCATCGCCATCGATTCCCCAAATCTGCTTGGCCAGTTCCTTGCGGTCCTTCTCGCGCGCGGCGTCGTCCTTGCCCTGCGGCAGCAGGCGGCCGAAACCGGTGCCCGGCATGTCGATGAACACGAGGTCGCTGGCGTCGAGCAGGCTGTAGTCGTTGTTGACGAGTTGGTAAGGCGCCGCCGGCGTATGGGTGTCGTCGTTGGTGACCACTCGCCGCGGGCCCCATGCGCCCATGTGCAGCCACACGGTCGAGGAACCGGGGCCGCCGTTGTAGATGAAGGTGACCGGGCGCTTGGACGGATCGACGCCCTGCTTGAAGTACGCGAAATAGCTCATCGCGATTTCGGGCGTGGACTCCTTGGAGCCGGTGCCGTTGATCACCATGGTGCCGGCCACTGCCTGGTAGCTGATCGTCTTGCCCTCGACGGTGACGGTGCCGTGAGTGGTGGACGACATCGGCGTCGACAGGCGCTGGACCAGGCTCTCGCGACCGCCCTCGGCCTGGCTGGCGCCGCCCTGTGCGGAGCTGCTGGCGCTGGCCGGCGGCGCGGCGAAGGCGGGGACGCTGCACAGCAGCAGCGAGGCGATGGCAACGGCTAGACGATTGGATTTCATGGACGCTCCGGCTGATCTGATCGAGTGGTCTGGTCGAACGGAACCCGAGCGCGTGGCCGCGTTCGGGGACACCCGAGTATGCGCGTGGACGTGTCGATCGTCATACGCCACAAGTCATGCATCGAATGCGTGCTGGAGGCGACCCGCACGTTCCGGTAGGTTGGGCTGATCCCGGGCTTGTGCCGGGAGAAGCCCAACCGTCGACCCGGAAGGGGACGCGGCAGCGGTTGTGGGCGGATCAACGGGCTTGTTGTTGGGCTTTGCTGCGCTCAGCGCCAGCCTACAAGAGCCCAACGGGGCGGAGGAGGCGGTTGGGCTCCGTTGCGCTCGACGGCAACCTGCAAGAGGTCCCGACGCTGCCTGATTAGCGGTCGGCGTCTGCGACGGCCGGCGCCGCGTGCGTGGCATCGATCACGCGCACCACGCGGAAACCGACGTTGGTGTAGCCGATGTCCGAATCCGCGGTGCCGCGCCGCCCCAGCGGCGTCTGGTGGCCGCCGTCGCGCCAGGAAAGCCCGCGGAAGACCCGCTCCCCCTTGCTGCCGCCCGCCAGCCATTCGCTGACATTGCCGTACAGACCGTACGCGCCCACGCTGCTCGGCAGGTAATGCCCGACCGGCGCGGTGCGCGCCGCGCCGTCGTTGCACGACAGGCGGTCGTTGTCCATGGCGCTCTGGCGGCTGACATCGTCGACGTTGCCGAGCTGGCAGGGCGTCCCTTTCGGAACGCCGTGCGCGGCGCGCAGCCATTCGCCGCCGGTCGGCAGCCGGTAGGGTTCGCCGGTTGCCTTCGAGAGCCATGCTACGTACGCCTCGGCGTCGTTCCAGCTCACGCATACCGCCGGATGATCGTCCTGCTGCTTGAACCCGGGAGCCTGCCAGGTCAGGTGCTGGAACCGCGAGAACAGGTTGTAGGCCTCCAGGCAACGCGACGCCGGGCGATGGGTGGCGCGCACGAACGCGGCATAGTCGCCGCGGGTGACCGCGACCCGTTCGATGGCGAAGGCCGGTGCGTGGCCCGCCGCCGGCACGTACACGAGCGCGGGGCCGCCGCGGTCCTGCAGCCGATCGCCGGCGACCGGGGTGGCCGCGCGGCGTTCGGCCGCGGCGAGGTCGAAACCTGCAGGGTAGGTCGCGGGCAATGCCTTGGCGAGCGGCTTCAATTCGGCCAGCCGGCGCGCGTCGCGCTTGTCGGCCGCCGCGACCATCGCCTCGCCGACCTGCCGTGCGAAGTCCACCCGGCCGGCACGCCAGTCGCGGCGGGCCACCGGTCCCGCGTGGGCCGCAAGGAGGTCCGCCCGCTTCAACAGGACGATCGCACGCGGCACGCGCTGGTCCTGCCAGGCACCATCAAGCCGCTTGCGCAGCGTCGCCAGCATGGCATCGACGCCCGCGGTTGCGCCAGGGTTGCCGGGATCGAGCAGCAGTGCGGCGAGATATTGCTCGGCCGCGTTGTTGCCGGCCGGCGCGAACAGGTGCCCGGCCGCGCGCGAGGCGTCCGCCTGCCGGATCAATGCATAGGTGCGGGTCTCGATCGATGACGCCGTGCTCGGGGGAGCCGGGGTTTCCGCGGGTGCCTTAGGTGCCGCGGTCGCGGCCATCGCGGGTATCACGACCGCTTCGGGACGGGCCGCGGCCCGCGGGCGCGAACCCAGGGTCGCCCACGCCGCGGCGGTCAGGATCAGCGCCGCGGCCAGTCCGCCGAGTCCGATCGCCCAGCGCGGCACGTGCGTACGCTCGCTGGGTCGCTGGCCCTTGCCGATGGCGTGATGGCCATCGATCGCGGTCAGCGCGTCGGCCATCTCCTCGGCGCTCTGGAAGCGTTCCTCGGGCGATTTGGCCAGAGCCTTGTCGATCCACGGTTGCCATGTGCTCACCATGGGCGGCAAGCGCGGGACCGGCTGCTCGATGTGGGCGACGGCAGTGGACACCGCGTCGCTGCCCTCGAATGGCAACGACCCGGACAGGAACTCGAAGGCGAGGATGCCGACGCTGTACAGGTCCGAGCGCTGGCCGGGTGCCGCGCCGCGCGCCTGTTCGGGGCTCAAGTACGCGCCGGCCGACGCATGCCGCAGGCCGAGCTCCGCCGCGCAGCGGGCGATTCCGAAATCGGCGAGCCGCGGCTGGCCGCGCTCGTCCAACAACACGTTGGCAGACTTGATGCCGCCGTGCACGATCCCGCGCCGGTGGGCGTTGCCGAGCGCGTCCAGCAGGGCCCGCAACAATCCCGCGACGTGCAGCGGGCGGGTGCGGAGGTTGAGGTGCGACAGGCGCGCGCTCAGCAGGAACGGCATCGAGTGGAACAGGCGCCCATCCGCGGTGCGGCCAATCTGGTGGATGCCAACGATGTTCGGGTGCGAGAGCCGGGCATTGGTGCGCAGCAGTTGCTCGAAACGGCCCACCGCGTTGTCGTCCAGCGGGCGCCACAGCTTGATCGCGACCTGGCGCTCGAGCGAGCGCTGGGTCGCCTCGTACACGGTCGCGACGCCGCTGGTGCCGACCGGCCGGACCAGCCGGTAGCCGGGAATCTCGATCTGGTGTGGAGTCGTGTCGTTCATCATCTCGCAGACACTGTACGCTGGCCGTGGCCGGCGTTCCATGCACGGCCGGCGACGGACGCTGCCATCCCGCCGCTGCGATCAAAGCCCGGATGCGCCAGCCGGCGATCTGCATGCACGAAAAATGCCAGTGCCCGCCCGGGCGCGGCGGCCGGCCAACGGACGAGTGGGCGTCACCGGGAGCGCGCGCCGCGTATCCGGCTGCGGCCGTTCCCGATCGTGAGCACCCGGGCGCGCGGGCAACGTATGGCAGCCACGGCTCCTTCGCCCGCCGCAGGGTCCGCGCGCGCATCCGCGGGGTCAGAACAGCAACGAGGACATCTTGCGGCGGGTTGCCGAGACGAGCCCCTCGTCGTGGACGATCCGGAAGGCATCCAGCAATCGGCGGCGGGCCAGGCCATCGCTCCAGTTGCGGTCGGCCGCGAGGATCGCGAGCCAGTGATCCATCGCGGCGCTGGCGTCGCCGCCAAGCAGTTGTCGCACCGCGAGGCCGTCGTGCGCGGCAAGGTCGCTCGGGTCGCCTTGCACCCGGCCCAGCAGCTCGCTCGCGGCCGGAATGGCCGAAAGCGACTGGTGCATCGCGAGCAGCGCGGCCAGTGCCTTGGCGCGGTCGTCGCCGGCCAGCTCGACGGGCAGGGCATCCAGCGCCTCCTGCGCCTTGCCGGTGTCGCCGCCGCGTGCACGCGCCAGCGCAAGATCGAGCTTCAATCCCGCATTGTCGGGCTCGTCCGCGAGGGCCTTTTGCAGTCGCACCACCGACTCCTGCGGCGTTTCGACCGCCGGCGTGCCCTCGTCCAGCTCCTGGGCGGGCGCCTCGATGCGCGCGGCGGGTTCCACGTGGTGGCGCTTCAGGAACTCGCGCACCTGCGATTCGGGCAAGGCGCCGGAAAACGCATCCACGATCTGCCCGCCCTGGATCAGCACCACCGTCGGGATGCTGCGTACCCCGAACATCCCGGCGAGCTGCTGTTCCTTGTCGCAGTCGATCTTGGCGAGCTTGAACGCGCCCGCGTATTCGTCTGCGAGCTTTTCCAGGATCGGCCCGAGCGTCTTGCACGGCCCGCACCAGGTCGCCCAGAAATCCACCAGCACTGGGGTTTCGAGCGAAGCCTGCAGGACATCGGTTTCGAAATTGGCCTCGCCGGCCTCGAAGACCTGGGTGCCGGCAGGCCGGGCTGCGCTGTCGGATTTGGCGACGGAATTCATGGACGACTCAATGGAGGTGGGCGGATCACATTCCAAGGCTGGATTTGAGGTCCGCCGCGGTCGGCTCGCCGTTCCGCTTGTATACGGTGCCGGCCTTCATCACGAAGTCGATCTTCTTCATCAACGAAATGTCCTCCAGCGGATTGCCCGGGACCGCGACGACGTCGGCGTACTTGCCGGTCGTGATGCTGCCGAAATCATTCTGATGCTTCAGCAACGTCGCAGCGTGCGTGGTTGCCGCCTGGATCGCATACATCGGCGGGATACCCGCCTGCACCATGTACACGAATTCCTGCGCGTTCTCGCCGTGCGGATAGACGCCCGCGTCGGTGCCGAACGCGATCTTGACGCCGGCCTTGTAAGCCTTGCCCGCGGTGGCCAGGATCTTCGGGCCGACTTCCAGCGCCTTGCGCGCGACCTGTGGCGGGTACCACCCTTCCTTCGCCTTGCCCATCACGTATTCGCCGGCGATGATCGTCGGCACGTACCAGGTGCCGCGCTGCTTCATCAGTTTCATGTCCTGATCGTCCATGAAGGTGCCGTGCTCGATCGAGTCGACGCCCCCGAGCACCGCGCGACGGATCGCTTCCGCGCCGTGAGCGTGCGCGGCCACGGTGAAGCCGTAATCGTGCGCGGCCGCGACCACTGCCTTGATCTCGGCCAGCGTCATCTGTGGATTTTCGGAACTGGAACTTTCATCCAGCACGCCGCCCGATGGCATGATCTTGATCAAGTCCGCGCCGTCCTTGTAATGCTGGCGCACCGCCTTCCATGCGTCCGCGGGCGAATTGATGATGCCGTCCTTGGGGCCCGGGTTGCCCTGCAGGTCCCAGCGGTAGCCATCAGTCGGATCGGCGTGGCCGCCGGTGGTGCCGATGAACTTGCCGGCGGTGAAGATGCGCGGTCCCGCAATCTCCCCGGCATTGATCGCGTTGCGCAACGCGATCGAAGAGTTGTCGTGCTCGCCGAGATTGCGGACGGTGGTGAAGCCCGCCAGCAGCGTGCGCCGCGCGAACACCGTGCTTTCGATCGCGTAGTCGGCCGGGTTCAGCCGGAACTGGTCGCTGTAGCTGGACTTGCTGAACTGCGACGTCAAATGCGTGTGCGAATCGATCAGCCCCGGCAGGCAGGTGTCGTTCGCGGGCATGTCGATGACCTTCGCGCCGTCGCGGTTCACCGAGCCCGGCACCACTTCCTTGATGCGTTCGCCGTCGATCACGATGCTGGTCGCGCCCAGCATTTTCCCCGCGAGCGTGTCGATCATGTGCGCGCAGTGGATCACCGTGAGTTCGGGCGCGGGCGCTGCATTCGCGACGGGCGCTGCGGCCGCCTGCATCGTGCCCAGCGTGAGCGCGGTGATCGCCAGCGTTAAGTGAAGTTTGCCGACGATGCCGCTGCGCGTTGACGGATGCATGGTGCTCCCCTCGATTGGCCGAGCGCGCATCTTAGCGGCACATTGGCAGCAGGGCCGCCGGGTGTGACTCGGGCTGGCGGTTTGTTTCCGAATCTCGCGGCAACAGCAGGCCTTGAAGGTCGATCGAAGTCTTCCGCACCATCCGGCCGGGCGACGTCTTCGGCATGCCTGGGTTCGAGGGGCGGGCGAAGACACTCGCCGAGATGGATGCCGCCGTCGCGGGAGAAGTGAAGCAGTGACATGCCCGCGGTCGATACGGACGTCGTCGTTCGTGACCTTGCCGGGGGCGATGCAGCGCAGGCGCGTGCCGCGCGCAGGCTGGTCGATGGCGGCGACATCGCGTTGTCGTGCACGGTGTTGCTGGAAACCGAATGGGTGCTGCGCAGCCTGTATGGATACGATCCGCAGCGTATCCGCGCGGCCTTGACGGCGCGGGAGAGTAGGAGTCGGCTCCCGTCGGCCTGCACGCCGCTTGGCGCTTTTGCTGCACTGCGGTAGGCTGGCCGCTTTCCCCACCGTTCGCTGCCGGATCGCATCACCGCCATGCAGGAAACCCACGACCCCAGCGCCTACAACCCCAGCGCCGTCGAGGCCGCCGCGCAGAAGTTCTGGGCCGACACCCGTGCGTTCGAGGTGAAGGAAGACGCCTCGCGCGAAAAATACTATTGCCTGTCGATGCTGCCGTATCCCTCCGGCGCGCTCCACATGGGCCACGTTCGCAACTACACGATCGGCGACGTGATCAGCCGCTACCAGCGGATGCAGGGCAGGAATGTCTTGCAGCCGATGGCCTGGGATGCGTTCGGCTTGCCGGCGGAGAACGCCGCGATCCAGCGTGGCATCCCGCCCGCCAAATGGACTCGCGAGAACATCGCGCACATGCGCGGGCAACTGAAGGCGATGGGTTTCGCGATCGACTGGTCGCGCGAGTTCGCCACCTGCGACGCGGACTACTACGTGCACGAGCAGCGGATGTTCGTGCGGCTGTTCAGGCAGGGGCTGGTGTACCGGAAAAACAGCGTCGTGAACTGGGACCCGGTCGACCAGACGGTGCTCGCCAACGAGCAGGTGGTCGACGGCCGGGGCTGGCGCTCGGGCGCGCCCGTCGAAAAGCGCGAGATTCCGCAGTGGTTTCTGAAGATCACCAACTATGCCGATGAATTGCTAGGTGATCTTGAGGCGCTTTCTGGATGGCCGGACGCGGTCAAGATCATGCAGCGCAACTGGCTGGGGCGTTCGGAAGGCCTGGAAATCCGTTTCGACGTCGAAGGCGGCGGCGCGCTGGAAGTCTTCACCACCCGCCCCGACACCTTGATGGGCGTAACCTACCTCGCGGTCGCCGCCGAGCACCCGCTGGCCCAGGAGGCCGTCCGCAACAACCCCGCGCTGCAGCCGTTCATCGACGAATGTCGGCACGGCGGGGTATCCGAGGCCGAAATCGAGACCCGCGAGAAGCGCGGCGTCGAGACGGGACTCTATGCGCTGCACCCGGTCACCGGCGAGCGGGTTCCGATCTGGATCGCCAACTTCGTGCTGATGAACTACGGTACCGGCGCGCTGATGGCGGTGCCGGGCCACGACCAGCGCGACTGGGAATTTGCGACCAAGTACGACCTGCCGATCAAGATGGTGATCGTCAGCGACGGGGTGCGTGACGCAATCCGCGAGCTCGGCCGCGACGCGGCCGAAAACACCGACCCTATGAGCGCGGCGCTCGGTCAGAGCAAGGCCATCGACGTGGCCGAGCCCCTGCCGGTCGGGGACCTGCTGGAGGAGTTCGAGAACCGCATCATCACCGAAGGTCCGTTCCTGGAACATGGCACGCTGGTCGATTCGGCTGAATACGATGGCATGGATTTCCGGCAGGCGTTCGATGCGTTGGCCGAGCGCTTCGAACGCGAAGGCCGCGGCCGGCGGCAGGTGAACTGGCGGTTGCGCGACTGGGGCGTGTCGCGGCAGCGCTACTGGGGCTGCCCGATCCCGATCATCCACTGTCCGAAGTGCGGCCCGCTGCCGGTGCCGGAGGACCAGTTGCCGGTGGTGCTGCCGGAAGACGTCGAGTTCTCCGGGGTGCAATCGCCGCTGAAATCCGATCCGGAGTGGCGCAAGACCACCTGTCCACAGTGTGGCGGTGCAGCCGAGCGCGAAACGGACACCTTCGATACTTTCATGGAATCGAGCTGGTACTACGCGCGCTACTGCTCGCCGGGTGCCGCGACCCAGGTCGATGGGCGCGCGGACTACTGGTTGCCGGTCGACCAGTACATCGGCGGCATCGAGCACGCGATCCTGCACCTTCTGTACTTTCGTTTCTACCACAAGCTGCTGCGCGACGCCGGGCTGGTGCACTCGGACGAGCCGGCGACCAACCTCCTGTGCCAGGGAATGGTGGTGGCGGAGACGTTCTACCGGGACTCGGGACTCGAGACACGGGACCCGGAAGAGCTGCAGCGCGAATGGGTGAACCCGGCCGATGTCGATGTCCAGCGTGACGACAGGGGTCGCGTGGTCGGTGCGACGCTGAAGGCCGATGGGCAACCCGTGCAGGTCGGCGCGATCGAGAAGATGTCGAAATCGAGGAACAATGGCGTCGACCCGCGGGTGATGATCGACAAGTACGGCGCGGACACCGTGCGGCTGTTCTCGATGTTCGCTTCACCGCCCGATCAGTCGCTGGAATGGAACGAGGCCGGCGTCGAGGGCATGTCGCGCTTCCTGCGCCGGTTCTGGCGCGAGGTGGTGACGCACGCATCGCAAGCCGATCACCCGCAAGTCGAGCCGGCTGCGCTGAACGCTGCGCAAAAGGCGCTGCGCCGGCAGGTGCATGAGACGATCGCCAAGGTCGGCGACGACATCGGCCGCCGGCGCAACTTCAATACGGCGATCGCGGCGCTGATGGAACTGCTGAATGCGCTGTCGAAATTCGAGGACATGAGCGACGCGGGCCGGGCCTTGCGGCACGAGGCGCTGGAAGCGATGGTGCTGCTGTTGAACCCGTTCACCCCGCATGCGAGCCACGCGCTGTGGCAGGTGCTCGGCCATTCGGAAACCCTCATCGAGGACGTGCGGTGGCCGGAGGTCGATGCGGCGGCGCTGGTCCGCGACACGATGACGCTGGCGGTGCAGGTCAACGGCAAGTTGCGCGGCACGATCGATGTCGCGGTCGACGCTCCCCGCGAGGAGGTGGAAGCGCAGGCGCAGTCGCTTCCGGGGGTGATCGCCGCGCTCGCGGACAAGGAGGTGCGCAGGGTGATCGTGGTGCCGGGGAAGATCGTCAACATCGTGGTGGGCTGAACACGCCTCGTGGCGCGGGTTGCCGCTGCTATCCTTTGGCAGATTCGGTATTTCGGGCAGCCCGGGCGCCGCATGCTTTTCTTCCGGCTTCCGCAGCAAGGGGGGCTCGGGGTTGGCTCTTGTGCTCGTGCGACTGCATTCCCCGGCGCTGGCGCGCCGACCCCGTTCCTCGGAAGGGGGTGTTTGCAGGCTTGCACCTTTGAATCTGATGCGTCGCGGGAGCTGATTCGATGCGGATCCCAAAGTGGCTGGTCTTGCTGGCGTGCCTCGCCACCGCCGCTGCGCTCGCCGGCTGCGGATTCCACCTGCGCCGGAGCGCGGCCCTGCCGGCGCCGATGGCGCAACGCGTCTACCTCGACGTCAATGGCGGCGGGGAATTTCCGCGCTCACTGGCCGCGGCATTGCGGGCGAGCAAGGTCGAAGTGCTGGACGCGCCGGAGCCGGGGGTGCCGACCTTGTCCGTGCCCGTTGCGGCGTTCTCCTCGCGGCTCCTGACGAGCAGCGGATTCCAGCGCGTGGGCGAATACGTCGTGGGCTTCGAGGTACAGTTCCAGTTGACCGCTGGCGACGGAACAGTGCTCCTGCCGAGGCAGACGATCGACCTTTCGCACGAATTCGCGATCGACCAGACCCAGTTCTCGGCAATCTCCAGCGAAACCGAGACGATCGAACGCAGCCTGGTGCGCGAGATGACCGCCGCGGTAATGCGCCGGTTCGAGGCGCGGGCGGCGCAGTCGCCATCCTCCGCCGCGCCCACGTCCGGGCCCGCCTCCGGTGGCAGCGCGGGCTGAGTCGTGACGATCGAACCGGACGGCTTCCCCGGGACCCTGGCCAAGGGCGACCTCGCGCCGGTGTACCTGCTGGGCGGCGAGGAACCGCTGCAATTGCAGGAAGCCGGTGACGCGTTGCGGGCGCGCGCCCGCGCACTCGGCTTCACCGAACGCGACGTGCTGGACGTCGAGCCGAACTTCGACTGGGACCGGCTGGCGCGGAGTGGCGCGAGCCTGTCGCTGTTCGCCTCCAGGCGCCTGATCGAATTGCGCCTCCCGACCGGCAAGCCCGATCGCGACGGAGCCGCCGCGATCACCGAGTGGTGCAAGTCGCCGGCACCCGACACCGTATTGCTGATCAGCGCGATGCAGTGGAGCAAGAAGCACGAAGGCGCCTGGGTGAAGGCGGTCGAGCGTGCCGGCCGCTACGTGCGATTGCAGGCACCGCGCGTCGATCAATTGCCGGCCTGGATCAGGGCGCGCATGCGCGCCCACGGCTTTGCGCCTTCCGCCGACGCGGTCGCGTTGTTGGCCGCGCGTGCGGAGGGCAACCTGCTCGCGATCGCCCAGGAGATCGACAAGCTCGCGGGGTTGCGGGGCCCGGGCCCGGTGGAGGCGCAGGAGCTGGAGGCGCTCGGCGAAGAGAATGCCGTGTACGACGTGTTCCGCCTCACCGACGCTGCGTTCGGCGGCGACGCGCTGCGCGCGCTGAAGATCGTTGCGGGGCTGCGTGCGGAAGGCGAGGAGCTGATCCCGATGATGGGTTGGGTGCTGAACCAGCTCGACCTCGCGCTGCGGCTCGCATCTGCGTCCGATTTTGCGAGCGCGGTGCGCAACGAGTACAACTTCTGGCCCGCGCGCCAGAAGCTGTTTGCCGGTGCGTTGAAGCGCGCCGGTCGCGGCGACGCGCACTGGCGGCGCTGTCTTGCCTGGTGCGCGAGGATCGACCGGATGGCGAAGGGCCGCGAGGCGGGCGACCCGTGGCGCGAGATGGAACGGCTCATGGTCGCGATCGCGCAGCCGCGCGCGGCCGACGTGTTGCTGGCGGCATGAAGAAGAGCAGGATCCGTCCGCGAATGAACGCAAAGTGTGTGAATGAAGTAGCGCAGGATCGGTCCGCGAATGAACGCAAAGGGCGTGAATGAAGAAGCGCAGGATGGGTCCGGAAATGAACAGGAAGAATGCGAATAATCCAGCACGGTTCGACCTCGTCTGCGCTTGTCCGCCTTCCTTTGCGGATTGCGATTGCCTCTCATCATGAGCGCGATGCGGCCTTTCGCGGTCTTCGGCGGCACCTTCGACCCCGTCCACAACGGACATTTGCGTGCCGCGTGGGAAGCCTCGGAAACGCTGGGCGCCGACGTGCACCTGGTTCCAGCCAAGGTACCGCCGCATCGCCCGCAGCCGGTTGCCGATGCCGCGCGGCGCGTGGCGATGCTGCGCGCCGCGCTGGCAGGGCAGGACCGCCTGCGGCTCGACCTGCGCGAACTGGAGCGCGAGGGTCCGTCGTACACGTTCGATACGCTGACCTCGCTGCGCGCGGAAATCGGCGATGCACGCCCGCTGGTGCTGGTGGTCGGCGCCGACGCCTTCGCCGGACTTGCGACCTGGCATCGCTGGCGTGAGTTGTTCGGATTGGCGCATATGTGCGTGTTGACCCGGCCCGCGCAGATCCCGGCGCTGCCCGATGCGCTCGCGGCGGAGGTCGCCGAGCGGCGGATCGGCGATCCGGCGGCCCTGCGCGAAGCAGCGGCGGGCCGTGTCCTCGACACGGTCGTGACCTCCCTCGGGATCTCCGCGACCCGGATCCGGGAGGAGCTGGCGCACGGCGGCGAGCCGCGCTGGCTGGTCCCGGATGCCCTGCTGGCCGATCGGTCGCTGCTTGCGCCGTACCGGGAAAGCCGGCAGCAGCGAGCAGGGAGCAGGGAATAGAGGCAGCGAAAGCGCGCGGCGCCATCGCGGTTGGCTGCTTTGTCCTGCTCCCCTTTACCCTGCCGGTGACACTTGCGATCTTCCCCCGCGAGTGCATACTGAAGGCGCGCAATCCGCGCGCCTTCTCGAGGCCGAGGCCTTCCACAACTTGACCCGCCAGACCGAACGCCGTTCCGCGGCCACTGCTGTCCCGCATACCCCCTCCTTTGCGACCCTGCGCCGACGCGTGCTGGCCGCCCTCGACGAGCTGAAGGCCCACGACGTCCGTGAAATCGACGTGCGCGGACGTACCTCGATCGCCGACCTCCTGATCATCGCCTCGGGAACCTCCTCCCGCCACGTCAAATCGATCGCCGACGAGGTGGTCAAGTTCGCCAAGCGCGCGGGGATGTTGCCGCTCGGCGTCGAAGGGCAGGACGAAGCCGAATGGGTGCTGGTCGACCTCGGCGACATCATCGTCCACGTGATGCTGCCGCGCATCCGCGAGTTCTACGGTCTGGAGCGCCTCTGGACCGTGGGCGACCGGGTGCCGGACGCCGAAGCCGCCAACGGCTGAGGATGTCTTGAGCGCTGCTCTGCAATCCGCATGCGCGCGAAGCTGATCGCGGTCGGCGAACGCATGCCGCGATGGGTGGCGGAGGGATTTGCGGAATACGCGAAGCGTCTCTCTCGCGACCTCCCGCTGGAACTCGTCGAGATCAAGCCCGGTGCCCGCGGCAAGGGCCGCGACGATGTGCGGGCGATGGCCGATGAAGGCGAGGCGCTGCTCGCCGCTTTGCCGCGAGACGCGCACGTCGTCGCGCTGGAAGGCCGCGGAACCGCATGGACCAGCGAACAACTGGCGGATCGATTGTCGAACTGGCGCATGGCGGGCCGCGACCTCGCATTCCTGATCGGCGGACCCGATGGTCACGCGCGCGACGTGTTGCAACGCGCCGACCAGTGCTGGTCGCTCGGGCCGCTTACGCTCCCGCACATGCTGGTGCGCCTGCTCGTCGCCGAGCAATTGTATCGCGCAGTGACAATTTGCAGCGGCCATCCGTATCACCGCGGATGAATGCGGGCAGTCCCCTCCCGGACCTGTTCCGGGAGAAGCCCAACATTCGTCGCGTCTATGGCGGGGGGATGAAGGCGCCCGTCACTGGGCTTCGTGCGCTCGGCACCACCCTGCAAGAGCGCTGCGACGGTTAACGCTACCATCGTGAGCAACCCGAAGGACGCGAGGTTGCATGGCGATCGATCTTGGTGTGGTGCTCACCGTGCTGCTGGTGGTGGGCTTCCTCGCCCAATGGCTGGCGTGGCGGATGCGGCTGCCCGCGATCCTGTTCCTGCTGCTGATCGGCATCGCGCTGGGCCCGGCCACGGGGCTGTTCAACCCCGACAAGGCGCTGGGCGCGTTCCTGTTCCCGACGGTCTCGCTTGCGGTCGCATTGATCCTCTTCGAGGGCAGCCTGACGCTGCGCTTCTCGGAGCTGCGCGGCATCGGTCGTTCGGTGCGCGGCCTGGTCAGTTACGGCGCGGTGCTGGCGCTCCTGATGTTGGCTGCGGCAGCGCACTGGATCGCGGGTTTGCGGTGGGAAGTCGCGTTCCTGTTCGGCGCATTGACCTGCGTAACCGGGCCCACGGTGATCACGCCGATGCTGCGCACCTTGCGGCCCGACGCGCGCATTGCCAGTGCACTGCGCTGGGAAGGCATCATCCTCGATCCCCTCGGCGCGCTGTTCGCGGTGCTGGTGTTCGAGGCGATCGTGTCGCACCAGCAGGGTCATTCGCTCGCGGTGTTCGGCGCCACCGTCGGCATCGGGGCTGCGATCGGGATGGTAGTCGCGGCCGGGCTCGCCGTGCTGCTGTACCGGCAGATGATCCCCGAGTACCTGCAGGCGTACGGAACGCTGATCGCGGTGCTGGGCGCTTTCACGCTTTCGAACCAGTTGGCGCACGAGTCGGGCCTGGTGGCGGTGACGTTGATGGGGATCACCCTGGGCAACGTGCGCCGGATCCACATCGACCACATCATGGACTTCAAGGAACACCTGTCCACGTTGCTGGTGTCGCTGCTGTTCGTGGTGCTGGCCGCGCGCCTGCACTGGCCGCTGCCGCCGGGCATGTTGATGGCCGGCATCCTGGTGTTCCTGGTCGCGCAGTTCCTGATCCGGCCCTTCACGGTGCTGGTCGGAACGGTGGGCGGTGGCATGACCTGGCGCGAGCGCGCGCTGGTCGGCTATGTCTCGCCACGCGGCATCGTGGCGGCGTCGGTGTCCTCGCTGTTCGCACTGCGCCTGGGTGAGTTGGGGGTGGCTGGCGCCGGCGCGCTGGTGCCGCTGGTATTCATCCTGATCATCGCGACGGTAGTCCTCCAGAGCGCCACCGCACGGCCACTGGCGCGCTGGCTCGGCGTCGCGGCACCCGATCCGACCGGCGTGTTGATCTACGGTTCCGATGAAGTCGCGCGCGGCATCGCCACGGCGCTGGTGGAGCAAGGTTTCCAGGTCATCGTTGCCGACGACGATTGGGATGGCATCAGCAAGGCGCGCATGGGTGGCCTCAGCACGTTCTACGGCAATCCCACTTCGCAGCATGCGGAGTTGAATCTCGACCTGACCGGCATTGGGCGGTTGCTCGCGATGTCCGTGCGACGCGAGATGAATTCGCTCGCGTGCATGCACTATCGGGCGGAGTTCGGCCGCGAGCGCGTCTATCGACTGCGGGTGCTGGCCCCCGAGGAAAGCGGCAATCGCGCGGCGTTCGCCGGCAGCCTGCGCTCCAGGGCGCTGTTCGGCAACGACATGACGCACACGCGCTTCAGCGAACTGCTCGCGGCCGGATGGCGGATCAAGGCCAACGCGTTGACGGTCGCGTTCGACTGGCCGGCCTTCGTCGCACAGCATGGCGCGGATACGGTGCTGCTGTTCGGGATCGAGCCGGGTGGCAAGCTGCGCGTCGCGAGCAACCGTCGTCGAACCGAGCCGCGCAGTGGCTGGACGGTGATCGCGCTGGTTCCGCCGGCTGCTGCCGAGGCTGCTCCCGCACACGCACCCGTTTGAGTACGAACCCGTTCGCGTCGAGCCCTTCGACAATCTCGGGACAGGCTGCGTGAGCCTGGCGAACGGAGTCGAAACGCCGATCGTCATTGCTTCGACGTCGGCCCTTCGCGCCTGCGCGCAAGACGAACGAAAAAACCCGGCGAGGCATGGCTGAGCCTGCAGCCTCCGCAGCCGACGTTCGATCGCTTCGGTGCGCCGGTATGCTGGCGCGATGCTTTATCTGGCCTCGCAATCCCCGCGTCGGCGCGAGTTGCTCGCGCAACTTGGCGTCCGGTTCGAAGTCGTCGCGGTGGATGTGCCCGAAGAGCGCACGCCGGCCGAAACGCCACGCGACTACGTCGAACGGGTGGCGCGCGAAAAAGCGCTGTCGGGATTGCGCACGGCATCGACGACCGATGCGGCGGCGGTGGTGCTGGGTGCCGACACCGAAGTGGTGCTGGACGGGCGGGTATTCGGCAAGCCTTGCGACGCCGCTGATGCGGCGGGGATGCTGCGGGCGTTGTCCGGCCGCACGCACCGGGTGGTCTCGGTGGTGTGCTGCGCGAGCCGGAGCGCGACCGGAATCGCGGCGTGCGAATCGGAAGTGACGTTCGCCGATCTGGATGATGCCCGGATCGCGCGCTACGTCGCGACCGCCGAACCGTTCGGCAAGGCCGGCGGCTACGCGATCCAGGGCAGGGCGGCCGCCTTCATCGCGCATCTTTCCGGAAGCTACTCGGGGGTGATGGGACTGCCGCTGTTCGAGACGGCGGGGCTGCTGCGCGCGGCCCATCGCGATGCCTGATGCGTGGGAGTTGCCGCGCCTGCTGCATCGACAGCCGAGGCCGTGGCGGGCTATAAGGGGCCCCCGCATCCCGCCGCACGGGCCCGCCGGCACATGACCGAGGAAATCCTGATCAACGTCACACCCCGCGAGGCACGGGTCGGCGTGGTCGAGAACGGCATGTTGCAGGAGGTGCACATAGAACGTACCGGCCATCGCGGTTACGTCGGGAACATCTATTGCGGACGCGTGCAGCGGGTGATGCCCGGCATGCAGGCCGCGTTTGTCGACATCGGCCTCGAGCGGAGCGCCTTCCTGCATGCGGCCGACGCGTCACGGCCGATCCTCGCGGCCGATCCGATCGAGGGCGTCGCGCAGCCGCCCCCGGTGCCGCCGATCACCGAAATGGTTCACGAAGGCCAACGGGTGATCGTGCAGGTCATCAAGGATCCGATCGGCAGCAAGGGTGCGCGCCTTTCCACCTATCTTTCGATCCCATCGCGCTATCTCGTGCTGCTGCCCGGCAGCGCGACCCTCGGCGTGTCCGCGCGGATCGAGGACGAGGTCGAGCGTGAGCGGCTCCGCGGCATCCTCGGCGAGCTCGCCGAAGGAAGCGCCGCGGGGCTGATCGCCCGCACCAACGCCGAGGGCCTGGAGCGACAGGAACTCGCCGAGGATGTCGCCTACGTCCGCAAGGTCTGGGAGTCGGTCCATGAAGGCATGGAAGGCGCACAGCCCGGCGAGCGGATCTACGAGGAGCCGCCGCTGCCATTGCGTGTCCTCCGTGACTTGATGCACGACGACATCGAGAAGGTGCGGGTAGACTCGCGGGAAACCTTCGAACGTACGCTGGTGTTCGCCCAGCGGTTCATGCCAGGCCTCGCGGTGCGCGTCGAACATTACGCCGGCGAGCGGCCGATATTCGACCTGTACGGCGTCGAGGACGAGATCCAGAAGGCGTTGCGCAAGGAGGTTCCGCTGAAGTCCGGCGGCTACCTCGTGATCGACCAGACCGAGGCGATGACCACGATCGACGTCAACACCGGCGGCTATCTCGGTTCGCGCAACCTCGAGGAAACCGCGTTCCGCACCAACCTCGAGGCCGCGCAGGCCGCGGCGCGCCAGCTCCGGCTGCGCAACCTCGGCGGCATCATCATCATCGACTTCATCGATATGCACGACGAGTCGCACCGCCGCCAGGTGCTCGCGACGCTCGAGCATTCGCTCGCCGGCGATCGCGCTCAGACCCACATAGTGAGCCTGTCGCCTCTCGGGCTGGTCGAGATGACGCGCAAGCGCACACGCGAGAGCCTGGAGCACCTGCTGTGCGAGCCTTGTCCCGCGTGCGAGGGACGCGGATTCGTGAAGACGCCCGAAACCGTCTGCAACGAGATCTTCCGCGAGATCTTGCGCCAAGGCCGGCAGACGTCGAGCCGCGAGCTGCTGCTCCTCGCCCATGCCGACGTGATCGAGCTGCTGCTCGAGGCGCAGGCGGCGCCATTGGATGAGCTCAAGGCCCAGATAGGCCTGCCTGTCCGGCTGCAGGTCGAGGGACTCTACGGCGTCGATCAGTTCGACATCGTGCACGCCTGAACGATCGCGCCGGGCCGGGGCCGGGCAGACTGGGCACGCCGGCGCAGGCTGGCAGGGCAAGAATCCGGCGCCTCCGACGACACCATTGCCGGCGACCTCCGACGACCCCATAGTAGCCCCCATGCCCCTGGTCGCTGCGATACAGATGACGTCCGGCCCGGACGTCTCCGCCAATTCGCGGGAGGCGCGTGCCCTCCTGGAAGAGGCGGCGAGTCGCGGGGCGCAGCTTGCGGTACTGCCGGAGAACTTCGCTTTCATGGGGCTGTCCGACGGCGATAAGCGCCGTGTCGCCGAGGACGACGGCCGCGGTCCCGTGCAGGACTTCCTCGCGGAGAGCGCCAGAAGGCTGGGAATATGGCTCGTCGGCGGCACCATGCCGCTGCGGGGGGCTGCCGACGGCCGCGCCGCCGCGGCATGCCTCGTCTACGACTCGGCCGGGGAGCGCCGCGCCCGCTACGACAAGATTCACCTGTTCGATGTCGAGGTGCCCGAGCGCGCGGAGAGCTACCGCGAATCAGCCAACGTAGCGCCGGGCTCGACGCCGGTGGTCGTGGATACGCCCGTGGGACGCCTGGGGCTTTCCGTGTGCTACGACGTGCGGTTTCC